>SHZC01000130.1 GCA_009692505.1 Myxococcales bacterium
ACGACGATCCCCAGGCCGGCGGCGATGATGCAGAGTGCCCAACTTGAGGCGTCGTCGACCCCTCGCTGCGTGCCGGTGGTCAAAGCGTCCACGGCGGATTGCACGAAGCCGGGGATGGCCACGGCGAGCGCGTTGGTCGCCACGAGGAAGCCAATCCCGAAGAGGTAATGGAGCCTGAAGGCTGAGGCGTATTTGCGCCAGAAGCGAAGGAGCAGTCGCAAGGTCGCCCACGTTAGGGCCCCGGCTCATCGCAGGCAACGTGAAAGCGCCTCGGCCATTGCGGGATGCCGTCGCGCCGTGTGGAATGCGCCCCCTTATGACGCAGCCCGATCCCCCCTCGCCCGCCTCGATGTTCGAGAATCGCCTCCGCAAGAACCTCGCGCTCCGGCTCAAGTGGGCCAAGCGCAAGCAGGTCTCCTGTTACAGAGTCTACGAACGCGACATCCCTGAAGTCCCGCTCACAGTCGACCGCTACGAGGATCGCGTCTGCGTCTCCGAGAGGAGCCGACCCAATACGGACGCGATGTCCGACGAGGCGCACGATGCCTGGCGCGCCGCGATGACCCAGGCCGTCTGCGCGGTGATGTCCGTCGAGCCGGAAGCCGTCTACTGGAAGGAGCGCGAGCGGCAACGCGGGGCCACGCAATATGCGAGGCGCGACCGTTCAGATGACCGCTTCGTCGTCACGGAGGGTGGTCGCGAGTTTTTCGTCAACCTTAAGGACTATCTCGACACGGGCCTCTTCCTCGACCATCGGCCCCTGCGCGGCCATGTGGGTGAGACGTCGGCGGGCAAGCGGTTCCTCAACCTCTTCTGCTACACGGGCGCTTTCACGGTCTATGCCGCGACGGGGGGGGCGTCGTCGTCGACGAGCGTCGATCTCAACCCCAACTACCTGGGGTGGGCGAGGGATAACCTGGAGCTCAACCGCCAGGACATCTCGAAGCATCGGCTTGTGCAGGGCGACGTGCTCTCGTTTCTCTCGTCGTTCGACCGTCGGATCGAGGCGCCCTACGATCTGGTGATGGTCGATCCGCCCACGTTCTCGAACAGCAAACGAACGCCCAACGTCTTTGACGTGCAGCGGGACCACCTGGAGCTGCTCGGCCGCGTCTTCGATCGCCTGGCGCCGAAGGGCGTGGTCTATTTCTCGACGAACTTCCGACCGTTCCGGTTCGAGACCGCCGCCCTGATGCGGCGGTGCGGGCCGGTGGTCCTCGAGGAGCTCTCGACCTGGACGGTCCCCGAGGACTTTCGAGACCGTCGAATCCATCGGGCTTGGCGCCTGACCCGGAAGGAGCCTGCGTGAGGCTGTACGCGACGTGTGACGCGGGGCTCGAGCCCACGCTCGCCCAAGAGCTGATTGAGCTTGGTATCGCCGACGCCGTGCCGGGCTCGAGAGGCGTGGCCTTCGGGGGGGACCACAACGCCGTCTACCGCGCGAACCTCCAGAGCCGGGTCGCGAACCGGGTCCTTCACGTCATCGGGGAGCCCTTCGAGGCGACCCAAAGAGAGGCGCTCTACGACGGGATCGCGGCCATCGACTGGGATCGATATGTCGCGCCCGGGGCCACCATCGCCGTCGACGTGACCACCGGAGCGAGCGCCATGAAGCACTCGGCTTTCGTCGGTCAGGTCGTCAAAGATGCGGTCTGTGACCGACTCCGGAGCGAACGGGGCAACCGGCCCAGCGTCGACAAGGAGAACCCCGACGTCCCGATCGCCATTCGGCTGGTCTCCGATCAAGTCACCGTCGCGCTTGATACCTCGGGGGCGCGTCTGCATCAGCGGGGTTATAGGACCGAGGCCGGACCGGCGCCGCTCCGTGAGACCCTCGCGGCGGGCATTCTGCGCCTCTCGGGATGGCGTCCAGGCGAGCCGCTCCTTGATCCTTGCTGCGGGGCAGGCACGTTTGTCATCGAGGCCGCCCAGATCGCCCGTGGCCTCCAGCCTGGCCGAGCGCGCCTGATGCCCGGCGGGAGAGGCTTCGCATTTCTGAAGTGGCGGGGGCACGATCCGGTGGCGTTCGAGCGATTCGTCAATGAACTTGACGAGCGGGTAAGCCCACGCGGACCGGGGCTCATCGTGGGCTCGGACGTCGATGGCAGAGTCATCGAGGTCGCCAAACGCAACGCCCGGCGCGCCGCGGTCTTTCATGAGATCGACTTCGAGGCGAGGGACCTTCGGGCGGTCTCCCCGCGGGGGGAAGGCGGCGTGGTGGTCATCAACCCGCCTTACGGTCATCGGCTCGGCGAGGTGGAGAGCCTGCGGCCCCTGTATCAGGCGCTCGGGGACGTGCTCAAACAACGCTTCACGGGCCACACGGCCTACGCGCTCGTCTCCGACTCGGACTTGGCGCAGGCGCTGGGGCTGAAGCCGACGGCGCGACTCGTCCTGCACAACGGGGGGATCGAGTGTCGCCTCATGCGTTTTGACCTCTATGCGGGCACCCACCGCACCTTCGACGGCCCGGATCAACGCGGCGCTTAGCCGAGCTCGACGACGGCCCGGACGAGCGCGTGACTCGTGCCGGGCATCTGGACGAAGACGTCGGCCGAGGTGAGACGCGCGCCGGGTAGAGCCTCGAGATCGGCGTCGAGGGCCTTGGCGGAAGGGGCGAGATAGACGAGACGTTTCACGCCGAGCGCGGGCAGAAACCGGAGGGCCTCGGGGCCGAACGGCAAGCGCATCCCGTGGAGGAGGGCGCGATCGAACCTCGCGCCGCGCGACAGGAGCTTGCGAACGGCGTGGGCGGCCAAGCCGACACGAAGGTCGACGTTGCCGAAGCCCGCGAGGTTGAGCCGGGCGTCGGCGATCGCTTGCCGCTCGCGATCGATGGCCGTCACGGAGACGGCGACCTCGGCGAGCGCCCGGGTGGTGGTGCCGACGCCGCAGCCGATCTCCAGGACAGTCGAACCGCGAGCATCGAGCGCGGCGACGACATCGGCCCTGAGCTGAGAGACCGTCTTCGGGCTCTGGGGAACCCAAGAAGGCGGGTGGCTGATGAAGGGCTTCCCGTCGACCTCGAAGAGGACGCTGGGGTCGCCTGCGAGGACCTGGGCATCGTATTCGGCGTCACGGGAGCGGGGGGCTGAGACCTTGGCGGTGACCGAGACGCCGGGCGGGAGAGTGGCTACAGCCGACCTCAGGCGAAGGAGGCCGTCCTCGGTTCGCAGGCAGAAGGACAAGCGGAGCCGGCCGTCGATGCTCGTGGTCACGGCGACGGTCTCGATGTCGGCCTCGAGCCGTGCCGCGAGCATGAGGGCCGTGGCTGTCGAGAGGGCGGCTCGGGAGTCTGGGGTCTGGGCCGGGCAGACGGAGAGATCGACCATGTCGCCGTCGAGGCCGCCGAGTCCGAGTACGAAGTGGCCATCGCCCGAAGGGCCGGCGCGCACCACGGCCCGGCTCCGGAACCCGTCTCGACTCGTCGGGCTCGTCACCTGAAGCAGGGTCTCGAGCCGCAGAGCTTGAGTCGCGACCCGCGCGTGGTGGGTCTCTTCGAACTCGGGGCTGGCGTGCCGGAGCGGGCAGCCGGGGCATTGCCCGAACTGGACGCAGGCTGGGTCCACCCGGTCAGCCGAGGCCTCAAGGACTTCCAAGACTCGGCCACGCCGACGGCCGCGCGCGTCCTCGGTGATGGCGAGCTTGACGCGCTCGCCGGGCAGGGTGCCGGGGACCGGGACGCGGCCTTCGGGGGTGACAACCCACCCTCGGCCACGCCGGTCCAGTCGATCGACGCGGCCCTCGGTAATCAGGCTCGCGGGCGGCCCAACCGGGGGCGGCGCTTCCAGGGGCGATGCCTCAATCAGCGGAGCGTATCGACCTCGCGGACCCGGCCGCCCGTCGCGTCACTCCACAAGATGTGGGCGACCTCCCAGATTTGGCCGGTGCGCTGCATGACCTTGGGGGCCGGGTTCTCGTAGGCGATGACGCCACCGATATAGATCCGCATGGTCACCTCGCTCGGTCCATAGGTGCCGCCGGTCAAGAAGTTCTCAGCGCGGTAGTAAATAACGCCGACGCGATAAGGGCCACCCGCCGCATCGGTGTCCTCGGGGTCGTTGAGGTTGATGTTCTCGGGACCGGCGCCGTTGGTGTCGTCGATGTCGAGGCGGGGGTTGTCATCGGGCACGCCCCGCAGACCCCAGTCCGGGTTGATGTTGCCGTAGTAGCAGTCGTGGGGCTGGCGGTTCCAGCCGGTGCCCTGAGGATGCATGAAGTGCATGTCGATGTCCGAGCCGTCGACGTCCGTCTCGTCCCGATCGCCGGGCGTGTGCCAGGTCATCTGGAGGTGGATGTCCTCGTCGGACTTGGCGAACACGTGCAAGCGGGCCAGCGGCTCCGGGCACTCCTCGGAGGGGGCCCACAGCTCATTGCTGTCCTTGACGCGAAGCTCGACGGTGTACTCACCGACGAGGTCGATCCACAGACGCCCGGTCGGGGTGTTGACGAGATCGGGGCGCGCGCCCTCATTGGGGTTGCGGGGGTTGGGGCCCATCGCCTCGACGACCTCGGCGTTTGAGCCATCCGGCCCCATGACGTGCCATTCATAGGCGACCGGGCGGCCATCCGGGCTCTCCCGATCCGTCGACTGGCTCGCGTCGAGGTCGATGATGTCGAGCGGGCGCACCTCAATCTCGTCCCGTCCGATGACCGGCACGGGGCACTGATTGAGCACGCCGCGGCAGGTGATGGGCAGTCGCAGAAGCGGGGTGAGCGGGTCATCGCTCTCGACGATGAGGTGCGCGCCGTAGGCCTCCTGCGCGTCGGGCTTGCAGGTCACGTTGACCGTGCGGGTGGGGTTCGCTGCTGCGTCGCGTCCGCGCCCCGGCAAGAGCGCGGGCAGGGGGGGCACCTCGCCCTCGGCCAAATAGATCTGGGCGTCGCCCGTGTCGTCCATCCGGATGGAGTTGATCTTCAGAGGCTCTTCGCCGCAGCTCACGATGCTGACGGGGCGACGCCCCTCCCGGCCGATGGCCACGCCGCCGGAGAACTCAAGGCCCATCTCGGGCGTGGGCACAAGCTGGATGCAGGAGGTCGCCGCGTTGGCCCGGAGGTTGACGGAGATATTGCCGCCGTTCGACGCGATGGTCATCGTCGCCTCATCGGGGCCGTCGGTCTCGCTGAAGTATCGGACGCGAATCGGGAACGTGTCGTTCGGAGCCAAGCCGGGCACGCCGTCGCCATCGGGATCGGCGAAGGCCATGGGGCTGTCGGCGACCGCGACGTCGCCGATGAAGGGCGCGAAGTCCGGTGAGCCGTTGATGCTGATGTTCTCGATGATCAAAGGGAGCTGACCGAGGTTGGTGACCGTGGTCTCCATGAACTTCTCGGCACCCGCGGGCACCCGCTGGTAGTCAAGCGTCGTCGGCGTGACCACGAGCTCGGCCGCGCCCTCGTTAACGATGATCGGGAGCTGGACCTGGCCCAATTCCGGGTCGTTCGTATCGAAGATGAGCTTGCCGCCTTGGTAGGCGTCGGTCGTCGGCTTGAAGTTCATCAGGAAGGTGATGCGGCCCTGACAGCGATCTTCGCCGCGGTCGGCCTCGATGGTCAGCGGCTTGGGCATACGGTTCTCCCCGGCCTCCCAGGCGACGATCTGGTCGTTCTGGTTATCGAGGCCGTCCTTGCAGCCGCGCCGGTAGTAGAGGCTGAACTCGTCGGAGAAGATGCCCTCGAAGTGCGCAAGGGTCGCGCTCCCCAAGCCGACGTTGTGGACCTCCAAGGCCACATCGAGGCCGTTGGGGTACTCTTCGACCGTGATCTTCGGAAAGACGAAGCGCGGCTCGACCGGGTCGAACTCCAGTCGCGGCGCGGCTTGACTCTCGATGCCGTCATTGCAGGCGTTGAGGAGCGCGGCGGCTCCGAGGATCATTGAGGCCGTCAGCCAAACACCGTGCTTCAACATGGGGAGCTCCGGAGGGTTACAAACACATGAACAGGCTTGGCTCGCGCCATTCGCCCCGCAAGATGGTGCCAAAATCTCGAGTGGTCGTCCAGTCGACCCCCCTACGAATGGGCGGCCAACATCGTGCCGGAGCAATAGGCCTGACGTAAAGGAGAATTTAGGACGTCAGAGACGCGGGTCGCAACCGAGGTGGGCGCGGAGGGGACCCTCGATGCACGCGCGCAGGCGGGCACGGCGGTCAATGTCCTCGAGCGCCTGCCGGAGGTTGCGATCAAGGCCCGGCTTGTGGCGGGACGCGTCGGCAAAGAGCCGCTCGGCCTCCAGGCGACCGGCGACGTCGGAGAAGCCCGAGGCGAGGCCTGGAAGGTGGGCCGTCATCTCGTCTCCGATCTTCTCGGCAATGACCTCGAAGTGCCGATCAAGCCAGGTCCACATCGTCTGAAAGGTCGCCGGGCGGCGCTGGCTCGGGCGCAAAAGCGTGAAGACATCCTGGGCGCGGACGCGGTCGGTGAGGAATACGTCGAGCGCGCGGACCCCGAGGATCGGACCGGGGAAGCTCCCCAGCGCCGTCAGAAAAGCGGTCGCGTGCGCGGGCGTCGGGACGTCGTCAAGTGCCTTGACGAGCTCATCGAGCAGCGCCTCATCTCCGTCCCAGGCCGCGATGGGGAGCGCGTATTGGAGGACCTCGACGTCGGCATCTTTGATCGATCGCAGCGCGACCCTGGCCCAGGTCGACAGCTCCGCGTTCACACTCGGGCACGCGCCAACGTCGGCGAGCAGGCCGATGAGGACCGGCCGGAGCAGCCGATCCGCAGGAGACTCTCCGGTCTTCGGGAAGTGCCCCAAGCGGCTGAGGTGGGGCGCAAACGCCGTGTTCAGCCTCAAGGCGAGAGCCGGCGTCTCCAAAGGACCGACGACGAGGCGAGCCATGCGGCGAAGCACCCCGGCGACGGCGCCGAGGACCATGCGATGAGGCTCGGCGGCGAGTGAGAGCGTCGCCTCGAAGGCGTCGACCGCGGGGATCTCGCCTGACTCAAGCAGAGCCCAGACGTGCTCGACGAGGGCGATCTTCTCCGACAGATCCAGATGGATCCGAGCGGGTCCGGCGAGCATGGCGAGGGAGGCCTTCGGCAACTGCCAGTGGCAATACGCAGCCTCGCTGGCGTTGGGGTGCAGCCAGGTCGCGGCCGCCCCGCCCGGCAAGGAGATCACCTCGTCGGCGGACGTGAGCAGGTGGCTGACGCGGCCGGTCTCGCCACTGGAGTCGCCGTAGCGGATCGTCAGCGGGATTCGCCACCGACCGTCAGGCTCCGCCGGCCGGGTGTTCGGGAGGTAGCGCCACTGCTGGACGCGCGCGTGCCCGCCCCCGTCGATCGGCGTGACCGAGATGATCGGCACACCCGGCTGATCGAGGAAGGTCCGGAGGGTCACGTCGACGTCTTTGCCCGACGCCGTCTCCAGCGCATCGATGAGGTCCTGCGTGACCGCGTTGCCGTGCTCGAACGCCGTCAGATACCGCTGCACGCCGAGGCGAAAGACGTCCGAACCCAACCACGCCTCGGTCATGCGGACGACCGCCGCGCCCTTGCTGTAGGTGATGCCGTCGAAGGCGTTGAGCACGTCGCCGCCATCGCGAATGGGCTGGCGAATCGCGCGGGCCTCCTTGAGCGCGTCGTGGTCCATCACGCGCAGGCTGTCCAGGACCGCTTCGTAGGCGATGTCGAGCGAGGGATCGATGGCGTGGACGCAGGCCGTCTCCATCCACGTCGCGAAGGCCTCGTTCAGCCAGAGGTCATCCCACCAGGGCATCGTGACGAGGTTGCCGAACCACATGTGCGCGAGCTCATGGGCGATGACCACTTTGGCCCAGAGGCGGTCGTGGGCGGGCGCGTGGTCCACGTCGAGCAGCAGAAGGCGCTCGCGGAACGTGACGAGCCCGACGTTCTCCATCGCGCCGGCCGCGAAGTTCGGCACACCGACGAGGTCGAGCTTCGCGTATGGGTAAGGCATCCCGAACCACCGGGTGAGCTCAGCCAGGATCGCCGGCGTCTCCTCGACGGCAAAGCGCGCGAGGTGGCTGCGGCCGATGGTCGTGATGATTCGAAGCGGCACCCCGTCTTCGGTGTTGCCGGCATCCACGACGTCGAAGGGACCCACCGCGAACGCGACGAGATAGGAGGCGAGCGGAGGCGTGGCGTAGAAGGCGTGCACATCGTGTTCGAGCAGGTGCTCAACCCGCGCGATCGGGCTATTGCTCAGGGCGATGAGCCCCTTCGGCGTGCGGACTTTGATCTCGTATTCGGCCTTGAAGCCGGGCTCATCGAAGCACGGAAAGCAGCGGCGGGCGGAGATCGGCTCGAACTGCGTGAAGATGTACCAGGCGTCGCCCTCCCGCACGCGATAGACCCCCTCGGGGACCTCGGTCAAAGGCCCGCTGTAGACGAGCCGCAGGGACGCTTCGCCGGGGCCCTCTGCGGTCGGGCCCTCTGCGGTCGGTATCAGGTACTCCAGGCCGCCGTTCTCGCCCTCGTGGAACGGGACCGCCGAGACGTGGCCATCACGTTCGAAAGTGGCCTCCTCGATTCTGAGCTGGTCGGCGTGCAGTCGGATGCGGTCGACGGAGGCCTCGAACCTTACGGTGATGTTGACCTCGCCGCGGAAGCGGTCAGAGGTCGGATCGAGCTCGAGGGTGAGCGCGTATCGAAGGGGTCGAACGTCGACAGGCAGGCGCTTATGGCCGTCAATCTCGTGAGCAGACATTCGAGGAAAACTCCCTTAGAGCGTTGAGTGGCGACGGAGCCAGGCTTCGAGATCGGCGGCGTGGCGCGTCTTGGAACGGACGCAGCGATCGATGCCCTCGAGCGCGAGCTTCAGGTTCCGCTCGGTCCCTTGAACCGGCGCGCTCAGCCCGCGAAAGAAGGCATCGACGGCCGCTCGATCATCCGAGGCGCAGAACCCGGCCCCCACGAAGGGTAAGCCGGGCGCGGATTTCTCGCCGATGCGGGTCACGAGGGCCTCGTAGTGCGCGGTCATCCAGGTCCAGGCGGTCCGCCGGGAGACCTCGCGGCCGCCGACGCCGCGACTGATGGTCCCGAAGTCTTGGGCGCGAACGGTGCCGTCGAGGACGAGATCCAAGGACTTCATGAGGAGCTCGGGTCGACGAAACGCGCCGAGCGCTCGCAGCGCGGTTTCTCGGCGCGCCGGGACGGTCTGAGTGAGGGCGACTTCGCGGAGGCGCGCGTGCAAATCAGTGTCGCCGGACCAAGCGGCGATGGGCACAAGCAGGGCGGCGACCTCGGTATCGACCGATTGCGGGTCCCGGACGAAGGCTTTGGCCGTGGCTTGTGCCTTGGACAGAACCTGAGGATCCTCCGTGATGTCGGCGAGCGTATATATGAGGTGATTTCGGAGCAGACGGTCGCCCGGCGTCTCGTCGGGTCGGCTGTCGAACCCCAGCCGGTCGAGGTGTCGCTGGAGGGTTCGACGCACAAGCGCGCTCAGGTCCGGCCGCGGCTTCTCGCCCAGGAAATGGAACGGCATCCGCAAGCCGGACGCCACGCCGCCGACGATGAACCGGTGGCTCTCATCGGAGAGGAGCAGGAGCGCGTCGGCATAATCGGAGGCGGTCATGCCGCCGGCCTCGAGGAGGGCTGCGAGGTGGGAGGTGAGCGTGACCTTCTCGCGCAGGGAGAGCTTCTCGCGGTGATCCCTGAGCAGCGCGAGCAGGGCCTCCGGGGGCAGCCGCCAACGGTAGTACCCACGCTCGTCCGCGTTGGGATACAGAAAGGAGGGACAGCCCTTCTGCTTGAGCTCGACGGAGGCCCGTTCGCTCTCGAGGAGGTGACACTCGGTCTGGGACTTCCCGTCGAGGGCGTAGCGCACACAGATGGGCACGTTCCAGGGTTTTGAGGCGGTCGCGACCGAGCCTTGGGGCAACCATCGGGTCTGGGAGAGGTCGAGCGTCGCTGTGGCGTCGGGCGTAGGGCCGCAGCGCAGCTTCAATTCGACGAAGGGGGTTCCCGGCTGGTCGAGGAAAGGCGCCATGAGCGCGCCGATGTCACGACCGGCGCGGGCGCTCCAGGCATCCATCAGATCAGCCGTCGTCGCGCTGCCGTGTGCGTTCGCGTCCAGGTAAGCGCGGATGCCGTCACGAAAGACCTCGGCCCCCAAGTAGGACTCCAGCATCCCGAGCACGAGGCTGCCTTTGCCGTAGGTGATGCCGTCGAACGCATTGTAGATGTCGCCGCCGTTGGTGATGAGCTGACGGATCGCTCGGGCCGACGTCTGGCCGTCCAGGGACATCGTGCCCCCGGCCCCGGCGGCCTGCCCGAGATCGGCCTCGAAAGAAGGCTCCACCGTCTCGACGATGCGGGTCGCCATCCAGGTCGCGAAGGCCTCGTTCAGCCAGAGATCGTCCCACCAGGCCATCGTGACGAGGTCGCCGAACCACATATGCGCGAGCTCGTGCGCGATGACCCCATGGCTCGCCATCCTGTCACCCACGGTCGCCGAGTCCTCAAGCAGGAGGAGCCGCTCCCGAAACGTGATGAGCCCCGGGTTCTCCATGGCCCCCGCGGCGAAGTTGGGCACGGCCACGAGGTCCAGCTTGTCGTAAGGATAAGGTCGCCCGAAGAAGTCCGTCAGGGCCTTGAGGATGATGGGGGTGTGCTTGAGCGGGTAAGCCGCGAGGTGGCCCTTGCCCTTCGTGGTGATGACTCGGAACGGGACCATCCTGCCGGGGGTCCCGACCGGTGACGGCGCCTCGATGACGTCGAGGGGGCCGACCGCGAACGCGATGAGGTAGGTGGGCAGCGGCGGCGTCGGCGCGAACTCGATGAGCTGAAAGCCGCCTTCCGAGACGCGGCGCACCTCGCTCGAGTTCGTCAACCCTACTTGACCATTGGGCACGCGGAGGGAGAGGTGCCACGGGGCCTTGAAGCCCGGCTCGTCGAAGCAAGGGAACGCCCGGCGGGCCTCGAGCGGCTCGAACTGGGAGAAGGCGTACCACTCGGCGCCGTCTTTGACGCGGTACAGGCCCTCGGGCACCTCCTCGAGGGGGGCCTGAAAGTTGATCGTCAAGGTGGCCTTGCCCTTGGGGAGGACATCTTTGAAGTCCAGCGCGAGGCCACCGTGGGGGCCGGAGGTCGCGACGCCCTTGAGCGTGAGGCCATCGGCTTGCAGAGCGGCGTCGTTCACCGTGATGCGCTCGCCGTGCAGGTTGAGGCGTCGGGTCTCCGGACCGATGTTCAGGCCGATGTTCAGCTCGATCTCGATGCGGCCGCGGGTCGTGTCCGTCGCCGGGTCGACCCGAAGATCGAGGGTGTATTTCGTGGGCACGATATTGGGATCGAGCCGCGCGTTTCCGTCGGGCGGAGTCGCTGCCGTGGCTGCCTGTTTCGCGGGTTCTGGGCCGCCACAGCCGGCGAGCCAGAGGCAAATGACGACGAGCCAAAAGGGCGTTCTGGAGGAGGCTTCGAGGGGGCTGGCGCGCATGGGCGCAGCAGCATAGGCGGGGGGGAGACAAAACACATCCATGACGCACTTGCCCGTGCGATAACCGAGAGGCATGTCCATCAAACTCACGGTTCTCGGCAGCGGCGACGCCTTCAACAGCGCGGGGCGAGCCCACAGCTGCTACTGGATCGACGACGTGAGCGGCGCTTTCACCGTCGACTTCGGGCCGACCGCGCTCATGCGGTGCAAGCGACTCGGCAAAGATCCCAAGGATCTCGACGCGATCTTCCTGACGCATTTGCACGGCGATCACATCGGCGGCTTGGCCGTCTTGCTCATCGATCTCCAGTATCGAGCGATGCGGACCCGGCCCCTGACGATCGGTGGCCCTCCAGGGACGTTTGCCCGCCTCGACCTCCTCATGCGGGGGGCCTATCCTGACGTCTGGGGCCGGGGGCTGCGATTCCCGCTCCGCTCGATAACGTGGGACATCGGTGGGACCGTGGAGGTCTTGGGCCGCCGCGTCCGAGCCGAGCTTGCGGAGCACGACCGGGAGGGCTTCGCCTGCTCGCTGCGCGTCGAGACGGACGGCAAGATCCTGGCGTTCAGCGGGGACACGGGCTGGCACGAGGGCCTCGTCGGGCTCGTCGCGGGTGCGGACGTGTTCATCTGCGAGTGCACCGAGGCCGTCACGGCTTATGCGAGCCACATGGGCTTCGACAAGCTCTCCGAGGTCCGTTCACGCCTGGACGTGCGACGGGTCATCGCCACCCACTTCGGGGAGGCAGCCCGCCGCTGCTGCGAGGAGCGAGGTCCCGCGGCGGGCATTGAGACGGCCGATGATGGGCTCGTCCTCGAAATCTGACGTGCTCGAGAGCGGGCTCGCCTGGGCTAGCGGCAGGGGCCAATCCGCGCGAGGTTGATCTGCGCGCCCGGCGAGAACCCGGCCGGGCTCGGTGCGGGGTCAACGGTGTAGAACGCGCCGAGATTGCTGATGGATCCAGCTGTCGCCAAACCCGTCGCGGTGCCCATCCCGTCGGCGATGATCGTGAAGGGATCCTGCGCCACGCCCACCGGGTTGATTCGCGTGAGGCCAACGCTGACCTTCCCCTCGAAGGAGTCCTGCCAAGCCACGCCGAAGAAGCCCGGATCGTGCCAAGAGGCGTCCATGACAGCGCCAAAGCCCATCGGTCCGGGCACGTCGGGGGTCGCCTGCACGGTGCCGTCTCCGGCGATGATCGTCAGCTTTGGGGCGAGCTTGCCGGCCTCGTCGAGGTGGCTCCACGCGACGCCGAAGGTGTCTCCCCCGAAGGCCACATGCACGGAGCCCTGGGCGGCGACGTTGACGGGAAGCTGGACGTTGCGGTCGGTGACGCCCCGCTCGTTGAGCAGCGCGAACTTCACATCGCTGGGGGCTTCGCTGCTGGGGTCGAGCCAGGCGGCGCCCCAGTTTCCGTTGCCAAACGTCACAGCAGGGCCCGTGGCCTTGGTCGCGGACACCTGCTGCGGCGCGCCCATGGTCTCGGCACCCTCGTTGAGCGCCTGGGCGTAGAGGCCGTCAGCCCCGCCCGCGCCCCGGGAGTAGAGGATCATCCCGCCTTGTAGTTGAGCCCAGGCGGCCGAGATCCGGTCGACATCGAAGGTGCTCTGGACCTCCAGGGGCGACCCGATCGGCGTGCCGTCGCCGCTCATGACCAAGACCTTCAGGCCCTCGAAGCCGGTGACAGGGTCTCGGGCCGACAGCCAGACGGCCACATAGCCGGCGCCGTTCCACATGATCTCGTACCGTGGGAACTTGGCCTCGCCGATCGCGTGAATCTCACCGACGGGCAGCCCCTCGGCGGAGACGCGGCTGAAGTTCACGACGCCGATTTGGCCTACGCCCTGCGAGAAGTAGATGACGCCCCACTCGGTGCCCGTCCAGACGACTCGCGGGGAGTGCTGGGCGCGCTCGCCGACGGTGAGGACCACGGGTGGAACCTTGTAGCCGTACCCGTTCGGAGGGCAGGTCTCGGCCTCGGCGTCCGGAGGCGCGACGGCCAGATCGGTCGTCGGGTCCGGGCCGGCATCGGCGACGCTGACGTCGGAGGGGGCGACGTCGCCTTGAGGGCCAAGATCACCCTCATCCCCACCCACCATGCGGGCGTCAAGTACGGCGGTGTCGCCGCCAGTGTCGCCGCCACAGGCGGTCGTCAATGCCAATCCCGCGCAGATGGCCCCGAGCGCAATAAATGCCCGCATCGTCTGATCACTCCCCCATCGGTTTGTACTTCGGCGCGTGGGTATCACGGGGGCGTCATGCCTTGCCAGCACGCTCCGCCAACAACAGCGCGACGCTCGGCGCGTCTTCGGCCAGCAGTTGAAGCTCAAACGCGGTCAGATGGGCGACTCGACGACCATGAAGGGTGGGCATCTCGATGCGGAGCTTCCAGGTCCCAAGGCCCTCGTCCTGAACCTCGACCCGGAGCTGATCGGGGCTCGACTCCACGTCCTTGGCCACCGAGCGCAGGTAGCGATGAAGGCGCAGCGCCTTGCGAAAACGCGCGTCCGCGAAGAGAGGGAAGTGCCGGTTTCGGGACAGCCTCACGCCCGCACGCAGGGCGCGCAGGGCGGCCCACGCGGTCGGATGTAGCTCGTCGGGGGTCTCAATCACCCGCCCAAGGTACCACTGTGACGGTCAATGCACCTGCGCGATGAGGACCTTCAGATAATCGGTCTCCGGCGCCGTCACGAGGCTTGGGTGGTCCGGGGCCGCGCTGCGCCGCTCAACGATGCGGACGAACCGTTGTGCGTCCGCGGCGGCCTCCGCCAACATGGACTCGAAGCTGTGGCGTTCCATGTGGGCGCTACACGAGCAGGTGATGAGGATGCCGTCTCTTCGCAGCAGCTTGAGGGCGCGGAGGTTGATCTCTTTATAGGCACGTCGGCCAGCTTCAACCGCCGTTCTCGACTTGGCGAAGGCGGGCGGGTCGAGCACGATGGTGTCAAAGGTCCGACCTTCGCGTTCGTAAACCCGAACGAGATCGAAGACGTTCTCTTCGAGGGTCTCCAGGGTCAGGCCGTTGTGGGCGGCGCGCTGTCGGAGGCGATCGAGCGCGGGGCCGCTGGAGTCCACGGCGGTGACGAGGCACCCGGCGGCCGAGAGGGGCAGGGCGAAGCCGCCGTCGTAGGAGAAGCAGTCGAGCGTCTCGCCTTTAGCCCAGAGTCGGGCGGCCTCCCGGTTGTCCGTCTGATCAAGGAAGCCGCCGGTCTTTTGGCCCTCGATGAGGTCGTAGTCGAGCTCGAGGCCGAGGAGCTTGACGCGGACGGCGCGGGGGTCGGGCGCGTCGGCCTCGGCGAAGACCACGCCCTTCTCTCGAGGTAGCCCTTCGAGATCACGGACCCGGACATCATTTCGAGCGACGATAAGTCGAGCGCCATGGCGCGTCCGCAGATGCTCGACGAAGAGGGACTGGCGACGGGCGGCGAACTGGCTGAGACACTGGATCGAGACGGCGGGGCCGTACCGATCGACGATGAGGCCCGGTAGCCCGTCGGCGTCGCCGTTGATCCAGCGACACGCGTCCGGCCGTGAGACCCGCCTCGCGATGGCGCGGTCAAAGAGGTCCAGGATCGTGGAGGTCTCGGATTCGGGTGTGGGAAGCTCGCGTAAGGGTATGAAACGTAAGGTGATTTGCGAGCAGTCCGAGTACACGGCGATGCCCGCTGGTCGACCGTTGGGCAGCCGCACCGAGACGAGATCGCCGCCCACCGGGGCCGCGCCTGTGATCGTCACGTCGCTTCGGTAGATCCAGGGGTGACCGCGCCGAACGCGCTTTGAACCCGCCTGCGTGACGGAGATCATGAGAGGGCGCTGAGGTCGTTTGAAGACACACTCACCTCCATCGGGCCGACCTTGACC
>SHZC01000131.1 GCA_009692505.1 Myxococcales bacterium
CGCGCCATCCCGGCCGGCGTGGGTGCGGCACCTAGCCCGCTGGTGGGTCCAAGGAGGTGGCCGAGCCCCGAGCTCGAGCCCTGCACTCCGGAGCTTGAGCCCAGGAGTGGCGTGGCCACCGCGGCCAAGTGAGGCGTGGCGACGGGTGCGGCGACGGGTGCCGCGACCTGTGCAACGACGGGTGCAACGACGGGCGCCGCGACCTGTGCAACGACCAGCGGCTCTATAACAGCGATGATCGGCTGAGCGACGCGCGCTCGTTCGAGTGTCTCAAACGCTTGGGCATCGGCCCTACGACGCTCACGCACCTCGTCTTCAAGCAAGGTGGCGGCGTCGGGGATCGGCGCGGCGCCGGCTCGACGAATCACGGCCGCGCCGGGCAGCCCGCCGGTGGACTCACCGTGCGAGGGCGAAGACTCGGCCCCGCGACCACTCACAATCGCGGCGCCGAAGTTCGGCGTGCCTCGCGCGAGGGCCAGAGGGCTGTTCGCCAGGGTGCTCAACGACACCCCTGGTGCCCGCGCGAGGCCTTGAACGCGATCATGGGCCGGGGCCGGCGTCGAGGTCCCGACGCCGGCTGGGGTCGCCGCGGCCTGCGGGCGGATCATATCGAGGCGGATGGCCTGCATGTCCATCATTGTGCGAGCAGTCGAGTCGGCGGACTCGGTGGACGCGTGGGCTTTGGGTGCAACCACCTCGGCCGGCACCGCCGCCGGCACCACAGTCTCCGCAAAGACGGACACCTCAGGCGCGTGGCTGGGCGCTTGGGCCCGAGGTGCCTCGCTCGTCAGCCGCTCGGTCGACCCGAGCGGATCAGACGACTCGGGCAGAAACGGTGGGCTCTGCCGCAGGTGCGCCGGAAACCGAGACGAGAGCTGAGGCGAGTCGCCGGCCCTGAACCACTTTCCGTACGCCGGATGAAAGATGTAGTCGTCGCCGCTGATGTTGCCGTCGGCGGCCCACTGCAAGATCATGTCGAGGCTGTCCGCGGCGAAGTTCTGGTCGTCTTTGCGAAGCCAGAAGATCGGGGCGGTGGCCACGGGTGGGGCGGTCGCGACGGGGGCCGGGGCGGGCAGGACGTCCCTCAGGCCCCTCAGGTCGGAGGCGCGATACCACGCCTGAAACTGGGGCGAGTAGACCATGTCAATGGGCAGGACTCGCCCGTCCTTGGCCCAATCACGCAGGGTGTCGAGGTCAAGGGCTTGGTAGTCGCGACCATCGCGCCGCAGAATGTACGGCTGGCTCATCGGCGTCTGCGGGGGGGGCTAGAGGCCGGGCAGCGGAGTCAAGAGTTGACGGCGCGCTCCGACGTTTCGGGAGGCCGATTCTATCACAGCTTACAATCGACGCAAGCCCGTGGGTCTTCGACGCAAGCACGTGGGTCCAAGGGTCGCCGAGTCCTCCAAGGTCAGAAATCGACGCCCGGCCGGACGGTGAGATCGAGGCTGGTCGGGATGACCTTGGACGCCCGCTCCAGCGACTCCCCGCCGTGCACGACGCCATAAACCACATAGAACTCGGAGAGTCGCTTGACGTACTCGCGGGTCTCGCGGAACGGGATGTTCTCGACGAAGACGTCGGTCTCGACGGAGGGCCGACCGCGAAACCAGGACACGACGCTCGGCGGTCCGGCGTTGTAAGCCGCGGCGATCAGGGGGAGTTGCCCTCCGAATCGCTCGGACAGGGCCGCGAGGTACCACCCGCCAAGCTCAATGTTTACGAGCGGATTGAAGAGGTTCGGGGGGCCGGTTTGAACGCCAGCGGGGGCGTCTTCGTCAACGCTGCTCCCCACACCCGCGGCCCGGGCGAGCAGGATGGCCTCGGCCGTGCGCGGCATGAGCTGGAGCAGCCCGATCGCGTGGGCCGGGCTGATGGCCGAGGGGTCATAGCCGCTCTCCTTGAGCATGAACGACGCGAGGTGTAGGCGGTTCAAGCCGGCCCGGGCGTGCGCCCGGAGCGCGGGCTCGTAGGCCAAGGGGTAGGCCCTCTGCCAGACGCTCGCCTGATCACGGGTGGGCTCGTCGGCGAGGACCCTGGCGAAGTTCGCGTGGGTGGTTCGGGAGAGGAGCGCGTAGTCGCCGGCCCAGCTCGAGAGCACGGCCTGGATCTCATGGGCCTTGCGGCGCCGGAGCTCCTCGCGGGCGTCCGCGAGGATGCGGCGTGCGAAGTCCTGTAGCCCGGCCGCAGCGAGGAGGCGAACCTCGTCCACCACGCGCTCAAAGCCGCCGATCCCTCGCGGCAGGGTCAGCGTCGAGCGCGAGGTCGGCAGCGGCTTGAGCCCCCTTACGGACTGAGGATAGGCGCGACGCACGAGCAGGCCGTACCAGCTCAGCGGGGCCTCGTCGGCGAGCGAGAGCAGGCGTCGTCGACCCGCGACCGCGTCGGTCAAGGACAAGGCGCGCGCCGCCCAGTATTCGGCCCGCCGTCGGCGCTCGGGCCCAGGCGCACTCTTCGCGAGCGCGTCCAGGGCGGCCTGCGCCTCGGGCTTCTTCGCGAGGTAAAGACTGAACGCTGCATACCACTGGGAGGCCTCGGCCCAGGCCCCATCCGTGATGCGCACGAACCGCTCCGAGGCACCGGTATACCGCTCGGCCTCGTACTCGAGGAA
The DNA here is from genome assembly GCA_009692505.1 of Myxococcales bacterium. Classification (GTDB taxonomy): domain Bacteria; phylum Myxococcota_A; class Bradymonadia; order UBA7976; family UBA1532; genus SHZC01. Next base: position 2,609 of record SHZC01000131.1, read on the forward strand.
GGCGCGAAAAAACGTGGCGTCCCCCGAGTGCGGGCTCGGAGGTGACTCGGCGATCACCGCCTCGTAGGCCGCCGCCGCCGCTGCGACATCCCCCGACCGAAACAGGGCGCGCGCTCGGAGGTAGCGGGCCTCCGGTGCACGACCCCCTTGGGCCCGGGCGACCTCGGCGAAGAGCCGTGCGGCCCCGGCGAAGTCGAGACGCAGGCGGTCAAGCTCGAGCCGAGCGAGCCTGAAGCGGGCCTCGTCCGCCGACTCGCTCTCAAGGAGGCCCAGAAGCTCGCTCTTGGCGGCGGCATAATCCCGCGCTTTCTCCAGCGTCTCGGCGCGTTGGAGACGCTCGCCTGTCGTAAACGAAACCCCGTTCGAGGCGAGACGCCCAACCGCTGTCGCCGGGAACTCCAGGGCGAGCCTTCGCGAGGTCAGACCGGCCGCGGGTCGCTTGCAGATCGTCTCGGCTTCGAGGCGCGTCTCCAGCAAACGCTCCTCCGGCAGCCACTCGCCGTCCACGGGCCGCGAGGCGATGAAGTCGAGCGCGCCGAGCGAGGCCTCGCAGTCCTTTGGCAAGGCGGCCCGCGCGACGACGAACGCGGCACGGCTCGCGAGGCGCGGCTCGGCGTCTTTTACCGTGGTCGCGAGGGTGCGGGCGCGCGCGCGGGCCCCGGCCGCCAGTTGGGCCTCGGCGGCCAGCAACGTCAACGCAGACGACAGCGTCCGGGCACCCGGTGACCGTCGCCCCTTGGCGAGCTCGGCCGCCTCGATGAGGCGACGCGCAGAGGTGCTCGGGTCGAGCCTGAAGCTCGCGACCGCTGAGGCCACAGGATCGACGCGGGCTGCGAGGAACGGGACGAGGAGCAGGGCCGCTCCAGTCAAGCCGAGCACACACGCTCCAGAGCCTCGAGCACGGCGACCAGCTCGGGCGGCAGCGGGGAGTCGAAGGCCATCGGCAGGCCGGTCCGTGGGTGGATGAATCCGAGGTGACGAGCGTGAAGGGCCTGCCGCGTCAGCCCCAGATCGAAGCCCAGGCGACGGAGCTCCACGGGCCGCTCGACTTGACGTCGCTGCCCATAAAGCGCGTCGCCCAAAAGCGGCGCGCCGAGCTCCGAGAGGTGCACGCGAATCTGGTGCGTGCGACCCGTATCGAGCCGACACTCGACGACCGCGCACGGCGGCAGTCGGCGTTCAACGCTAAAGTGCGTGATCGCGTGCCGCGCCCCTGCCCGCCCGGTGAACTTCATCCGGTCCGTCGGGTGTCGACCGAAGGCGGTCTCGACGGTGCCGCTGTCCGGGAGGTGGCGATCCCAAACCAGGGCCCAGTAGCGGCGGGAGACCTCATGCCGGGAGAACTGCCTCGCGAGGTGATGATGGGCCGCCTCGGTCCGGGCCACGACGAGAAGCCCCGAAGTCCCGCGATCGATGCGATGGACGATGCCCGGACGGGTCGGCGCGCCCACCGGCGACAGCGAGCCCACGCGGCCGAGCAGCCCATTGACGAGCGTGCCCTGAGCATGGCCCGCGCCGGGATGCACGACGAGGCCCGCAGGTTTGTCAACGACCACGAGGTCATCGTCCTGGTAGACCACCTCGAACGGCAGAGACTCGGCCAGCAGATCGATGACGATCTCCGGCGGCTCATCGACCTCGACGGTGCTGCCTGGCCTCAGCGAGGTCGATGCGCGGCCGGGTGCCCCGTTGACCGTGACCCGACCGTCTTTGATCCAGAGTGCCAATCGCGAACGGCTCCGCGACGGAAACATCGAGACGAGCAGCACATCGAGCCGCTGTCCAGCCTGCTCGGTCGCGACCCGGATGGTGAGGCGACTTACCAGATCTGCGTCGGCAGGTGCGCGCTGGACTTGATGAGGACATCGACGACGGCGCGGGACAGGAAGTCGTGTTGCTCCCGCACCTCCGGCGCGACGTGGCTCTCGAAGTACTGCCGACCCTCGGTGAGCTCAGTGTCGAGGACCGTGAACAACGTGTCCTTCTTCAGGCCCTCGGCGATCTTGTCCTTGCTGTAGAGAAGGATGTCGGAGGCGATCGTCCGGGCCAATCGAACAGCGGCCTGGGGGGACTTGATCAGGTTCACGGGCTCTCCTTCAGAAACGGACAAGATCGATGCGCGCATGAAAGCCTCGCCGGCCCTCGCATGTCAATCACGCGCTACTCCTTGGGGATCGGATCCCACTTCCGCTGCGGGCTCGCGGAGAGCCAGTCGTCCACCCCGCCGAGATAGTCGAGGAGGAGCTTCTCACCGTCGACTCTCAGGATCTCGGCGAGCTGCTTGAGAAATCCTCGCATATAGACCCGCGCCGGCAGGTCCGAGAACTGGTCCGCTTCGATGCAGCGCAGGGTGAACATGCTGATCTTCGTCCGCTCCGCGATCTCCTCGAGGCTGAGGTGCGAGGCCTCCCGGATCTTCTGAAGCGCGGGCCCTCGGAAGAGCGTATCGGCGGTGAGGCCAGCGGCGGTGACGGGATCGGCGGGAGCGGCGAGGCGGGGCATAGGGGCGGCCGCGGCCACCCGCTGATCAGCGCGGCGCAGGCTCGGGTGCCCCTCGGGAAACACGCTCCGGTCGTAGCGTCGACGCTTCTCGGGATCCACGAGCGTCTCGTGCGCCGCCTTGAGGTTCCGCATCAGCGCGGCGAGCTCATCTTTGCGGTACAAACCGTAGACGACGACCCCAGACGGATCGAAACGCTTGAGCTGGCGTTTATAGGCCCGACGAATCTCCTCGTCGGCCGCGCCCGGATCGACCTCCAGGAGCGCGTAGTAGTCGAGTTGGACGTCGCGGCTCACGTCCGGAGGTCCCGCCGCGTGCTGGTCAAGAGCAGCCTGCGGGCCACGCGCTCGATGCCCTGAGCCAGGTTTGACCCCGGGAATTCGATCATGAACGACCGACGCTGCCGGGTGGAGTTCCAGGCGGCGTCGTCGTAATCGATCGCAGCGAGCGGATCGGCCGAGACCCCCCAGCGGCGTCGCAGGCCGCTGACGGCCCCCTCGAGCACCTCGGCGTCGGCGCGTGTCCGGCACATATTCACGACGATGCGAGGGAAAAACGACAGGATGCGCGCCCGAACCGCCTCAGCCGCGTGGGGGTGCGCGCCCGACAATGCCGAGACGAGCTGTGAGGGGGTTGACAGCTCGCCGACATGATCGGCCGCCAGGACCGCCCGCGCGACAACCGCCGGGTCGTCGTCGCCGTGAAGGAGCCGCCGAAACAACGCGGCACGAATAAACCCGTAGCCCCGCTCCATCGCCGCCGGCTCGGGGGCGAAGACCACAACGCCGGCGTGGGCCATCTGGAACGTGTCCAACGTGAAGGCGTCGGCGCTCAGGCCGAGGTCCAAGATGAGCACATCGGCCTCGAGGGACTGGGCCATCGTCAGCACCTCGGCGCGCATCTCGTGATCGCTCGGATCGATGCTGCGGGGCGGTCGGCAGAGCCTGAGGTTCAAGCCGGCGAGCTTGTCGACGCGAGGGGGTCCGGCCGGTCGCAGCATGGAGCCGGGTGTCGGCAAGAGCGGATCAAGGCCCAGATAGGTGTGGAGGTTCATGCCGGCCGGATCCAGATCGGCCAGGACGACCTCACGGCCCAAGCGAGACATGAAGACGGCGAGGTTGGCTGCGAGCAGCGTTCGTCCCGCGCCGCCCTTGCCCCCGGCGAACGCGATGCAGAGCCTATCGCCGTGCTCCTCATGCCAAGGGATGGCTCCGGCGAGCGACGGCGGATCGACGTGAACGCCCGATCCGTCCTCGGAGGCCTCTTCGAGATCGACCGACTCCTCGGCCTCTTCGGCTCCCCTCGCTTCAAGGCGAGGTCCTTCGCCTGCTTTTTTCCCTTCGACCATCGCGGCGCGTTTTACCCCATACGGCGAGGTGCGGCCAATGCAATGATGCCTCATGGGCATTCAGACCCAGAGCGCGCTGATCTCCGCGCTGCTCTTGTTAGCCATCGCGATCAACGTCTTCTACCGGCGGCGGAGCGTCGTCCATCGGTGGTCGTTCGGCGCGTTGGTCACCGCGCTCTTCGCGTACAACTTCCTGTTTTTCCTGTACGGCGTGACCGGGGAGAGCGACTGGTCGCTCCGGCTGCTGCTTGTGTGCAGCACCGCCGCGGCCCACCTCGTCGTGCGTTTTTACGAACGATTCTTGGGGGAGCCGAGCTCGACGATGCGCCTGCTGACCGGCGGGGCGACGGGCCTGACCGCCGTGCTTGCGTTCACCCAAATCGGCGACGCGCCCCTCTTCGGCACCGTCGTCGCGTCCTGGTCGCTCGGGGTCTTCTTGTATGCCGGCGTGCGGCTCTGGGCCAGACAGCGGCGCGCCACCTCCGAGGTTGAGCGCGCCCGCCTCGGTTACCTGGTCATCGGGCACGTCACCGCCTTGACCTTCAGCGGCCTCGACCTCCTGCCTTTCCTCGGCCTAGAGTTCCCTTCCCTCGGTCACTCCCTGATGACCTTCTATATGTACTTCTGGATGCAGATCGTTCACCGGTCGCGTCTGCTGGACCTCGAGGAGCTCTTCGGGCGCGCACTGGGCCTCGTCGTGCTCGCCATCCCCATGTCGCTGATTCACACGGGGCTGCTCGTCTGGACGGGGGACCGGCTCGCGTTGTTCTTCTTCAACGCCATCGTCGCCAGCGTCGTCATCATCTTTGTTTACGACCCCTTGCGGGAGTTCGTGGAGGACCGCATCTCGCGCCTCCTCTTCCGCGAGTCGTATGAGTTCGCCCAGCTGCTGCACCGGCTGCGGGCCGAGGTGCTCAACCTCATTCGACCCGGCGACGCCGTGGCCCGCGTCCTTGACAGGCTGGAGCAGTCTCGCCGGGTGACGCACGCGAGCATCTATCTGCTTGAAGCCGACGGCCGAGGCTACGGGACCCAGCGCGCGGTCGGGCCGGTGGAGGCGCATCGGATCGACGCGATCGCCGGGCGACCTTTTCTGCAGGCGCTGCGGCGGGATGGCTCGGTCACGCTCGAAGCGATTGAGCGCGAGCTCGCGGAGCTGGGGACCGAAGCGTCGGGCACCGCGGAGGGTCAAAGGCTCACGGCGATTCGGGGCATCCTGCGGTCCATCTCGGCCGGCATCTCGTTTCCCTGCTCATCGGGCGAGCGCCTGCTTGGGGTCCTGAACCTCGCCGATGAGCGACTGCGCGAGCCGTTCTCCAGCCACGAGCTGCAGCTCATCAGGTCCCTGGCCTCACAAATCGCCGTCGTGCTCGATAACTCCGAGCACTTCGACCGCATCAAGGAGCGCGAGCGCCTCTCGGTCATCGGCGAGATGGCCGCCGGCCTGGCGCACGAGATTCGCAACCCGCTCGGGGCGATCAAGGGCGCCGGGCAGCTCCTCGAGCCCGAGCGCATGGACGCCGATCACCGCGAGCTCGTCGAGGTCATCCTCCAGGAGGTGGACCGCCTCAACGTCGTCGTCAGCCAGTTTCTCGATTATGCGCGGCCCTACCGCGGCACGCTGTCGGCGGTGGCGCTGGGGCCAATCATCGACCGGATGGTGACGCTCCTGCGCGCAGAGGCACACACCGCGCCCCTCGCCATCGAGGTGAGCGTAGACAGCGGCCTGCCGATGGTCCTCGCCGATCCCAGCCAGCTCGAACAGGTCCTCTTCAACCTGACGCGCAACGCGATCGAGGCCATGCCTGATGGGGGCACGTTGACGCTGCGCGTGCAGATGCTCGGCCGTGATTCACCTTACCCGCGCCTCCAGGTCGAGGTCAGCGATACGGGGACCGGCATCGCCGACGAGGTCCTGCCCCATATGTTCATCCCCTTCTTCACGACCAAAGGCAGAGGCACGGGCTTGGGCTTGGCGATCAGCCAACGTATTGTTCAGAACCACGGCGGGAAGATCGCCGTCCGGTCCCAGTTGGGGGTCGGCACAACGGTCTCGCTGAGGCTCCGATCGGTCGAGGACAACGAGAGCACGACCGGCGAGTTCTCTTTGCGACCTCCGGTCGGGAGCTGAGTCCATGGTGCGAATCATCGCTGGGTCGTTTCGAGGGCGACGGCTCGCAGTTCCGGAGGGCGACTCGGTCCGGCCGACGGGCGATCGTGTGCGCGAGGCGTTGTTCTCGGCACTGGACGCACGGCTCTCGGAGGGCTTTCAGGGCAAACGAGTCCTGGACATCTGCGCGGGCTCGGGTGCTCTGGGCATCGAGGCCATGAGTCGGGGCGCGGCCTCCGTGGTCCTCCTGGAGCGAGACCCCGTCGTCTGCGCCACGGTGCGAAAGAACCTGACCTTGACCGGCCTCAGGCCCGACGTCGCGCGCCTCGAACGGACTGACGCGCTCGCCTACCTGCGGAAACCACCGAGCCTCGCATTTGACGTCGTCTTCTTCGACCCCCCGTACGCCTCAGGCCTCTACGACGAGGTCATCGAGCGGCTCGCGGCCAACGGCTGGCTCACGCCCACGGCCCTCCTCGTCGTCGAGCACCCGAGCGCCCTGACACCGCGAAGTCCAGAAAGCTTGAAAGCGGTCTGGTCTCGTCGTTATGGGGAGACGTCACTGACTCTTTTTGCACCGCTCGAAAGCGAGGCCCCTTGAGTGTTCGTCACGCGATTTATCCCGGGTCGTTCGATCCGCTGACCAACGGCCACATCGACATCCTGCATCGGGGTCTCTTGATCTTCGATCGGGTGGTGGTGGCCATCGCGGTCAACCTGCGAAAGACCCCGCTGTTCGCCGATGAGGAGCGCATCGAGATGCTCCGGGAGACGTTCGCCGGCGACGACCGCGTGGAGATCGACACCTTCACCGGACTGCTCGTCGACTACGCTCGGCGGCGCGCCATCCCCACGGTCCTGCGGGGCCTGCGCGCGGTCAGCGACTTCGAGTACGAGTTCCAGATGGCCAGCATGAACCGTCGCCTGACCGGGGAGGTGGACTACCTCTTCATGATGACCAGCGAGGATCAGTACTACGTCTCCTCGACGCTCATTCGCGAGGTGGCGGCGAACGGGGGCAGCGTCGAAGGGCTCGTGCCCAAGCATGTGGAGGCCCGCTTATACGCGCGGTTCGGGCGGCCGGTGGTGGGAGGGGGCTGAGGGTCAGCCGGCGGCGGCTGAAACCACCATCGCGGCGAGCGCGCCCATGACCGCCAGGAACGCCGCCGGAGAGAGCGCCGACTCCTGAAGGACGGCGGCTCCAGAGAGCAGCCCGGAGAGCAGCGTGACTGCGATGCCGGGCAGGAGCCCGCGCATGACACGCCCAGCGGCCCGAGCCCGCATGAGGAACGCGCAGAAGATGACGCCGACCGCGCCGGCCCCCATCGAGGCGATCGACGTGATCGACGGGGGGGGCGCATCGAGCAGGGTCTGGGCGTGAAAGACCGGGGTCGCCCCGAGGAGCGCGACCGCGGGCAGGGCGAGGACTCGGGGCCACGCGCTCACGGCGCTCGCGAGACAGAGCACGAGAAGCGACGCGGCGACCCCAGCCCAGAACAAGAGCCCGACGGCGGGCGGCCTACGGGCGGTCGCATCGCCGTCAAGTGGGTTGACGATTCTGGGGTCCGAGACGTTCGGACCGACGACGACGGCGGCAAACCCTCGGCCGGACGACACGTCGAAGAAGGCGCGATCGGCGGCGGCGTCCCCTTCGGCAGATGCGTCCATCAGGGTGCGCTGCCAGGACGCGCGAAGCCCCTTGAGCGCGTACCCGGCCGCGCTCGCGGCGAAGTAGAGAGCGCGTTCGGTCGTCGCGGTTTCACCCGAGGTCAACGCCTGTATCAGCGTGGCCGCAGAGCGCGCGTGGGCCGAGTCCGAAGTCTCGTGTCTCGAAGCCCAGACCTTGAGGTCCTCGACGGTCGACGGCTTGAAGACGGGCGCGGGCTGTCCCCGGAGGCGGTCGCGCTCCACGGCTGCCCTTCGAGAGAGGAGGGCCCACGCCTCGGTGGAGAGGACGCGGTCGCGGTCTGCCAAGGCCGCGGTGACGCCCGCGGTGGAGGCGATCACCTCGGAGACGCCCGCGACGGAGGCGACGGCTGAGGCGAAGACGCGGGCCTCGGCCTCTGTCTCGAAGAGGCTGACGATCGGCAGGCCCGCGGCCAGCTCAGGGGCGATCGCTGCGGGTGCCTCCCGCCTCGACATGATGAGCAGTGCCACAACGGCCAAGGCGACCGCGACGCCCGAGAAGTGGCGGGTCGTCGAGGCCCAGACACGCGGTTTCAGAGGCGCGACGGACGACGCGGGCGGGCTGGGCTTAAGCATGAGCAGGCCCGGCAGGAAGACCCCCCACAGGACGACGAGGCCGGCTGACGCCCCCGCGAAGACGACGGCGGCCGATGGGGAGGCGTAGCCGGTCGAGACGGCAGCGACGGCGAGCACGAAGGCCGCGCACCCGACGGGCAAAGCCGTGTCCCGCAGCGCCGAGCGGAGGACCTTGAGCGGAGGCTCGTGGCCGTTGGTCCCTCCCGTGTCTCCCGCGCGTATCGCCGCGAGGCCGAGCGCGGTCGCGGCGAACAGCGCGCCGGTGACGGACAGGGCCCAGATCGCGCCCGGATCGATACCTTTGCCCGTCAGCCACAAGCCGAGGAGCGGGAGGGCCATCGCGCCGGTCACGGAGAGCACGATCATGAGGCTCACGCGGAGGCCGACGCCGAGCACGAAGGCGACGAAGGCGGCGAGGAGCGTCGGGACCAGGAACAACAGCGCCCAAAACCTCGGCGAGTTGAAGGGGCGCAGCCGTAGGGGGACCCCGTCGAGCCGGGTCTTCAAGCCCAGCTCTCGACCGGCGAGCACAAGCGGGGCGACGACGGACTCGTACTGAAAAGGACGCACGGTCTCCGAGAGGCGAACGAAGACCTCGAGCCCACCGTCGCGCAGGCGAAGGCCCCGGCGAGAAGACGTGGGCGATGAGGGGTGCGGCGGAACCAGGGCGGACAGGGCCGTATCGAGGTGATCGGTCCCCGCGGCCTTGCCCTGCGAGACGAGCTCCGCCAGGGCGAGCGTGAGCCCTGGGCCACCCACGGGCAGCCGCTCGGCGACGTTGAGAAGGTCAACGAGCGTGGCGTCTGAGCCGAGGTTCGTGAGCGGCTCGACGGAGGGGAGCTGTTCCAGGAGGTGCCGCGCGGCATCGACCGTTAGGGCGCGGGGGGCTTCCGCAGGCGCGCTGCTGGCAACCGGCTCTGGCCCCGCGTTTAACCCAACGACGCCCGCCGAGAGGCGCGCCCGGACCCGCAGCGTGTCGACGAGGGCCATGGCGCGGTCGGGTCCGACCGGCTCGAAGCGCAAGACGACGATCGGCAACGCCCGATTGCTCTCTCGCGAGACGGCGACGGGATGCCCGGGATCGAGGTCATCGGCGAGGTCGAGCGGGCGAGGCAGCTCGACGAAAATCCACGCGGCGAGCGCGACCGCAAGGAGAACGCCGACGGCGACTCGCAGCCGCCGCTGCGCCGCGAAGAGCGCCAAGAGATCGCAGAGCCGGCCAAGCACGCGCAAAGCCTAGCCCGACGTCTGCCCGAGACCTCAGCGTTTTTTTTTCAACGCCCGCCGACGGCCCGGCCAACGCCAGGTTACCGGCCTTCGCAAGGCAGAGTTCCAGCAATTCCCCCGTTGGAGATACTGTGCGGACGATCATGCGGGTAACGACGCTCACGAAGCTGGCCCTCCTCTCCATCCCCGCGATGGCGTGCGTCGTCCCGATCGACATCGAGGTCGAGCCGGTCCCGCCCAACTATCCCCCGATGTTCCGGCCGGAGTTGGTGCAGCCGAGCTTTCAGCGTGAGGTCGAATACGACCCCGAGCTCAATGAAGGGCGCCTGACGTTTCAGGTCACGGGTGTCACCGATGTCGACGCCGTCGATCGCCTCTACTGGCGGTTCTTCGTCAACTACGATCCGACCTTCTCCTTCGCCATCGCCGGCGCGGGCTCGACGACGGGCCGCCCGCAAACCACCGGCGGCGTGAACGTCACGTATCCGCTCGATCCGTGCGTGGATCTCTCGGGCTCAAAGACGCGCGATCTGCACCGGCTCGAGGTGGTCATCGCCGACCGGCCGTTCCTCGACGACACCGCGGCCTCCGGCGCTCGAAACCAGGATCTGCCCACCGACGCCGGACAGATCCGCGTCGTGTGGTTCATCCGAGTGGACCTCGACCGCTGCGGCGAGTCGCTGTGAAGGCCAGGCTGATAGCCGTCTTGAGCCTCAGCCTCCTGGCCTCCGGCTGCACCGATGACCCGACCATAGTGGCCTCACCGGGGGGCCCGCAGACCGGCTGTACGACCACGCGCCAATGCCCCGACGAGTTGGCTTGCATCGAGGGCGCGTGCCTCGGTGAAGCCGCACCCACGGCCCGCGTACACCTCCGGATTCACCCCGACCCTGCCGGCCGATCGGCCGCCGTTGAGCTCCGAGATCTGGAGTTCACGACGGGCCCAATCCTGGAGGCGCCCCTGCCCGTCACCTTGCCCGATCGGCTCGACCTCGTGGGGCGCGCCGTGACCACCGACACCCCCCCTCGGGTCGTGGCGGTCCTCGCCGTCGCGCGTCCGGCTGGGTCGAGCATCGGCGAGGCTGGGCGCCTCCTCGCCGGGGCCATCGACACGCCCAACGGCCCGCGTTTTACGCTGCCCCTCGCGGCGTGTTTTCCCGACCTCAACGGGACCTGCAAGACCACCAAGTACGGGCTCCGCCTCATCCCCGCCCCGGGTCTGCTGCCGCCGGCCGACTTCGACGACGTCGAGTTCAGCGGCTCCGGCGACATCGAGCGCAGCTTCGCCTTGCCGGGTGCCTCGGTGCCGTCCTCGCTTCATGGCGTCGTGACCTACGACGGACGCGGGGTGCTCGCCGGGTTCGTCGTCGGCGGCTTCGACGACACCGACCGGCGGGTGACGACCGAGGCGGAGACGGACTTCGAGGGTCGCTTCGAGCTTCGGTTCTGGCCTCAGTGGGCCGGACAAGCCGTGACCTTGCGGGTGCGGAGCGCGCACGCGGAGCGGCCCTTCCCCACAGTCAAGCAGAGTCTGCGTTTGCCGTTGCCGCCGAGCGGTGATGAGCGTCCCCTCGGCACCTCGCGGGAGAGGCCGCTCGTCATGGACGTGCCGGCCATCGAGGCGTCTGTGGTCTTCAACGGTCGCGTCACCGACGAGCGAGTCGGCGTGGCCGGGGTTCACGTCCGGGTCGCCAACGAGACCCCCATCGGGCGGCACGTCTCGGAGACCCGCTCGGGCCTCGACGGGGTCTTCCAGCTGACGACCTTTCCAGGGTCCCTGACCATCGACGTGGTGCCGCCGCTCGGAACGCCATACCGGGTGTCACGGATCAAGCTGGACGGCGGCTCGCAACCCTTGGCCGCCGCTCATGCAGACCCGACCGTGATCCTCCTCGAGCCGAGGCTGCCCGTCAGCGGCCGGGTCGTCGACGCCGCGGGCCGAGGCGTCTTTGATGCACGGGTCGTCGCTCAGCTTCGACGCCGCAGGTTCCCGGTCCCCTCCCTCGAGCCCAAAGATGACCTCCCCCCGACGCGCGTGCTCGAGACCCAGACCTCCCCCGACGGCGACTTCACGCTCCTCCTCGATCCCGGAGATCACGAGCTGCGCGTATCACCGCCGGTCGGATCGGGTGCGCCGGAGGTGATCGTCCTCGTGCCCGTGCCCGCGCTCGATGACGTGGCGATCCACATGGGCACCGTGACCTTGCCCCCCGCGGCCCTCATCCTCTTCGAGCTTCGAGACGCCGCTGGCCTGCCCGTCGTTGGAGCCAGGGTCAGCGCGTACTTTGGCGCGACCGACGAGGTCCCAAACCCACCCGTCATCGCCGAGAGCCTCTCGGACACAAGCGGCCGGGTCCGCGTTCGGATCCCGGTCGCGAGCCTCGTCGACTGAGGGGGGTGGCGCCTGAGCGTGAGCCCCGGATGACTGAGTGATCGCAGCAGTACGGCGACGGCGACCAGTCGACGTGCACCTCGCGGGTCGCTTCGGTGATGGTCACCGTCGTCAGGCTCAACGGGGTCGAATGCTGTAAGAGATCTCGCTGACCGCGATGCCAGAGATGGACTCGCTGCGGCCACCATCACGGACGGCGGCCGAGAGATTGCTGACGAAGAATTCGCCCCCGTAGTCGTTGCCGCTCACATCATCGTAGTCGAAGAAGCGAAATGAGAGGGTGGTCGAGGGCTCGAACGTGAACGGGAACTCGTCCTCCCAGGTCGGGCTGTACGTATCGGGGGCGGTGCTCGTGACGCCGATGCTCTCTCCGTCAATGCGCACCGACACATACGCATCAGGGGGGACGTCGCCCCTAAAAACGTCCCAGTTGGCGCCGTTGAGGTCGGTGGCTGAGAATTCGGCGCCATGGACCGTCAACAGGTATCGGCCGCTTCCGCCGTTCCCCGGTTCGGTTCGATCATCGTCGTTGTTCGGGTTGGGAGCGGCCGGTGGTTCGGCTGGGGGCGTCCCCGAATTCGAGCCAACTGAGGGATCTACACTCGCACACCGATTCGCTTCCATGCAGGCGGTCTCGTCACAGGTGAGCGACCGCAACCCGCTCACTTCGAGGCTGCTCCCGCTCTCGAGCGTGTCCTTGCAGAAGTCGTATTCATTCGCTCTGACGCACCCGACGTCGACGAGGCAGAGGCAGCACGTCTCTGCCTCGCTGTCGTCGCCACCGGAAGGGATGCCGCAA
>SHZC01000132.1 GCA_009692505.1 Myxococcales bacterium
GTGGGCGATGCAGGATTTGAACCTGCGACTTCTTCCGTGTGAAGGAAGCACTCTACCGCTGAGTTAATCGCCCTCAGAGAGGTGGGCCATTTATCACCCGCCTCGTATCGACGCAAGGCTGAAACGTGATAGTGGGCGCGCCATGTCCTCTCTCCGCGCGCTGCGTCCCCAACAGTGGGTCAAGAACACCTTCGTGTTCGCGGCCCTGGTCTTCTCGCGCAACCTCATGCACCCCGATCTTCTGCTGCGGACCTGCATCACGTTCGCGGCGTTCTGCGCGGTGGCGAGCGCGATCTACCTCATCAACGACGTCGCCGACTTCGAGCGGGACAGGGTCCACCCTGAGAAGCGCCTCCGCCCGATCGCCGCCGGTGAGGTCTCAAGGCGAGCGGCGCTTTTCGCCGCAGCGGTCATCGCACCTCTGGGTCTCACGCTCGCCTTCTGGCTGAACACGGCGACGGGCGCGGTCCTCACAACGTATGCCGTGCTCAACCTCGCCTACTCGCTGCGCCTCAAACACTACGTCCTGCTCGACGTCTTCATCATCGCCTTCGGCTTCCTGCTCCGCGTGACGGCCGGCGCGTTCGCCATCGACGTCGACATCAGCGTCTGGCTGCTCGTCTGCACGTTCTTCATCGCGCTCTTCCTCGGGCTGTGCAAACGCCGAAACGAGCTCGTGAGCCTCGGGGACGACGCCGTGTCCCATCGCGGCGCCCTCGTTCACTACAACCTGCAATTCGTCGACAAGATGGTCTCGGCCTTGGCGTCGATGACCGTCATGAGCTACGCGCTGTACACCATCGACACCCGCACGGCGGAGAAGGTCGGCACGAACGCGCTCGTGCTCACCCTGCCCCTCGTGCTCTTCGGGATCTTCCGGTACTTGCACCTGGTACACCTGCACCAAAAAGGCGGGTCGCCGACCGACGTCGTCTTGACCGATCGGGGCATGCAGGTCGTGCTCGCGCTCTACCTCACGATCGCGGTCACGCTCATCTACTTCAACGTGCATCTGCGCTTCGCCTGAGGATTGATCTCGGCCGCTGAGGCTCAGTCGGGTCCGTCGGCAGGACTGGGCGCAGCGTCGGCAGGACTGGGCGCAGCGTCGGCAGGACTGGGCGCAGCATCGGCAGGATTGCCTGCGGGGGCATCGGCAGGATTGCCTGCGGGGGCATCGGCAGGAGTGGCTGCGGAGGCGTCGGCAGGAGTGCCTGCGGGGGCATCGCTCAAGCCCACATCCCGCGGCACAGCATCGCTCAAGCCCGCGTCGCTCGGCAGAGCATCGCTCGGCACAGCGTCGGGCAGCCCCGCTTCAATCGCAACGTCCCCCGCATCCGGTGAACTCGGCGTCGGCAGCCTCACCCACTCGACCTGGAACGTCGTCAGCCGATCGGCCAGATCGCAGAGGGCGTCGGGCGTCGAAGGCTCGAAGACGTCCCGCAGATCCTCCTCGCCGACGAGAAACAGGGTCTCGCCGCGGGGCTCCACGAGCCCGCGCTGGAAGGTGCGAGAGGTCTGGATGCACATCGGCTCCGGCGCGGGCACAACGAGGTCGAACGCGAACTGATAGTTTGTCGGACCCTCCGGGGCCCGGAAGTCCACGGCCACCTCGGTCCGCTGGATCTGCCCGCGCTGGTCGATGAGCTCAAGGCGGTAGGTCGCGTTGCCGCCGCCGCGGGAGAGGGTCGCGATGAGGTGGCTGACCTGCCCGACCGCGAGCGCCATGTCGTTGGTCAGCTCGACGGTCTTCGTCACCGCGTAGGTGCCCGTCAAATCCACGCCGGGGGGCGTCAAGCTCCCGTCGGCGGAGACCGCGTCCGTGTCGGCCATCAGACTCGCGTCGGCGACGTCCCCCATGTTCAGATCGACGCTCTGGTCCGCCGCCAGCGCGTCCGTCGACAGGGCATCGGCCAGCTGCCCGTCGGAGCAGGAGAGCTCGCTGGCCGCAGGGTCACAGGGTCGCGGCCGCACGCTGTCGGGCGAAACGAGGCACGCCCCACCCTGGCATGCCTCGCCGACGGGACAGTCGAAGTCGTCTCCGCATCGAGGCTCGCAGCTCCCGACGACGCAGAGCTCGGCCGCTTGGCAGTCGCTATGCAAGGCGCACCGCTTTTCATCGCACCCTAACAGCGCGCCCGAGACCAAGGAGACCCAGCCGATGAACGAAACGACCCCTCTACCGCAGCGTTTGGAGAATCCCATGGCGATCATCACTTCCTTGCCGACCCCGATCCGTCACGTTATCGTCTCAGCGAAGCCGCAGGACATCAGCGCGAAGGTCGGATTGAGTTTTTCTAGGAACACGTACCGTACACGACTCACGCTCGCCCTTTGTGCACTCGTCGTGCCGTTGGGTGCCCGAACCGCAGAGGCTCAGGCGCTCAATCTGGTCTCGGACGTGACCTTGGCGACCGGGGTCCGCATGAGCCGGGGTGAAAAGGGCGGCGTGACGCAGCGCAGTCCCCTCTTTGCCGACCTCGACTTCGGCTTTGTCCTTGACCATGACGAGACGAGCGAGTGGGGCCTGGGCTTCACGTTCCAGCTCGAGGACCAGCCGGCCGTCTCGCTGTGCCCACAGGCACGGATGGTGCGCGGCGAGGCTCCGCTCAAGCTCTTCGTGGGGGCCGGGCTCCCGGTCTTTGTGAGCCCCGGCACCCTCTTCGGGATCGAAGGCCTCGTGGGCGGGCGCTACGAGCTTGGAGAGGGCTTCGGCCTGACCTCAGCATTGGCAATCGACTATTTCTTCGCGGGGAGTGACTTGCCAGTATTGCCAGAAGGCGCAAGCCTCCTCATGTTCAACCTTGGCGTGGGTCTTCATCTGCTCTTCTGACCCCCGTCAAATGTGCAAAATCACGGCGCGGTGGGAGCACACCGGGCCGAACTGGAGGACCGAATGAACCTGGACCTCGTTGGCAAAGATGTGGAGCCGTCCGACACCCTGCGGACCCGAATCGAACAAAAGCTCTCCAAGTTCGAGGCGCGGCTCGGCCAGAAGCTCAAAGCCCGTGTGGCGCTCTCGCAAAGAGCGGGTGACTACGTGTGCACCGTGCATTTCATGGGCGCCAAGCATGAGTTCAACGCCATGGCCGAGGGCAATGACCTCTTCAGGTGCGCCGACGAAGCGCTGGCCAAGGTTGAGCGTCAGCTTCGCAAGGCGCAGCACAAAGGCGAGGCCACCCGCAAGCCGGGCTACAGCCTTCGAGAGCGACCCGTCTCGGTCGCGCCCGCAGACGCCCAAGCCTGACCGCCGGGGTCCGCTGAGCGAAGTTTGACGGCCGCCTCCCGCGGCCGTTTTTTTTGATCGGAGCGAGTATGCCCAAACAAAAAGTCAATACATCCGCCGCGCCCGCCGCCATCGGCCCCTATTCGCAGGCCATTCGGGTGGGGGACGACGTCTACTGCAGCGGGCAAATCGCGCTCGATCCGAGCACGATGCAGCTCGTCGGGGAGACGGCCGAAGCGCAGACCGAGCAGGTCTTCAGAAACCTCAGGGCAGTGCTCGAAGCGGCGGGCAGCGAGCTGACGCAGATCGTGAAGTGCACGATCTTCCTCGTCGACCTCGACGACTTCGCATCGGTCAACGCCGTCTACGCCCAACATCTGAGCGAGCCCTACCCAGCCCGGTCCACCGTAGAGGTGAGCCGTCTGCCCAAGGGCGCGCGAGTCGAAATCGAGGCGATCGCTCGCACGGGCGGTAGCTAGCCCACCGGCGAGACGCAGGCGCGGGTTAACAAACTGGCGAGCAGGTGCCGGTGGTTAGGCCGACTTGATCTCGACCCGTTTCGTCACCAGTTCGCTGCGGATGCAGCGCGTACACAGCTTGAGACGAACAGGACGACCGTCAACGACGGCGCGGACCCGCTGAAGGTTGGCGTTCCAAACCTTCTTGGTCTTGATGTTCGAATGGCTCACTTTATGGCCGACCTGTCGGCCCTTTCCGCAAACTTCACAGCGACGAGACACGGGCGGGCTCCAATCTTGGGGATCCTGATGCGATAAGGCGGGCCTTCTAGCACAGAGGTCTTGAGCATGCAAGCAACCCTAACGGCGGAAGAGCGACCTCGCGACCTCACCATTCAGCCTTGACAGGGGCGAAGACCTCGCCCATAACCGCGCCTGATTGAGGCTATGCATCCGTAGCTCAGATGGATAGAGCGTCGGCCTCCGAAGCCGCAGGTCGCAGGTTCGAATCCTGCCGGGTGCACCCTCAAAAAAAGAAGCCCTGCGGTTTTCAGATCGCAGGGCTTCTTCGTTTACGCCAGCCGGCGCAGCGCGCACCCGATGAGGACGTGCGCGAGGTTCGGCTCGGCGGGCAGGCCCGTGTCAAAGCGGCAGACCGCCCCGAAGCCAGACAGGCCGGCCTGCATCACCCAGCGGCTCAGGACACGAGGGCTGAACGTGAGGTCCGCGCCGGCCGCGTCTCCGGGACCGGCGCAAAGCAGATGGACTTGACCTTCGTGAGCAGCCACCCGAGCGAGCTCGGCGACGGCGCGCTCGGGGCTCGTCGCGAAGCCCAGCCAATGGGCGGCGATAACATGCTGGAAGCGGCCCGCGCCCACGCCGAGTGCTTCGGGTGCAGCATGGCGAGCGTCCGGTGACGTGCCCTCACGCCGCGGGCTCAGGGTCGTGACGCGGGCGTGTTTCAACATCGGGAGAAAGGCCTCGGGGCAAGGCGTGAGGAGGAGCACCGACTCGCCCTCCGTGACGTCACGAGCGACCGTCCACGCCCAGTTGGCGGCGGCTGCCCCCCCTGGTCCCTTCCAGTGGGCTTGGAAGGCCTTGCGCACATCGTCGATGCGGATCGGCATGAAGTTCCGCGTCGGCGCAGAAGTCCTGCCTATTCCCGCGAGGGCCGTATTGATGCCCGGCAGCGAGAGCCCAGCCGTCGCGACCGCATCGACAAGATCGGTCCGCCCGCAGTGTGCCAGGGTTCGAAGCAGGCTCCGGAGCCCAAACACGATCTCAGTGGGGCTCGCCATGCCTCCCAAGTCCACCACCTCTCCGCGCGAGGCCCCCGCGATGAGGCGGACGAGCGCGTGCTCAAGCGAAGTCGTTGCCTTCTCCGTCAGCGCGAGCGCGACCTCCGTCAGGCCCGCACCGAGGGACGCGAGCGCCAGCTGAGACTCGATTCGCGGGTCCGGCGTGCCCGTCTCCCAGGCCGTCGCCAAGATGCGGGCGGCGAGGGGTGCGTCCCCGTCCTCCAGCGCCGCCTCGGCCCGCCGGAGGGCCACGCGGTCATCGTGCTCGGTGAACTCCTCGGGGGCTCTCGACTCGGGCGTCTCGGCGGTCTCGGCCGCGAGCTCGAGCACGCGCAGCGCCTTCTGGCGATGACCCTGGAGCAAGAGCGCGTCGGCCAACGTCAAAGAGAGGTCGGCGATGGTCTCGGCGGCTTGTTTGTGGGAGACGTGGAAAGGCATGACCGGTCGCATTCGCAAGCGGTGTTCCAAGCCCCGCGCGTCGGCCCGCGTCGGCCCCCGATCAGCACTTGGCCGCCGCCTGCGCCGTCGGGGCTGTACGAATCGAGGGCCGATGGATCCCGGCGGCACCTGAACCCGTCAGAGGTCGGACGACGGGTGTCAGATCGGTGACATCAGGCCGCAGCTTGGCCCCGAGGCCGGGCCACGAACACCCATTGGATCCCCTGCGGGTCGCTCTCTCGGACCTCGACGCGGAAGCCCGCAGCATCGAGCAGTGCCGCATAGACGTCTGGCCGGCGCGTCCGGGTCGACCACCCGAGCCGTTGCCGCATGAACACCTGGTCGGGGTGCGCGTCGGTCGTCGAGGTCACGATCGCGCCCTGTGGCTTCAGCCTCGCGCGGAGTTGGATGAGCTGGCGGACGACCTCCGCGTCGTCGAAGTACTCCGCCAGACCGATATACAAGCAGACGTCGAAGGGCCCCGCGGGCGCCGAGTCGACCGTGCCTGCGACGACGGTGGCGAGCGGGCAGCGGCGTTTGGCCAGCGCGCGGGCGGAGGCATCGGGATCGACGAGCACCAGCTCGGGTGCCATGATGAACGCGGCGTCGACCGCCCCGCCGCAAGGAACCGAGAGCAGGCTATGGGGTTCAAGCCCGCGGGTCAGAGAGATGGTTGACCACAGCCGGTGACGGACGGCGCGGCTCGAGGCCGACGAGAGGCAGAGCGCGTCGATGAAGCGGCCGAGGGCCCCACGGCCTGTCGGGACGCTCGCGTAGATGTGTTCCATGACGACGGCCGAGCCCCCGAGGCGGCGGGCGAGGAACGGCAAGGCGGCGCGGTCGAGGGCACCTCCGAGTGGAGTATCGGACCGTGACGCCGTGGCCCGCGGCGGGGGCACCTCGGGCAGGCTTGGAAACGCGCGGGCGGGCTCACGCTCGCAGCGCAGCACCTCGAGGGCCCGGGCCCAGCTGAACCATGGCCCGAGGATCGCCAAGCCGAAGCCAAACCCCTCCGTCGTGGCCGTGTAGAGTCGACCGAGCGCGCCGAGCACCAGCGCGACCACGGCCGCAGGTCGGGAGTCGTCGTAGAGGAGTCCGGCGGCGACGAGCACCGTTGCGACAAAGGGCGCGCCGCCGATAAGGATCTGGAGGACGAGGTCCTGCCCGGTCATGGCCCCGAGGTCTTGACGATGCGCCGAACCCGTCAGGGCGTCGGCTTCGACGAGGGGTCTGCCCCCTCCAAAACCGGGACCGGCCGCGTCGCGGAGGTCGACGGCAAGGGCGTGGGCCTTGCGGGCGCGAGCCACCCTGAGGGCCAGCGGCGCGTCGGGCCCCGGCAGCTTCAAGTCCTCGAGGCGAAAAAAGACGCATCGTTCGTCGGCGAAGGCTTCGGGACGGCGCGGGTCGCGGACTCGAGACGCGCCCGAGAAGCCACGACGCCATCGCTCGATCGACAGCCCATCGAGGCTGCCCCGAGGCGCGGGGAAGACAGAGACGAAGTCGCAGCCGCAGGCCGCGAGCCGGCAAGGCAGATCGTTCGTGGCTGTGACGCCGACACCCAGCCTCAAGACGAAGTTCGCCTCTTGGGGGGCCTCTTGGCCGAAGTGGACGCGGGCCGGCGCGGGCTCGAGCACCGGCGTGGGTGCATCCTGCGGCAGCCACAAGACATACGGCGGCACCCGCACGGAGGGGGCGGGCTCGGGGAGCATCGGGACAGCTCGACGGGCGCGCGCGAAGACCGACAGCAGCGCCCAAACGATGAGCGCGCCGCCGAGGACCGTCACTCCGCCTCGCGCTCACCCTCAGGGGGCGCCTCTGCAATCGACGCGCTGGGAGGCGGCGGGCCGGGGGGCACGGGCGTGCCCAGAGACAGCGCCACAAGCCCGCCCCGAGAGAGCATCACGGGGCGATCGACGGGGAGGTCCTTCGGAATTCGTGCGATGACCTGGTCCGGATCACGGATGACAAAGACTCCGTTGGGGACCATGCGCCCGCTCGCCAGCCAGTGCCCCGTTCCGATGCGGCAGCCGTGACCGAAAGCCGACCCCAGGAACTGGGTATTGCTGGAGTGTAAGCGGCCGTCCAGGGGCACTCGGATAGGGCCGTCGAAGTTGAGGTCCATGCTGAACGCGCCCCCGGTGGTGACCGCTTTGCGACCGAGGACGCACTGCTGCATGAGGTACTGGCTCGCCACCGCGTAGGGGTAGAGGACGCAGAGGCGAATGGTCGTGGCTTGGCTGACGAGCGAGCCTTCTCCGAGCGTACAGGCCTCGACCTGTGCGCCGGCCATGATCGCCGCGCGATCCGCGACACGGCTGAACATCACGCGGGCAAAGGGGCCGACGCTCACGCCATCCCCGATGACGCAGCCTTCGATGATGGCCGTCGGGTGAATGTCGCAGCCCCGCCCGATGGTGTTCATCTTGGCGAGGACTCTCCACTTATTCAGCGAACCGGCGCGCAAGGCCGCCCAGAGACCGCGGAGGACGAAGCGCCACGTCGGGGTCGCCCGCAGCTCAATGGAGCCGGCGACCTGATTGGCCCAGAGGATGTGCACCCAGTGGTGCAGCGTCATGAGCGGGTGGCGGGGAAAAGCGAGCTCGATCTTGTCGGTCCCGACGTAGTGATTCGGGACGGGCAGCTCGAGGATCTTCTCGTCGGGATCCACCACGACGTCGACCGGGGTCTCGCCCTTGCCGGTCACGAAGCGGATGCGCGAGAAGCGCCAGCCGATGCCCTCAAGGAGCTCTACATCAGGCTGGACCGGGGTCGTCGTGCGGCCGTGGATCGAGGTCTTGAGGACCAGCACGGCGTCCCGATGGTCAGCCCCCTTGACGAACGCCCAGAGCGCGCCGGGCGTCGTGAAGAGGGTGTCGGGCACGACGAGGCAGGGTGGCGTGATCGTCTCGACTCGCGTGAAGCCTCCGGGCGAGAAGAACTCGTCCTGCCACTCACGAAGGGGTCGATTCTGGACATGGACGTCGCCGGGCGCATCGTCGAAGGGCTCAATGCGGCGGCCGCTGGGCTCGATGTAGAGATTCAATTTTCTCGGACAGAGAGCTCGAAGTTTCCAAACCGCGGTGCGTCGGGGCCCTGCGGTCCGGCCTGAAGCTCGAGGTCCGAGAGGAGCGCGTTGAGGACCGCCTGAGTGTTGGCGTAGCTCACTGCGATATACATCGTGAAGGGCAGCTTGATGTTCAGGGCCGTGATGGTCACGTCGTCGCGCTGACGGGCGAACGAGACGCGGTTGTTCTCCTGGGGATCGGCGGCGACCGCGAGTTGGGTGACGGGCGGATCGTTGGGCCCGGGATCCTGTGTATGAAGCCAGGGCAGGTTGTGGCCCTCATAGACGACGATATCCGGGTTGCCGGCCTCGCCCCCGTCGCTGCCCAGGTTGCCGGTGATCGTGATCGTGACGGGTCGCTCATCGAAGTCGACGACGGGCTCGAAGCGCATGCGCCACACGTTCGTGTGTGGCTTGTCGGAGGTGAAGCTCATCTGGTAGGCGCCCGAGGCGACGAGTCGATTGCCGATGGTGGGGTCCACGTCGGCCGCCGCGCCGTTGAACGCGAACGAGATGCGGCCGAAACAGTCGAAGGCGTCGTTGCCCGCGTCACCCCAGCCGCAGCCGGGCTGGATGTCGTTCTGCGCGACGAAGGCTCGGGGATCAACCGGCAGGGCGATGTTCCCCTGGCTGCTGACGATGCGCTCGGGTCCACCGCCGTCCACGAAGACGTAGTACTCGCCGGGCTGAGCGTCGCGTACGGACACGGTGGGCGTGGGGCGAGCGAAGTTTCCGGCGCAGTCCACGAGCGTGCTCGGCTCCTCGCAGTCCGTCCTTACGGAGATGACCGCGGGATAGTCGGTGCCCGGTTGATCGACGCTGAAGGTCAGCGAGTCGACGGCCTGCGCGAGATCGTAGCGATAGACGGCCTCAGGAGCCCGCCGGCCGCCGCAGCGGTTGAAGAAGTTGTCCGGGCCATCCACGACGGTCGCGCCCATGACGGTGCCATTGGCGGCGATGAGCGGCGTATCGATCTCCGGCCGGCAACCCTGATCCTCAGTGAGGTCGCCGCGGGCCTGACAGCCCGGATCGGCGGGCCAGTCATTGAGCCCGTCCGCGTCGTCGTCCGCCTCGTTCCCGCAGACCGGGATCACGCCGGGAGCGTCCACCTCGTCGTCGTCCTCCGCGTCGAGGCATCCGAGGTCCTGGAAGTCGGTCCGATCGTCAAGGTCATTGTCGACCCCGTCGTTGCAGCGCGGCGGCAGCTCCCCGACGTTGAGCTCGTCGATGTCTGCCGCGAATCGACACCCTGGATCATCGGGGAAGTCGATGCGGACGTCGCCGTCGTCGTCACGCCTGTTGCCGCATTGGGGCGCGAAGGCGGCGCCCACCTCGCTCGGGTCCGCCGCGAAGGTGCAGCCGTAGTCACGGGGAAAGTCGGGCTGACCGTCCTCGTCATCGTCGAGGTCGTTGGAGCACGCCGGGAAAGCTCCGGGCGCTGGGTCCGTCTCATCGGGCCAAGCCGCTGACTGGCAGCCGACGTCGAAGGGGAAGTCGGAGATGCCGTCGCGGTCGTCGTCGATGCCGTTGAGGCAGGCCGGCGCCACGTCCGGATCGGCCTCGGAAGGATCACCTGCGGCCTGGCAGCCCGGGTCCTGGGGATAGTCGGCGCGCCCGTCCATGTCGTCGTCGAGGGCGTTGGTGCACTCGGGCGGAGGCACGGGGTTGCGCTCGTTGTCGTCGCCCCGCGACTGACAGCCCCCGTCGTAGGGGAAGTCGATCCGCATGTCGTTGTCGTCGTCGAGGCCGTTGGAACAGGACGGCGGCATGTCGCCGTCGGCCTCATCGAGATCGCCCAAGGCGAAGCAGCCGGGATCGTAAGGATAGTCGGTGTGGCCATCTCCATCGTCGTCGTCGGAGTTGCCGCAGGCCGCCGCCGGGGTGCCCGGGGGCGGGTTCCGCTCGTCTTCATCCATCGCCGACTCGCACCCGACGTCGTCGCCGTCGATGTCGGCATCTTCGTCGTCGTCGCGACCATTCGAGCAGCCGGGATCCAAACGACGGGACTCGACGCTGAGCTTGAATTCGCCACCCATAGCCTGGCTCGTGTCGACGATGACCCAGTAGTCGCCGACCGCCGCGCGATCAACGGTCACGCGCCCACGCTGCCCGGGCACGCCACCGCCGCTGTTGCAGCCCGCGGGCATCGCCAGCTCGGACGCAGCCGAGGCGCAGTCACGGCGGACGGACACCACGGTGGGCACCATCGTCTCCGGGTGGTTGGTGCTGAAGACGAGGCGTGAGTTGAAGGGGTTGTAGAAGTGGTAGATCACCTCCGGATGATTGGCCCCGCCGCAACTCGCCGTCATCACGTTGGTGCCTGCGCCGGTGTCCCCGAGGACGAACTCGCGGTCCGCCCCGAACTCCTGAAAGCGGACGCCGTCGCCACAGCGATCCAATTCGCTATTGCCCGATGCGGCGATGCAGCCGAAGTCCAGGGGGTAGTCCACCGAGCCGTCGCCGTCGTCGTCCTCGTCGTTGGCGCAGACCGGCACCACGTCGGGCGGCGTCTCCTCGCGGTCGGTCGCCTCGAGGCAGCCGGCGTCCGAGGGAAAATCCACCCGACCGTTGCCGTCGTCGTCGATGCCATTGAGGCACTGAGCGAGCTCGCGCTCGGTGACCGTGACCTGGACGCGCCCGCCCGCGCCGGCGACCCCGTCGATGAAGATGTAATAATCGCCACGCTCGGGGTTGGGGACCGACAAGGTGTGGCCGGTGATCTCGTTCATGAGACCCTCGCGCTGGCAGCCCACCTCGGTCCCCGGATCGAGGCAAGCCCCTCGACGCACATAGATGGAGGTCGGCACCTCCGTGCCCGGGCCGACGGTCGAGACTTCCAGGCTCTCGATGTCCTGCTCCACGCGGTAGAGGAAGACCACCTCTGGGCTGCCACGACCGCCGCAGGAGCCCTCGGATCGGAAGAGGCCTCCGGAGGTGTCGGTCTGCAGCACCCGACCGGCGATCAGGCTGGGCGGATCATAAAGCTCGCCGCAACTGCCGCGCTCGTTGTAGTCGGCGGCGGCCTCGCAGCCGTCGTCGCCGGGGAAGTCGATCTTGCCGTCTCGGTCATTGTCCTGGCCGTCGGCGCAGGCCGGGGTCACCGCCTTGTCCGTCTCATCGGTGTCGCCGGCGCCCGCGCAGCCGGGATCGTCCGGGTAGTCGGTCAGGTTGTCGCCGTCGTCGTCGAGGCCGTTGACGCAGGCCGGGATCTGAGGGGGCCGGTCCTCCTCGTCGTCCCCGGCCGTCCGACAGCCGGGATCGTTGGGGAAGTCCGTCGTGCCGTTCCCGTCATCGTCGAGGCCGTTGGCGCATTGGGGATCCACCGCGGGGTTCGTCTCCTGGGGATCGGCGACGCTGGAGCAGCCGGGATCCTGCTCATCGACGAGGCCATCGCGGTCGTTGTCGATGCCGTCGTTGCATTGGGGATCCGGGGCCGGATTGTACTCGTCGTTGTCGAACTCCGAGCCGCAGCCCGGGTCATCCGGGAAGTCGTTGTAGCCGTCACCGTCGTTGTCGGTGTTGTCGTCACACTCCGGCGCGGCGAGCGGGTCCTGCTCGTCGTTATCGGTCGGATCGCCGGCGACGCACCCAGGGTCATCGGCGTCGATCGCGCCATCGCCGTCGTTGTCGATCGCATCGGCGCAGGCTGCCACGAGCCCGAGGTCGACGGCCGCGTCTCCTCCGATGTTGCCCCCGGAGGCGGCGTCCGGAGCGATCGCCCCGCCGGCACCGCCCGTGCCGAGGTCGAGGACGGCCGAGGGGCTACCCCCGTCATCCTTTGGGGAACAGGCTGTGGCGACCGCGAGGCCGACCGACATGAAGAGGACTCGGTGATTCGATCGCATCATTACGCTCCGTAGACGGCTCAAGTGCCCGAGGGACCAACCGTCGTCGGCCCCCCCAAGCGGCCGGAACATAGTTCAAACCTCGAATTTCAGTAAACGACCGAATTTCGCCCCTGTTTCGGCGGGCGAATGGCGGGTAGGTTGCGCCGCTGTGCCGACCTTCGAGACCATCACGGCGCTCCCGTTCGCCGCCCTCGCCGGCGGGGCTGGGCTTGGCTTGCTGCTCTTCCTGTGGACGAGCAGCCTCGTCAAGGTGCTGCGACGCACCGACTCGCCGCCGGAGTTCACGCTCGACGCGACCTCGGCGTTAGACGCCCTGCCTTCACCGGCGCCGTCTTTGTCCATCGTCGTCCCGGCCCGAAACGAGGTCGCGAACATCGAGGCCTGCATCGCCGCCGCGCTCGCCATCGACTGGCCCGGACCGCTTGAGCTCGTGGTCGTCGATGACCGCTCGACGGACGGCACGACCGAGATCCTCCAGCGCCTCTCCGCCGTCGAGCCTCGCCTCCGGGTGGTTCCAGGCGCGGACCCTCCCGAGGGCTGGCTCGGCAAACCCCACGCCTTGCACTTGGCGCAGCGAGAGGTCAAAGGCGATTATCTTCTCTTCGTCGACGCCGACGTTCGCCTCTACCCCGAAGGCCCGCGACGCCTCCTCGGCCGGGTCATTGCCCAGGGGGCCGAGGTCGCCAGCGCCCTCGGTTTCCTGCGCGTCGACTCGTTCTGGGAGCGGGTCATTCAGACACGGCTCGGGGCCATCATCGCCGGCGGCAATCCCCTGCCCGAGGTCAACGATCCGGACCACGAGCGCGCCTTGGCCAACGGGCAGTGCCTGCTCTTCTCACGGGCCGCTTACGACCGGCTCGGCGGGCACGAGGCCATCAAGGGCAGCGTGCTCGACGACGTGGACTTCGCCAAGCGCGCCAAGGCCATGAAGGCCGTCTATCGCCTCTACCACGGGCCCGCCGTCTTCGAGTGCCGGATGTACACCGGGTTCCGAGAGATCTGGAACGGCTGGACCAAGAACCTCTTCCCGGCCTTGTCCTACAGCCTGGTCGCCACGGCGATCGTCACGACCTTGCTCTTCGCCTCGGGCGTCCTGCCGTTTGTCCTGCTCGGGAAGAACCTGTTGGCCCTCGCGACCGACCAACCCTACGAGCCGGTTTTCCTGACCATGGAGGCCGTCTTGTGCGCGCTCATGTATCTTACAGACGCGGTGGGTCACGCCCGCCACGGGTACCGCTGGACGGCATTCTGGACGCTGCCATTGGGCATGTCGCTCGTCATCGCCATCTTCTGGAACAGCGCGATCCGGATTACCTCGGGGCGCGGGGCGGTCTGGAAAGGCCGCGTGGTCGAGCGTGGCCGGCCGAAGCCCAAGGCCGTCGTCGAGCCCATCGTCGAGCCTGACTGAGGGGTTCAGCCCCGCTTGAGTTCGGCCACCTTGCGGTTGAGCTGCTCGACCTGACTCGGCACCTTCTTCTTGGCCTCATCGCCGAGCTTCTTTCGCTTCTCGGCGTTGGTCTCCAGACCGGAGAGGCCCGTGAGGATCTTCTGGAGTTGCAGAAGCAAGCCGCGCTTCTCGGCGAACGCCTTGTTGAGGTCGGACTTCACCTTCTTGAGCTGCTCGGCCGCACCGCTCTTCTTGGCCTTCATCCCGGCGTGCACGGCCTCCTTTGAGGGCTTGCCCGCCTTGACCTCGTCGCGATCCTGCTTTTCAGCGACGTGCTCCTGCTCCTCGGCGGAGGCCTCCTCGTACTCGGCCTCGGCAGTGAGCTCATGGGCCGCCTTGACCTCGTCCTTGTCGGGGGCTTTGGCCGACGCGACCTTCTTCTGCGTCTCCTCGGTCTTCTGTGCGGCAGACTCGGCTTTCTTCGCCGTGCCCTCTTTCTTCGTCGCGACGTCGCTGAGCGACTTGTCCGCGTTGGTCTCAACGGGCTGCTTCTTCGCCAAGGCGGTCTCGGCCTTCGCCTTCTTCTCGAGCTCGAACTTCTTCTTCTCGAGACCGGCGATCCGCGAGTCGACGACCTTGATCTTCTTGTCGGCCTCGGTCTTCTCGGCGGCCTTCTTCGCCTGAGCTTTGAGCTGCTCATCCCTCGCGTACGAAGCCGCGCGATTGCCGCCGGCCTGCGCCGACTTGTGGTCGAGGTCTTCTTCGACCTTCTTCATCGTCGACTGGCTACGAACGGCGTCGGGCTTGACGAGCATCTCGGGCATGGGAAACCTCGGAGGGCAGGGGCGGAGAGGAGCTTGCGCGGGGGGGGCTCGGGGTGTCAATGGAGGTCATGGACCCCGCTACCCTCGCCTCTGTCCCCGAGACCCTCACGACGCCGCGACTGCGCCTGGAGCGGATGCGGGCCGATCACGGTCCGGCGTTCTGGTCGCTCGTCGAGGCCTCCCGTCCGGACCTCGGCTTCGTGGGATGGGCGCCAGCGATCGTCGGCCCCCTTCACGCGGGCGCCCACTGTGCGCGGAACGCCCTTCGACCGACGCACCCGCTCGGGCTCATCTACGTCGCGTTCGAGCACGGGTCGTCCGTGATGGTCGCCGATCTCGATCTTCACACCTTCGACTTCACAGTCCCCCGCTGTGAGCTCGGCTATGTCGGTCACTCAGCGTGCCTCGGTCGTGGGCTGGTCACGGAGGCCGCCAGCGCCCTGGTCAGGCTCGCGTTCGAGTTCGGCGTCGAGCGCGTCGCCGCCACCTGCGACGCCCGCAATCAGCGGTCCATAAACTTTGCGTTACGCTTGGGGTTCTCAGTCGAAGGGACGCTGCGCCACTTCGAACGCGACCCTCAGGGGGCACTGTGCGACATCGTCTGCCTCAGTC
>SHZC01000133.1 GCA_009692505.1 Myxococcales bacterium
GGGCCCTCCACCCAACATCGTGGTGCATCTTGCGGCCGCGTGTGGCGGCATCGGGGCCAATGTCCTGAACCCCGGTCGCTTCCTCTACGAGAACGCGCTGATGGGCCTCAACCTCCTGGAGGCCTCGCGGCAGGCCGGCGTCGAGCGATTCGTGCTCATCTCCACGACCTGCGCCTACCCGCAAGACGCGCCGATTCCCTTGCACGAGGCGTCGTTCGGTAACGGCCCGCCGACGGCCGCCACGGGGCCCTACGGCCTGGCCAAGCGACTCCTGCACGAGGCCTGCGCGACCTACGAACGACAATACGGCTTCGACAGCGTCGTCCTCGTCCCGGCGAACCTCTACGGCCCCGGCGACCACTACGAAGACGGGACCGCGCACGTGCTTGCAGCACTCGTCCGACGATACGACGACGCCGTTCGCCAAGGCCTCGACTCCGTGACGCATTGGGGCACCGGTCGACCGACGCGGGAGTTCATGCACGTCCGCGACTGCGCTTTGGCGATCACCCTCGCCTGCGACTTGGGCCGTCGGCCGGGCGTCTCCCCCATGAACATCGGTACAGGTCGGGAGACCTCCATCGCCGAGCTCGCGGCTCTGGTCGCCGCCGAGGCGGGTTATCGCGGCGAGACCCTCTGGGACGAGAGCAAACCAGACGGACAGCCGCGAAGGTGCCTCGACGTGCAGGCCGCGCGCGACCGGCTGGGCTTCGAGGCGGCGACTGATCTGGTCACGGGCATCAACGAGACGATGGCCGCCTACCGCTCGCGGGCCTGATTTCGGCTCTGCCCCTTCGTTGACACGACTGGACGCGGTGAATATCTTCGGCTGCAGTGACGCGCCGACCTTCAACTGGACTTGAGCGACCCTCCGCCGATTCCGAGGCCTCCGCACGGCTGCCGGCTCGGTCCGCTGACGTCCTGAGGAGCGTGGTCGACGCCTACCTCGTCTCGGGAGAGCCCGTGGGCTCGGCCACGGTCGCGGAGAACGCGGCCGGCGAGATGAGCGCGGCGACGGCTCGGGTGGTGCTCAGCGGTCTGGCCGATCGGGGGCTGGTCTCACAGCCGCACAGCTCGGCGGGGCGCGTGCCCACCGAGGGGGGGCTCCGCGTCTATGTTGATCAGCTCGTCCGCCCGCGCGCCCCTTCGCCGCGTGCGCGTGAAGAGGTCGACCAGGCGCTTCGAAGCGCCGGGTCCGAGTCGGGCCCTGTCGTGCGCGCGGCGGCCCGACACCTCGCGTCTGCTTGTGGGCTGACCGCGCTCGGGCAGCCGCCTCGGATGGACGCCGCCCGGGTCCACGCGCTGAGGCTCGTCTCGTTGCCGCCGAACAGCGTGCTCGCCATGCTCGTCTTCGTCGACGGATCGGTTCGGCATCGCACCTTCGTGCGAACGGGGGACGACGCCGACTGGCAGCGCGTGCAGAACCTCTTCGACCGCGAGCTCGCCGGTCACACCCTCGCTGCGATTCGCGCAAGGCTGGAGGGCGACGTGATGCGAGACTCAGGCCTCGACGCCAAGACCCGCGCGCTGGCCGTCCAGACCCTGCCGTCCGGTGAGATTTCGGAGGACGCGGTCATCATCGAGGGTCGAAATCATATCCTCGAGCATGGACCGCAGCTTGAGACCTTGGGCGACGTGCTGCGGACCCTCGACGACAAACGCCGGCTGCTCGAGTTCCTGGACGGCCTCGGCGGCGGCGAGGGGACACGGGTGCTGCTCGGCAAGGACTCGGCGCAACATGGCCTCCCAAGCTGCAGCGTCGTCGCCGCGCCGTACAGCGTTGACGGCCAGCCAGGCGGGACTCTCGCGCTCGTTGGACCGCTCCGCGTCGAGTATGCGCGGGTGATGTCCCTTGTAAGCTATACGGCGGATGCCATCAGCGGTATCCTTCGCACCGCTCGGGGCTCTGCGTGAGCGGCGTGCCGAGGACTGATCTGACGAGGAGGAAGTGTGGCCGAAGAGCAGAATGAGGACGGGGTTGAGGGCTTGACCCCGCCGGCGAACGACGATCTGGCGAGTGAGTCCGGCAAGCCTGAGGCGAAGCCCGGTGCCGACGAGTCGGACCGCTTGGGTGCCGCCTTGAAGGAGGTCGAGGACTGGCGCGGCAAGGCTTATCGGTCGGCTGCGGACCTCGACAACTTCCGGAAGCGGGCCATTCGAGAGCGCGAAGAGGCCCGAAAGTTCGCCATCGAGAGCGTTCTGAAGGATCTTATACCCGTGGCTGACAACCTCGAGCGCGCGCTGGCCCACGCAAACGGTGGCGGTGGCGCGCTCGCGGACGGCGTCTCCATGATCCGCAAGCAGTTCCTCTCCGCCCTCGAGCGCAACGGCGCCAAGCCCTTCGAGCCGAACGGTGAGCCCTTCGAACCGCAGTTTCACGAGGCGATGCAGCAGGTCCCTCGCGCAGACGTGGAGCCGGGCACCTGCATCGAGGTCTTCCAGAAGGGGTGGATGTTGCACGACCGCCTCGTCCGGCCGGCGATGGTGGTTATTTCGGCGGCCGTTGAGCCGGCTGACGAGCCCAAGCAGGACGAATCGGAGCACACCGGCTGATGTCGCGAGTCATCGGAATCGATCTGGGGACAACCAACTCCTGCGTCGCGGTCATCGATGGGGGGACGCCGATCGTCATCCCCAACTCCGAGGGCAGCCGCACGACCCCGTCCATGGTGGCGTTGACCGAAGGAAACGAGCGGCTCGTCGGGCAGATCGCCAAACGACAAGGCGTGACGAACCCGGAGCACACCGTCTTCGCGGCCAAGCGGCTCATCGGCCGCAAGATCGACAGCGAGGAGATCAAGTCCCACATCGACCGCTTCCCGTACCGGGTCGTGCGCGCCGAGAACGGGGACTGCTGGGTCCACCTTCGCGGCAAGGATTACAGCCCTGCGGAGATCTCCAGCTTCATCCTGACGAAGATGAAGCAGACCGCCGAGGACTACCTCGGTGAGGAGGTGACCGACGCGGTGATCACCGTGCCGGCGTACTTCAACGATATTCAGCGGCAGGCGACCAAGGATGCCGGGCGTATCGCCGGCCTCAACGTCCTCCGAATCATCAACGAGCCTACGGCGGCGGCCCTCGCCTACGGCATGGATCGCGTGGGGCACCAGCGCATCGCGGTCTATGACCTCGGCGGTGGCACGTTCGATATCTCGATCCTCGAGCTTGGCGATGGGGTCTTCGAGGTCAAGTCGACGGCGGGCGACACCTATCTGGGCGGTGAGGACTTCGATCTTCGGCTCATCGAGCACCTGCTCAGCGAGTTCGACCAAGCCGAAGGCATCAGCCTCCGCGGCGACAAGATGGCGCTCCAGCGACTCAAAGAGGCCGCCGAGAAGGCCAAGCACGAGCTGTCCTCGTCGCTCGAGACCGAGGTCAACTTGCCGTTCATCACGGCCAACGAGACGGGCCCCAAACACCTCAACGTGCGGATCACTCGCGGCCGCTTCGAGTCGCTCGTCGAGGACCTCATCGATCGCACCCTCGTGCCGTGCCAGATCGCCATCGACGCCGGCTCGATGAGCCTGCACGAGATCGACGCCGTACTGCTCGTCGGTGGCATGACGCGGATGCCTCGGGTCCAGCAGAGGGTCGCCGAGTTCTTCGGCAAGCAGCCGAGCAAAGGCGTCAACCCCGACGAGGTCGTGGCCATCGGGGCCGCCGTGCAGGCAGGCGTCCTGACCGGCGATGTCGAAGACGTGATCCTTCTCGACGTCACGCCCCTCTCGCTCGGCGTCGAGACCCAGGGCGGCGTGTTCACGCGCATCATCCCCAAGAACACGACCATCCCGTATCAGGCTGGCCAGATCTTCAGCACCGCGGTCGATAATCAGCCCATGGTCTCGGTGCACGTCCTCCAGGGCGAGCGCGAGCTGTCGAAGAACAACCGCTCGCTGGCCAAGTTTGATCTCTTGGGCATCCCGCCGGCCCCACGCGGCGTCCCTCAAATCGAGGTCACCTTCGAGATCGACGCCGACGGGATCCTTCATGTGAGCGCACGCGACCGCGGCACCTCGAAGGAGCAGCGCGTGCAGATCCGGGCCTCGAGCGGACTCAACGAGAACGAGATTCAGCGCATGGTCACCGAGGCCGACAAGCATGCCCTCGATGACCGTCGCCGCAAGCTCTTGATCGAGCTTCGAAACAGCGCCGAGAACCTCATGTACCAGACCACGCAGTCCCTCGAGAGCTACAGCGATGTGCTCTCGCCGCTCGACGTGGAAGAGATCCGGCATGATATGTCGACGCTGCAGCGCGCGCTCTCGACGGTTGATCCCGAGGAGCTTCGGCTGGCGATCGTCAACCTCGAGCAGTCGGCTTACCGCATCGCCGACGCGATGTACGCTGACGCGAAGAAGGCCCGCGACGACGCACCGCGTTAGTCTTTAAGCGTCGACCGTTGAAGAAGCCTGACTACTACGAGCTGCTTGAGGTTCAACGGGACGCGGACGCCGACGCCCTGAAGAAGTCGTATCGGCGGCTCGCGATGAAGTACCACCCGGACAAGAACCCGGGGAACGCCGCAGCCGAGGAGACGTTCAAGCAGATCGCCACGGCGTATGCGGTCCTCTCCGATCCGGACTCGCGTTCCAAGTACGACCACTTCGGCGAGGACCGAGGCCAGGCTGCAGTCGATCCGTTCTCAGGCATGGGGGGCATGGGCGGCGTCAGGCTCGATCCCGGCCACCTCCGGGACGTGTTCGGCGACACCTTCGAGGAGCTCTTCGGCACGTTCTTCGGGCGCACGAACCCCCACCAGGGTCGCGACATCAAGGTGCGCTGCGAGGTCACGCTTGAGCTCGCGTGCGCCGGGGGCGAGGCCCTCGTCTCCTACCAGCGGCCCATACGCTGCAAGCCCTGTGGGGGGATCGGGGCGCGCGCCGGGACCAGCCCGTCGGCCTGCGAGTCCTGCGGAGGCGGCGGTCAACTCCGCGTTCAGATGGGCTTCCTGTCGGTCGTCCAGACCTGCCCGCGATGTCGAGGCAGCGGCATCCTCATCGCCAATCCCTGCAGTCAGTGTCGAGGCACCGGCTTGTCCCCCGAGGAAGTGAGCCGCCCCGTCCAGGTGCCCGCCGGGATTGAGACCGGGCAGACGCTCGTGATCAAAGGCGAGGGCGAGCTGGGACGCTTGAGCGGTCGTCCGGGCGATCTCCATGTGGAGTTCATCGTCAAGGAGCACACCCTCTTCTCGCGTGACGGGCGGGATCTGACGTGCGCCCTCCCGATCTCGTTCCCGCAGGCGGCGCTTGGCGCTCAAGTTGAGGTGCCGACGCTCGACGGCAAGGCGAGGCTGAAGATCCCCGCGGGCACCCGGAGCGGCACGGTCATGCGGCTGAAAGGCAAGGGGGTTTACGATCTTCGCGGCATGAGCCGTGGCGACCAGCTCGTCACGATTCAGATCGACGTACCCAAGACGTTGACGCCGCGTCAGCGAGAGCTGCTCGAGGAGTTCGAGCGGCTCAACGCGGGCGACAGTGACGGGCACGCCGAGCGCAAGAGCTTCCTGGAGCGTCTGCGGGCGTTCATCGACTGAGTCAGACGGGGACGGGCACCGACTCGATGATCTCGAGGATGAGGCGATCGGCCTCGTCGGTCGCCTGAATTCGATGGGCCAGGACCGGTCGGGCCAGCGCCTTGACGTCGTCGGGCAAGACGAAGGCGCGATGGTGCAGGAACGCGCGGGCCCGGCACGCCTGCTGAAAGGCGAGCGCCCCTCGGGTGCTCACGCCGGTGATGACCGAGGCCGAGCGCCGCGTCTCGGACACGATCGTCAAGAGATAGTCGAGCACGATGTCTTCGACCCTCACGGCGTCGACCCGCGCTTGCAGGGCGAGGAGTGTCTCTGGATTGAGCACCGGCACGATGCCGCTGACGGGGCTCTGACCCGTGCGCGTCCTCAGGATCTCCCGCTCGACGAGCGGCGACGGATACCCCACGCGAAGGCGGACCATGAAGCGGTCCATCTGGCTCTCAGGCAGCGGATAGGTGCCGTGGTACTCGTGGGGGTTCTGCGTGGCGATCACGAGGAACGGCAGCGGCAGCGGTCGGGTCTCGTTGTCGATAGAGACCTGACCCTCGTTCATCGCCTCAAGCAGGCTCGACTGGGTCTTCGGGGTCGTGCGGTTGATCTCGTCGGCGAGCACGACGTGCGCGAAGATCGGCCCGGGCTTGAACTCGAACTGAGAGGTCTGCTTCGAGAAGATATTGACGCCGAGGATGTCGCTCGGGAGCAGGTCGCTCGTGAACTGGATCCGACGAAACGAGCAGCCGAGCACCCGAGACAGCGCGAACGCCAAGGTGGTCTTGCCGACGCCGGGCACGTCCTCCAGCAGGAGGTGACCGCGGGCCAGCACCGCCACCAACGCCAGCTCAATGACCTCTGGCTTGCCACGCAGGACGCCGTCGAGTTGCTGGCGGACGTGGTCGAGCTCGGGGTGGTGCTGGGGCATATCTCGTCGAAGCGGGATGATCACCGCGAGGGGGCGATCACGCAAGGTTCGGCGAAGGGAAGCGACAAGCGGAGGCTGGGCCAGCTGGGGTTGGGTTCCCCCTCAAC
The DNA here is from genome assembly GCA_009692505.1 of Myxococcales bacterium. Taxonomy (GTDB): domain Bacteria; phylum Myxococcota_A; class Bradymonadia; order UBA7976; family UBA1532; genus SHZC01. The sequence goes on from SHZC01000133.1 coordinate 6,560, forward strand.
CTCTAACGCCCCTCCATGTGCTCGGGCCACGCGTCGGATGAGCGCCAGCGCCGTCGACGTGCTGCTCGTCGGCCGCTCGGAGGTCTCCTGAGAGGAGAGCTCGCTCCACAACCGCCGCCGCTCGGACTCCAGGTCCGCGAGGTTCGACTCTTCGCCGGGGTTCTCCACCCGCGCCACGACCTCGAGGGCTCCTGACGTGGACGTGACGTGGAGAAGGACGGACCCTCGCTCCAGGGCATCGACGAGCAGACCCGCCAGGGCGGCGATCGCTCGGGCCAGCTGCTGCGCGTCATGTGTCACGAGGCCTCTGGCCTCAGGCGTCAGGAGGCCTTGGACCTCGACTGTAACCTGACCGAGGGGGTCGGGCCGTACCGCCTGACCAATCGCCGCGACGAGCTCGTCAGCGGATTGCATCTGGCTGGGTGGGTCTTTTTCATGGCGCTCGTCCATCTCGAGCTTGGCGAGGTCGAGCACGCACAGGATGAAGCGAAGGAGGGACTCGCCGCTCCGCCACAGGATGCCGAGGCGCCGCCTTTGGACCTCGGGCAGGGGGCCGTCGAGGCCGGTCAGGAGGACCTCCGTGAAGCCGAGGATCGTGTTCAGCGGGCTCTTCAGCTCGTGGCTCAAGTGGGCGAGGAACCGGGCCTTTTCCTGCTCGGCGGCGCGGTGCCGCTCGGTGGCCTGCTCGAGGGCGTCGCGCCTGAAATCCAGGCCGAGAAGCGCGGTCTGGAACGCCTTGACCAGGTCTTGAGTCTCCCGCAGGGCCATCGCGCCCGCCGGCTCCGGTGAAGAGGTCGGGTTCTGCCTCAGGGCAACGAGCGCCCGCCGGACCCGGTTGAGCTCGCCTGCGACCTCCGCGCCGAGCCATCGCCCGAGCACACCGGAGAGGACCACGAGCGCGACAAAGAGCAGGAGTGGCGGCCCCCACATCGACAGCGGGCGCGCCGGCTCGCTGGCTCCCTCCAGCGATGGCTGGCTGCGGCCCTCGTCTGCAGCTCGCGCCGGCACCTCGCGCGGGAGCCGGGACGCGACCTGCGCGTACTGGAGCTGAGCGTGCGCCCGAAGGTCGCCGTCGAACCGTTCGGCGGCGGTCTCCGAGACAAGGACGAGCCCGCCCATGGACAGCAGCACGGGCAGCTGCAGGGCGAGCCCGAAGCGCCTCGCGAGAGTGAGTCGACGGTCGCGAGGGGAGCGCGGGCTCATGGCGTCGGGACCTTCTCCGTCGGCACTACGACGTGGAACGTGCTCCCGACTCCGAGTTGAGACTCGGCCCAGATCCGCCCCCCATGTTGGGTGACGAGCCGCCGGGCGATCGCCAGGCCCAGCCCGGTCCCGGGCACGTCGCGCTGTCCTTCGACCCGATGAAAGTCCGCAAAGATCGCCGTCAGCTCATGGCTGGCGATGCCCGGTCCACTGTCCGCGACCCGCATGGAGACGCCCTCCTCGTCGGCTCCGACGGAGACCTTGACGAAGCCCTGGGAGGTGAACTTGAGGGCGTTGCCGATGAGGTTGTCGAGGACCTGCAAGATACGGGCGGCGTCGACGAGCGCGCGGGTCTGCCCGGAGGGCGCGTCGAGGCTCACCTTCACGCCGGCCGGCACGTCCTGCCTGTGGGCGGCGAGGACCTGACGGACGAGGTCCTCGCACACCACCCAGGTTCGGGACAGCGGTGCCTCGAGCCCCGACTCAATACGAGTCAGATCGATGATGACGTCGATGTGGCCCTTGAGCTGCTCGGTGGCCTGCTCGATGAACAGCACGTCTTCGGACTGAGCTTCGGTCAACTCGCCCGAGCGAAGCAGATGGCAGTACCCGCTGATGCTCGTCAGCGGGGTGCGAAGCTCGTGGCTCGCCGACGAGAGGAAGCGGTCGCGCGCGCGGTCCGCCGCCTTTGCGCCTTCGAGGGCGAACGTCAGCCGCGTATTCTCGGAGGCTGCAGCGAAGACGGCCTCGTCAATCTCTGCGGCGAGGTCGGCCAGCTCGTCTGCGGGGCCATGGGGAGCCGTCGCCACGAACGAACCGCCAGGGCCAAGGCTGGACAGGACCCTGGACAGGGTATTGAGACGGTCGCGAAGACCGCGGGCGACGAGTGCCGCCGCGAGCGGGGCGATGAGGAAGAAGGCCGCGAAGATGAGGAGCGCGGGACGATCTTCCCTCGGCACGACGGGCGCGGGCAAAGCGGCGTTTCGCAGCACCCAGAGCAGCTTGTCCCCCAGCTCCCGCCGCTCGACGTGCGCCCTCGTCTGAAGCAGGCAGACCGTGAACGCCCCGGGTTCATGTTCGTGCCACCGCGTCTCGGGTCCGCTGAACCTTGCGGGCAACGCCCCGAGCGGCGTCACCTCGACTTCGACGTTCCCGAAGGTCTGAAGCACGTCCTTTACGGACTGAGTTCGAGGTGCGGTGAGGAGCCCGTCGCCCGTGAGCGAGACGGCGGCCAGATCGGCGAGCGCCGAGACATCCGCCGCCGACTGAGCCTCGTGGGCGCCGCTGTTCCGGGCCTCCGAGCCGATGCCGAGGACGATCGCCGCGACGACGCTGAACCACACGCTCGCGACCGCGTAGAGAGGCACAATGCCCGGAGGGGCGCCGTCATCTCTGATGGACGTGGCGCGGCGCGACCAGAGGTAGACGACGAGGCCCGCACCCCAGCCCGTCGCCACGTTCATGGCGAGGAGTGCCGTGCCTCCGAGGGAGGAAACCCGCCCATCTTGGTCCAAGAAGATGTAGAGCAGGGTCGCGCTCGCGGTCGCCGAGAGGACCACGTCGAGCGCGGCCGTGCTGGCTCGTGGTCGGGAGAGGAGGCCGTGCCGACGCAGGAGGTCTGTGAGGAAGACCGCGGAGACCGCCAGCGCCGACGCGGCCAAGGCGCCCGGCAAGATGACGGCCCGCGCCATCGGATCGAAGACGAGATAGGCGGGCAGCAGAGAGGCCCAGAGGGGCAGAAGCCCGAGCGTGCAGACGAGGGACCGCGTGCGGGCCTCGCGCATCGCCCTGGTCACAGACCCCCGTGCGGTTTCACGGGTCCTGTCAGCAGGAGCTCCTCGACGGCCCGCTCCGTGGCCCGCTGAACGGTCAACCGCACACCGCCACCGAGGTCGATGAACTCTCCGATGGCCGGGATGTGCTTGAGCTGACCGAGCACGAAGCCCGCCAGCGTCTCCATCTCTGCGTCGGCCTCGAACGGCAGCCCAAAGACCTCGCGCAGCTTCTCAAGCGGGGCCCGTGCGCCGATGAGATACCCGCCGTCCGGCGCGGGTCTGAACAGCCGCTCCCCGTCGTCGAACTCATCGTCGATTTGGCCGACGATCTCCTCGAGGATGTCTTCGAGGGTCAGTAAGCCCAGCGTCTTACCAAACTCGTCGACGACGACGGCCGCCGACGCCGCGCGCCGTTGGAGGATCACAAGGATGTCGTCAATCTCCTGGGTACCGGGCACGAAGAGGGGCGGCCGCATGAGCGCGGACGCGGGCTTGTCGGGGCCTTCGGCCCGCAGCAGATCGACGTGGTGAAGGATGCCGACGACCTCGTCGAGGCGATCACGGAAGACCGGGAGCCGTGAGTACCCCTCCCGCGCGACGACGGCGGCGGCCTCCCGAACGGTGGCGTCGGCGGAGACCGCGCAGACGTCCTTCAGCGAGATCATGCAGTCGCTGGCCGTGAGCCGGTGGAAGTCGAGGATCCGGGAGATCATCGCCCGCTCGCCGACGGCCATATCGGTCGAGCCGGACTCATGATCGACGAGCAGCTGGAGGTCCTCAAGGGTGGTCGTCGTGCGCCCCTCCGCGTGGCCTCCGGCCCGTCGCTCAAGGGCTTGAACGAAGTGATCCGTCGCCCAGACGAAGGGCCAAAACAGGTGGTGGAGGCACATGAGCGGCGTCGAAAGTGCTGCGGCCAGGGGTTCGGGTTCGGTGGGCATGAGGCCCCTCGGGAGCAGCTCAGCCGATACGAAGATCAGCGGGAGCAAGAGGGCGAGTGCCCACAGGGGTTCGTCGAATGAGGTCATCGACAACACGGTCGCCGAGACGAGGCAGAGGCGCGTGAAGAACTGCGTGGTCGCCAGGCGTCGGGCCGAGTGTCTCTGGAACCAAGCGGCTCGCTCGGCGCCCGTTTTTCCGCTGCCCGCGAGGGTCATCAGTCGGTCGAGGTCGCTCTCGGCGATGGCCTGATCAGCCAAAGAGACCATGAACTTCAGCGCGAGGAGCGCGACGACGACGGTGAGGGTCATCATCGCTGCGGCCCCTCGTCGCCCTTACGCTCCAATGCGACGTCGGTGATCGGCCCGACCAGCTCCTCGAGCAGGTCTTCCATCGTGCAGACGCCGAGTGCTGCGCCCCGCTCGTCGACGACGACAGCCATGTGCAGTCGCTGGCGGCGGAACGACTCCAGGAGCGCCTGAGCGCGCATCTGAGGCACGACATAAAGCGGCCGGCGCATAAGGACTTTGAGGGCCTTGCTCGAGGCGACCGACCAGCGAATCGGCAGGAGATCCTTCGCGTGCAGCACGCCGGTGATCTGCTTGGGGCTCTTCCGATAAACAGGGATACGACTGTATTTGTTCTCGGCGGCCAGCTCCGCGGCGCGCGTCGCGGTGGTCTCATCGGAGAGCGAGAAGACCCGGCCCAACGGGGTCATCAGCTCGCTGACCCGGCGGTCCCCGAAGTCGAGGACATTGTGAATCAGGGCCTGAGCGTGTTTCTCAACGACGCCGGCCTCGGTGCTCTCGTCGAGGAGGGTGCGGAACTCCTGCTCATCGATCGCCGCCGTGGGCTGAGCCGAGATGGACTGGGCCATGCGGGAAGGTCGGTCGGGCAGGACTCGGTCGATGCCCCGGCGGAGCGGTCCGATGAAGCGGACGGCCAGGAACAGCGGCATGCTGAGCGCCCGAATCACCTGCTCCGTGTGGCGGGCCGCGAGCACCCGCGGCGGGATCTCGGCGACCAGCAAGAGGAGGAGGAACGAGGCGAGGAGGGCGACGCCCACGAGCAGGTCGCCATCCCACTTCGGGCACAGGCCGGGCAGCAAGATCGCCGCGCTCGAAGCGACACCCACGTGGCAGGCATCGCCGAAGAAGTCGAGCACCGCGCGCGATGTCGTCGGGTTGTCCATCACCAACCGGAGGCGCGTATCGCCGGCGTCGGCCGCTTGTTCGAGCCGCGCCCGCGAGACGTGATCGAGCCCGCCCAAAGCACCCGAGGCGGTCGCGAAGAAGGCGGCCATCAGGAGGAAGACGACGATGAGGAGGGAGAGGATCATGAAGCGTTACTGGCGGTTCCGAAGTGGTCGAAGCCTCGACCCAGGGTCGGCACAAGGTCGAGCAGGAGCGGCCCGCGGACATCGGCCTCACGCACCTCACCGATGCGATAGGCCGGGATCGGCGGCGAGCCCTCAGCGGTGAAGAGGAGAACGTAGTCTTCACCCCCGGTCATCGCCAAGTCGAGGGCAGGTTTTCCCAACGCGGCTGCGGCCTCGCCGATGGGGATCGCCGAGCGGCTCAAAGCGAGGGTCACGCCGCTGGTCCTGGCGAGCCGCGTGGCATCGAGGAGCAGGCCGTCGGAGATATCCATGCAGGCCCCGACGCCGCCCCAGAGGGCGAGGGCTTGAGCCTCGGCGATGTGCGGTCGCCAGCCATGTCGGGCCAGGCGTGTCGCCGCCGAGGGGTCGAAGACTCCGGCCGCCGCATCGCCGAGCCGCCCGCTCACATAGACCGCCTGACCGGGTCGAGCCCCGCTGCGCGTGAGCGGTGAGGGACCAAAACACGCGCCCGCGGCGGTCACGGCGATGACCAATGGGCCGTCAATCCGCGAGAGGTTCCCACCGACGACACAAGCCCCATGCTCGGTCGCCACGCGCGCGAACCCGAAGGCCAACGCCGAGAGCCGCTCGGCTTCATCGGCCCAGGAGGGCGGCAGGCATAAGGACCAAACGAGAAAGAGCGGACGACCTCCGGAGGCGGCGAGGTCACTGAGATTCTGGACCGCGGCCTGCGCGCCGATCTGCTCGGCGGTGTCGAGCTGCGAATCGAAGTGCACGCCCTCGATGAGCGTATCCGTCGTGATCAGTTGGGCGCCGCTCTCGACATAGGCGCAGTCGTCGGTGAGGTCAGCGACCGACCCCGCGCGCCTGAGCGCCCCGTCGATGACGGAGAGCAGTTGGCTTTCGTTCAAGCGGCTCAGCCCATCTCGGTGACGGCCATGACGACGTCGAGGAGCTTGGCCTTCGAGAAGGGCTTGGTCAGATAGAAGACCCCGCCGACGCTGAAGCCCTCTCGGGTGCTGGCGGCGTCTGCTCTGGCCGTGAGGAAGATGACATTGGGGTGGCCGGGCTCGGGGTCCCGGCGGATGCGCTCGCCCAAGGCGAAGCCGCTCTCGTCGGGCAGCCCCGCATCGAGGGGGACGGCGTGGTATGTGCGACTCTTAAGCGCGGTCACGGCCTCGGCCACGGTGCCTGCGGCGTCGAAGTCGTACCCGGCACTGGCGAGCAGCGTCTGCTCCAGCTTGACGATCGCGGCGTCATCTTCGGCGATCAGGAGTCGTTTATTCTCGGTCATGTCTTGCTCTCAGACGGCCGGCACAGAAGGCGGCTGCGACGTGCGCCCCCGGATGATCGCCTCCGGAGGAAGCGTGAAACCAAACGTCGAGCCGACCCCGAGCTCGCTGTAAACGCTCACCTCACCACCATGGCCCTCAACGAAGTCCTTCACAATAGACAGTCCGAGACCGGTGCCCCCGTATTCGCGGGTCGACGAGTTGTCGACCTGAAAAAAGACCTCGAAGATCCGGTCGACCATGTCCTCCGCGATCCCGATGCCGGTATCGGTGACGCGGAAACGAATCTCAGAGCCGACCTCGTCAACGGACACGATGACCCGCCCTTGGCTCCGCGTGAACTTCACCGCATTGCTCAGGAGGTTCGTCAGCACCTGCTCGAGCTTTTGGGTGTCGACGTAGAGATCAGGCAGGCCGAGGCCGCACTCGACGTCGATCGCCAGCTCTTTCTTCTGCGCGAGCGGGCGGACCGTCGACACTGCGGCCTCGACGAGCAGCTCGGGGCGCACCCGCTGCCGCATGAGCTCTTGGCCGCCTTTCTCAATCTTCGAGATATCCAGGATCCCGCTGATGAGCTGGAGCAGGCTCTCGCCCTTCTCCATGATCGTGCCGACGTAGTCGCGCTGCTCGGGTGACAGCTCGCCCGCCAGGCCTTCGAGCAGCATCTCGCTGTACCCGATCACGCTCGTCAGCGGCGTACGGAGCTCATGGCTGACCGTCGCGAGGAAGTTGCTCTTGAGGCGGTCGAGCTCCTGCAGGCGGACATTGGACAGCGAGAGCTGGGCGTTGCGCTCCTCGAGCAGGGCGTTCTGTCGCTGCAGGGAGTCGTACGCGGTCGTGATCGACTCCAGGTGCATATGGCTGGTCAACAGCACCTTGTGACCGCTGTGGCACGCGACGTCGATGCAGGTCAGCAGGCCTGCCACGACCTTACGCAACATCGCGTCGGCGGTGCGCCGGAGCTCCAGGCGAAGACGGTCGAAGTGCGTCAGATCCAGACCCAGGAACCACGGCTCGTCCAGACGGTGCTCGACCGGCGCGTCCTGCGTGACATACGGACCCACCACGAGCTTCCCGAGGAGGTCGCCCTCATAGACGATCGGCATGATGAGATAGCGCGTGCCCGTGCAGGCATCGTCGTGGCACGCCCATTCACCGGCGTCGACGACCATGGACTTCAGGCCGGAGATGGAGTGTGTCAAGCGGCGCCGCGCCTCTGGGGAGCCGAAGAGGTAGGTGCTCAGGCCGCCATCGAACGGCACATCGACGATCTTATGATTTGCCGCGTCGAAGACCCGGATGCCGATGCGATACAGCTCGACGTGGGCACGGCAAAGCTCGGTGAACAGCTCCGGCTGAAACAGCTCGGCGAGCGCGAGCGTGCGGTCGAGAGGGGACTCGAGGCGCTCCCGGGCGTCGGCATCGCTCACGGGTACAGACCTCCGCGAAGGCGTCCGGTGTCCCAGCCTTGGAAGACCTGCTCCATGAACGTATCGCGGTCGGTCTGGAGCTTGACACCGATCTCGTAGCTCGCCTCCAGGCTGTCCCAAGTCAGGCCAATCAAGGCGCGCAGCGTCTCAAGGACACCCTGCCCCTGCACGGCGACCGCGCGATAAACCGGTGTCCGGCGACGTTCTTCCAGAGCGCGGAGCTCGTCGTCGGATCGGATGTTCGGCAGGTCGCGTTTATTGAACTGAATGACCATGGGGATCGTGTCGACGTCGAGGCCGTTGGCGGAGAGGTTGTCCCTGAGGTTCCGGAAGGACTCCTTGTTCAACTCGCTCGCGGAGACTTGGCTGTCGGCGACGAAGACCACCGCGTCGGCGCCCTGCAGCACCACCTTGCGCGTGCTGTCGTGCAGCGTCTGCCCAGGAACGGTGAAGAGCTTGAGCTTCACCT
>SHZC01000134.1 GCA_009692505.1 Myxococcales bacterium
ACGGACGTCGACAGAGCGACGGCGAGAGAGGCGAGCCTCAGGGCTTGGCTCGGCGTTTTTGAACGGGACATGTTGGCGTCTCCTGTACGAGGGCGCGCACGTTAGGCGTCTTGGCCGTCAGCGGCAATCACGGCGTTGCCACGGGCCCCTCAATCTCGGCAAGCTGCCGACCTCTCACTCATGCCCGCAGGTCCAGCCGATGCCCAGATCGATTACGCTCGTCGCCGCGTTTCTGCTCATGGCCGCGTGTCAGGATGGACCGCGGGCGGCCGACACGCTCGACGATGGGGGGCGTGACGGCGGCCCAAGTGAACTCGTCGACGGCGGGGCGACCGACCTCGTCGCCGATGGCACCCGCGAGCCCGAGCTGTTCGCCACCGTCACCTCCTGCGCCGAGGTCACCTTGAGCGGGGACACCCCCTCGGCGGGCCGCTTCTCCATCGAAGGTGAGGTCCTGGTCACCCAACGCCGCGACGAGGCGGGCGCGTCCATCCTGCGCGCGCCCGCCGTCGTCAGAAGCACCACGCTCCTGGTCTTCGCCGAGGCGACGGGCGAGGTCCGTCGGGTTCTCGTCGATCCGAGCCCGACCGCCGATCCCGCCCTGCTCGCCTTGGGCCTAACCCCCGACTGCCCGCCGTTCGAGTCGGGCGTCGCCTCCGGTGATCCCACCGCGGTCGGCGTCATCTTGTGGACGCGATATTCCCCGGACAACGGCGCGGTCGACGAGACCCCGACGCTGACCTGGGAGCTGTCGGACACCGTGGACTTCGAGCGCGTGATTCAGCAGGGCGACGTGCTCGTGACCGCGGCCTCGGACTTCACGGCCCGCGTCGAGGTTGAAGGGCTTGAGCCGGGCGCGACGACGTATTACCGCTTCCTCGCCCCGGACGGGAGCCCCTCACGCACGGGTCGATTTCGCACCGCCGGCGTCGGGGCCATCGCCCGCCTGAGGCTCGCGCTCGTCTCGTGCAGCAGCTTGTTCTCGGGGTACTTCAACGCCTATCGCCGCATCGCCGAGCGAGACGACCTCGACTTGGTCCTTCACCTCGGAGACTACATCTACGACTTCGTCGACGAGGACGAGCACGTCCGCATCCCGACGCCCTTCCCGCAGGAGCCGACGGACCTCGTCAGCCACCGCGCCCGTCACGCTTTATACACCCTCGATCCCGACCTCCGCGCGGCGAGAGCGTCCGTCGCTTTCGTGGTCATCTGGGACAATCACGACGTCGAGGCGGGTGCTTCGCCCCTGCATGAAGGCGGCGTCCAAGCCTTCCGGGAGTGGGTGCCCATGCGTCTGACCGATGAGCTACAGCCCAGCGTGCTGTGGCGAAAGCTGACGTTCGGGGACCTCCTGGATCTGCACCTCGTCGACGTCCTGCTCTGGAAGAATCGCGACCTCCTGCCCGGCAGCGGCGCCCCCGATATGCTCGGCACCGTCCAACGCGAGTGGCTCGAGGCGGGCCTGCGCGCTTCGAGGACGACGTGGCGGGTGATCGGCAACCAGAAGTTCTTCGCGCCGTTCCTCGTGCCCCTCGATCTCGGCGACTCGACCTGGAACGGCTTCCCCGAGGCGCGCACCCGTATGCTCGAGACGCTCGCGGACCCGGCCGTGGGCGACACCGTCGTGCTCAGCGGCGACGCGCACTTCAGCACGCTCGCCGATCTGCCGCCGGACCCCATGGTGGGCTACGACGCAGCGACGGGCGCGGGCTCGGTCGCCGTCGAGTTTCTCGGGGGGAGCGTGAGCCGCGGGAACATCGACGAGACCGTTCGGGGAGACGCCACGGTTTACGCCGGCCTCACCGATGCGTTCCGAAGGCTCAATCCACACTTCGCGTTTACGAACCTCATCGACCATGGATGGGGCCTCGTCGAGCTGAGCCCCGACCGCGTCGTCTTCCAGATGCGGTACTCGGAGATCCTGGCGCCGAGCGACGAGGAGCGGGCCGACCTGGCCTACGAGGTTCGGCGGGGCGAGAAGCACATCAATCGGGAGAGCGTGGTGGGCTTCGAGTGAGCGCGGCTTGGCCTCCGGCCCGCCCGTAGAGCTCGACGAGCGCGCGAAAACGCGAAGCGACATCGTCGCGGAGCTGGTCGTTCGTCAAGCGCCATGACCAATTCCCGGAAGCGACCGAGGGCCGATTCATGCGGGCTTCGGTGCCGAGGCCCAGGAGGTCCTGCATGGGGATGATGGCGAAGGTCGCGACCGAGCCGAGCGCGGCGCGGATGAAGTCCCAGACGGCATCGTGACCGTTGACGCCGAAGTACCGACGGACGTGGTCGCGGACCTCCTCCGGCGCGGACCGCCAATAGCCCGCGGTCGTGTCGTTGTCGTGCGTGCCCGTATAAACAACGCCTTCGGGGCTGTGGTGGTGGGGCAAGTAGGGGTTCTCCGCGTCGTTGCCGAACGCGAACTGCAGGACCTTCATGCCCGGCAGGCCGGCGGCGCGGAGCAAGTGCCGGACGGCGTCGTCGATGACGCCCAGATCCTCGGCCAAGATGGCCATGTGGCCCAAGTGACGGCGGAGCGCCTCGAAGAAGCTGAGGCCCGGCCCATCCACCCAGCGCCCCTGGCGGGCGTCGGGGGATCCGGCCGGGATCTCCCAGTAGGCCGAGAAGGCGCGGAAGTGATCGATCCGCACGAAGTCGGTCTGTTCGAAGACCCGACCAAGCCGCGCCGCCCACCAGCGGAAGTCATCGGCGGCCATCCGATCCCAGCGGTACAGCGGGTTGCCCCAGAGCTGTCCCGAGTCCGAGAACGCGTCCGGGGGCACGCCCGAGACGAACGGCGCCCGGCCGTCCTCATCCAAGAGGAAGAGGTCCTGCGCCGCCCAGACGTCCGCGCTGTCCGCGTCGACGTAGATGGGCATATCGCCGATCAGTCGAACGTCAGCCGCCGCGGCGTAGGCCCGCAAGGCCGACCACTGCCGATCGAAGAGCAGCTGCAGAGCGAGCTCGGCGCGGATCTCGTCGCGCAGCGCGGCCTTCGCCACGGAGAGGGCCGTGGCCTCACGCCGCCGAAGCGCCAAGGGCCAGGTCCAGTAAGGCGCGCCGCCGTGGGCCTGCCGGATCGCGACGAAGGTGGCGTAGATGTCCGCCCAAGGCGCGCGGGCGGCGAACTCGAGGAGCTCCTCGTCGGGCACGCGAGACGCGGCGCGGAGGAGCAGCGGTCTCTTGATCGCGTGTGCTCGGCTGAAGTCGAGTTGACTGCTGCCCTGATCTCGGATCCCGAGCTCGCTGGCCTCTAGCAAGCCGTCCCGGACGAGGTCGTCGAGGTCGATGAGCATCGGGTTGCCCGCGAAGGCCGACGCGCTGGAGTACGGCGAATCGCCGGCCCCCGGAGGCACCAGCGGGAGGACCTGCCAGAGCCGCGCGCCGGTGCTGCGGAGGTAGTCGACGAAGCGCCGAGCGGACGGGCCGAGCGCGCCGTGGCCGTCCGGGCCTGGCAGGCTCGATGGATGGAGGAGCAGACCGGCCGCGCGAAAGAAGATCTGGGTAGACATGGATGGGCATGGTCTGGCCGACTCTCGAAGGCGTCAAGGGGGCTGGTCGTCACTTCGATTTCATTTCGGAGCAGTGTTCAAGTCGGTTTACTAGAAAGCTCCCTATCCTCAGCGCACCAAATCAGAGGCCCCCTATGAAGACCTTGTGCCCCCTCACTCGACTCACCTTCACGGCGCTCGTCGGACTCTCCGCGTGTCAGCCCAACGACGCCGGACAGGACTCACTTCAGCAGAACGACGCCACGCTCGCTGGCGGGGCCAACGGTCGAATGGACGCCTCAGGCAGCGGCAACGTCGGCGACGGCGGCCCCGTGGGGGGGGCAGGTGGAGCACCGACGCCCGGCGGCCAGCCCATGTCCGGTGGCGAGGGCGGCAGCGGCGGTCAGCCCATGCCCGGCGGCCAGCCCATGTCCGGTGGCGAGGGCGGCAGCGGCGGTCAGCCCGTGCCTGGTGGTCAGGGCATGCCCGGCGGTCAGCCCAATCCGGGCGGCGAACCCGTGCCCGGCGGTCAGCCCAATCCGGGCGGCGAGCCCTCCCCGCCCGACGATCCCTTCGCGGACGGCTGCCCCGACGAGGTCTTCCTCGACGTGGCCTCCGCCCCCGGCCCGGGTCCGGGGTACGCCGATCCCACGCTCACGGCGCGGTGCGCGAACGGGCGTCTGCTCGTCACCAGCAACGGCCTCCCGCACTACACGTTCGTGCCCCTGACGCCCAACGCGCTCGTCGTCCGCAACCAGAACTTCGACATCACGCTCGATCCTCAGCTCGCCGCCCAGCCCAGTGAGATCCCGCTCCTCGGCGTCGTCGGGTTCACGGTCAACGGCCTGCCCTTCTACGGTCCCAACGAGGCAGCGCGACCCGCCGCCGAGGCCTTCGGTGATCCCGTCTACAACGGCATCGTCGACGAGTGTCGCGGCCACACCTCGCCTCAGGAGTACCACTACCACGCGCTCGAGCAGCGTTGCCTCACGCCCGACGCGCTCGTCGCCGAGCCCTGGCGCAACCCCGCGGTGTCGAGCGAGGTCGCGTCCCCGGTGCTCGGCTTCGCGCTCGACGGCTTCCCGATTTATGGCCCCTACGAGTGCGAGGACGTGGCCTGCGCCCGGGTCCGCGAGATGGAGAGCGCGTGGGTGCAGATCGGCGACCCGGTCAGCAACGCCTGGGACGCCTACGAGTATCAGGAGAGCGCGCTGCCGACGTCGCTGGACCGATGCAATGGGCACCTCGGCCCCGACGGCGGGTACCACTATCACGCGACCTCGACGTTCCCGTACATCCTCGGCTGCTACGCGGGCGCGGCGGGCGGCGGCGGCGGGCCGATTGATGCCGGCCCTCAGGCCTGCAGGGTCGCGGCGGACTGCGTGGACGCCTGCCCCGACGGCAGCGCCGGGTGCACCTGCGCGAACACCCCCATGGGCCAACTGTGCGTGCCGACCTGCCGCGTCGCCGCGGACTGCCCGGCCGGTCGCAACGGCAGGATGATGATCTGCTCGCCGAACCAGACCTGCGTCCCGGCCATGCGCCCTTGAGGCTTCGGCCTCCGGTGGCGCTCGCTTGGGCTGCCGCCTGCTGGGCGTGTGAGGACCCCAACGCGCCGGAGCGGCCGGGGGTTGACGCCGCGGGCACAGACGGCGCGGGCACAGACGCCGCCCTCCCAGACGCCGCGATGGAGCCCCCCGGTCGACTTCGCTGGACCCTCGCCTGGGACCTCACTGGCCTCGAGCCGGTCGAAGGCGCGCCCGGCTTCTCCGTCGTGACGAACCTCGGCTACCAGGTGCACCTCAGAGACGGCACGGTCACGACCTGGGACGCCTCGCTCCTCCCCTGCGACGGACCCAAGAACCACGGCCCAGACACCAATGAGACCTCCGCCGACGTCGCCGTCGTCGAGTCGCTGCACGCGCCGCTGCCTGCCCTGCCCTGGTCGGTGCGCGAGGGCCTCGTCGGCGACTACTGCCAGGGCCACCTCGTCGTCGCGCGGGCTGACCGCAACAGCCTCAGCGACGGCCGCGCGCTCGTCCGCGATCGCATCTCCCTGCACCTCGAACTCCAGGTCACGTCCAACTCCGACGCGACCTGGGTCCGCGAGGTCTCGCTCGACGCCGCCTTCAGCTACGGCGCGGTCCTGCCCCTGCCCGTTGGCTTAGCACCGCTGTCCTTCACCGAGCGAAGCATCGACCTCCGGCTCACGAGGTTCGCGCGCACCCTCTTCGACGACATCGACCTGACCGGATCCACCGACGAGAACCTCGGCCGGGACGTTCTCCGCAACCTCGTCCTCGACAGCCGCCTCACCGTCGACTGAAGAGCTATGATGGACCCGATGTCCATCGCCTCCGAGCTCTTCCACCCGCTCATCGCCCGGTGGTTCGACACCGAGTTCGCCGCGCCCACCGAAGCGCAGGCTGAGGGGTGGCCAGCCATCGCGCTCGGGCGAGACACCCTCATCGCCGCCCCCACCGGCTCCGGCAAGACCTTGGCGGCGTTCCTCTCAGGCCTCGACGGGCTGCTCAGAGAGGGCCTGTCAGGCGCGCTGACGCCGTTCGTCCGGTTGCTTTACATCTCGCCGCTGAAGGCGCTCGGCAACGACGTCGAGCAGAACCTCCTTCGACCGCTCGCGGGGCTTCGCGCGCTCGCCGCCCTTGAGGGGTTCGAGCTGCCGGAGCTCCGCGTGAGCGTGCGGAGCGGCGACACCCCGGCGGCCATGCGCGCCCGTCAGATCCGCCTGCCGCCCCATATCTTCATCACGACGCCGGAGTCACTCCACATCCTCCTCACGTCGGAAGGAGGTCGACGCGCGCTCGGTCAGGTCCACACCGTCATCGTCGACGAGATCCACGCCGTCGCGGCCACGAAGCGCGGTGCTCACCTCGCCTTATCACTCGAACGCCTCGACGCACTCGTCCTGGACGGCGGGTCAAGGCGGCCGACGCGGGTGGGGCTCTCGGCCACGCAGCGGCCGATCGAGACGGTCGGACGGCTGCTCGTGGGTCATGGCCGGGCGGCGCCCGTGCTCGTCGATCGGGGGCACCTGCGCGCGCTCAAGCTCAGCCTCGAGGTCCCGGAGGAAGCGCTCTCCGGTGTCGCGAGCAACGCCCAGATGGAGCAGGTCTACGACCGCATGGCGGCCCTCGTCACGTCGCATCGCTCGACCCTGATCTTCGCCAATACGCGGCGTCTGTCCGAGCGCACGGCCCAGAAGCTGGAACTTCGCCTTGGCGTCGGGATGATCCAGGCCCACCACGGGGCGCTGTCGCGGAAGCTGCGGCTCTCCGCCGAGCAGCGTCTCAAGAGCGGTCAACTTCGCTGCGTCGTCGCCACGGCGTCTCTGGAGTTGGGCATCGACATTGGGGACGTCGATCTGGTGATTCAGCTGGGCTCTCCGAGGAGCGTCTCGACGTTCCTGCAGCGCGTGGGTCGCTCCGGCCACGCCGTGGGTGCGGTGCCCGAAGGCTGCCTGTTTGCGACCACCCGGGATCAGCTCGTCGAGCTGACGGCCCTGCTCGAGGCCGTATCGCGCGGGGAATTGGAGACGCTGTCCGTGCCCGAGGCCCCCCTCGATGTGCTCGCGCAGCACCTGGTGGCCGAGGTCTCAGCGACCGAGCGGGACGCCGACTTTCTCTTCGCGCTGACTCGCCGCGCGATGCCTTACGGGGCGATCACGCGGGAGGCTTTCGACGCCGTGCTGCACCTGCACGCCGACGGCCTGGGTGGGCATGGGGCCCATGGTGGACGACGGTTCGCGTTCCTGCATCACGACGAGACGACGGGTATCGTGCGGGCCCGACGAGGCGCTCGGCTCGCCTCCATCACGTCCGGCGGCGCCATCCCCGATCGGGCGGATTATCAGGTCGTGCTCGAGCCCGAGGACGTCGTCGTCGGGACGGTCGACGAGGACTTTGCCATCGAGAGCATGAGCGGCGACGTCTTCATCCTGGGCACCCAGACCTGGCGCGTCCGACGTGTCGCCGCCGGCAAGATCCGCGTCGAGGCGGCACCGGGGGCCTCGCCGACCATCCCCTTCTGGGTCGGGGAGGCACCGTCGCGATCGGTCACGCTGAGCGCGGCAGTGGGCCGGCTGCGCGCGCGGGTCGAGATTGACCTCATGGATTCAGGAGGCGGTCGCGACACAAGCGCGCGCCATGGCATCGCCTCCGATCTCGTCAAGCGACTTGACCTGACGCCCTTCGCCGCCGAGCAGCTCGTCGACTACCTCGCGACCTCGCGTCTGTCTTTAGGCGCGCTGCCCACGACCGAGACCCTGATCGTCGAGCGGTTCTTCGATGATGCCGGAGGCATGCAGTTGGTCCTGCACGCGCCGCTCGGCACGCGCATCAACCGGGCCTGGGGGCTGGCCCTTCGCAAGTGCTTCTGTCGCACGTTCGACTTCGAGCTACAGGCCTCGGCCAACGA
The DNA here is from genome assembly GCA_009692505.1 of Myxococcales bacterium. Taxonomy (GTDB): domain Bacteria; phylum Myxococcota_A; class Bradymonadia; order UBA7976; family UBA1532; genus SHZC01. The sequence goes on from SHZC01000134.1 coordinate 7,920, forward strand.
CGACGGCATCGTCCTCTCCTTAGGCCCGCAGCACAGCTTCCCGCTCGAGACGGTCTTCGACTTTGTGCGGACCACCAACCTCGATCGGGTGCTCACGCAGGCCCTCTTGACCGGCGGGCAGTTCACCGGCCGCTTCCGTTGGGTCGCGCAGATCTCCTTGGCGCTGCCCCGGTTCTCCGGGGGTCGCCGCGTGCCTCCACCCATCCAGCGGATGCGCGCCGATGATCTGCTCGCCGCGGTCTTCCCCTCGGCCCAGGCCTGTCAGGAGAACGTCACGGGTGATCTCGAGCCGCCCGACCATCCCCTCGTCAACCAGACCCTCTGGGATTGCCTGCACGACCTCGTCGACGTGGAGGGTCTGCGCGCCCTGCTCGCCCGCATCGAGGCCGGGCAGGTGCGGCTCGTCTGCGTCGACGCCACGGAGCCCTCGCTGATGTCCCACGAGCTGCTCAACGCGATGCCCTGGGCGTTTCTGGATGACGCCCCCCTGGAGGAGCGGCGCGCCCGAGCGGTCAATCTTCGTCGCGGCCTCTCCCCTGAAGACGCCAAGCACCTCGGCCACCTCGACGCCCGCGCCATCGCCGCCGTCACCGCAGAGCTTCAGTTCCAGGCCCGCGACGCCGACGAGCTGCACGACGTCCTGTCGACCTTCATCTTCCTGCCCGACGCCGATCTTCAGCCCGTCTGGCCGCTGCTCGAGAGCCTCGTGCGCGCCGGTCGTGCCGTAGGGCATCGGGGGGGCCACAGCACTTCTGAGCGACGCGAGCTCATGTACGCCGCGCTGCCCACGTCCGGTCGAGGCGACGACGACGCGATCCTCAAGCTGGTCGCAGCCCATCTGGAGTTCAGGGGCCCGACGTCGGTCGAGACGTTGTCAACCTACTTGACCATCGACGCCGACGCCGTCTACGCCGCTATGGTCGGGCTGGAGTCCCGAGGCGCGGTCCTGCGTGGGCACTTCAACTCGGCAGGCACGACAGGACCCGCGCTGGAGTTCTGTGATCGCCGGGTGCTCGCGCGGATTCATCGCCTCACGCTCGCAAACCTGCGTCGGGAGATTGAGCCGCTGAGTGCCACAGAGCTCACGCGCTTCTTCTTCCGCTGGCAGCACGTCGACCCCTCGACGCGGCTGCAGGGCATCGGTGGGACCGCCCAGGCGCTCGCCCAGCTCCAAGGGCTCGAGGCCCCCATCGGCGCGTGGGAGAGCGCGCTGCTTCCGAGCCGCGTCTCGTCTTATGAGAATTCACACCTCGACGCGCTCGGGTACTCCGGGGAGATCGCCTGGGCGCGGCTGTGCCCACACCAGACCCAAGCCGCCGCCACCAAAGCGATCCCGGTCTCGCTCTTTCGTCGGGTCGATCTGGGCTTCCTCGCGCCCCCACCGTCTCCAGAGGAAGAGACGCCGCGACACTCGGCGACCGCCGCCCTTCTGCTGGAGCACCTGCGGACCCGTGGCCCCTCGTTTCATGCCGATCTGATCCGACAACTCGGCCGCCTGCCCACGGAGCTGGACACAGCCCTTCTCCAGCTCGTCGCGAGCGGGCACGTCACCGCCGACGCCTTCGCGGCCTTGCGCGGGCTGCTGCCCAGCCAGGCCGCGCAGCGTCGTAACGGGCGTGCGAAGCGTCCTGACAGCCGCCCGAGCGCCCCGTGGTTTGCGCGCGGCCAGGCGGCGAGGCCGGGCAGCGCGGCAGGTCGTTGGTCGGCGTTCCTGCCCCCGGACCCGGGCGATCGGCCCGATGCCGAGGGACGCGCCGAGCGGTGGGTGCATCAGCTCCTCGAGCGATGGGGGGTCGTCTTCCGTGACCTGGTCTCGGTCGAGCCCTATGCCCCGCCCTGGCGCGAACTGTACCCCATCCTGCGGCGCATGGAGGCCCGCGGGGAGGTGCGGGGTGGCCGCTTCGTGACCCGCTTCAACGGCGAGCAGTTCGCCTTGCCCATCGCGCTTTTGGCCATGCGGGCCTCGAGGCGGCGCGGCGAAGTCCCAGAGACACCGACGCCCGTCTACCTGCGGATCGCCGCGGTTGATCCGCTCAACCTCACAGGCCTCCTGACCCCCTGCGTGGCACCGGGCGTGGATCTCCCCAACGGCCGGATCCCCGCGCAGGGAGACAACGCGATCCTCTATGCGGACGGCCTGCCCATCGCCGCCCGCCTCAAAGGTCGACTCGTCGTGCTTGACCCTTCCGCGCAGACCCTGAACCTCACGCCGGAGCTGGTTGTCAGACCCCCACCCCCACCCCCACTCCTCATGGTGCCCCGTGTTGCAGCTCCGCTCGCTCACCGATAGGGCTCGTGCCGCCCTCGCCCTTCAGCTCGCCGCCGAGCCGTGCCCGACGCCCGGCGCTCTCGAGAGCGGCCCTGCCCTGGAGGCGCGAGTCGACGCCTATATCTCCCGACTGCGCGCCCACCGACGCTCACTCGCCGACGTCGGCTCCCCGTGGGTCCGGCTCCGCGAGCGCCTCGACCGACACCTGAGGACCGAGGCCGTCGAACTCATGGATCGCGACGACGTGCTTGAGTCCACCAAGACGGCCATGACTCACGCGCTGCACCGCCAGAACAAGGTCATCTTGTCCTATCACCGCTTCGCTCATGAGCTGCACCGCATGGCCGCCCCGATCGCCGCCCTCGAGGGTCGGCCGGCGCGCGTGCTCGAGCTGGCGTGCGGCGCGGGCGAGTTCACGCTGACGATGGCGGAACAAGCTCGGCGACGGACCTTGCCCTTCGTGATGACCGGCTCGGACATCGTGCCGGCCTACGTGGCACTCGGTCGTCAGAAGGCGCTCGAACGAGGCCTGTCCGTGGACTTCCTTGAGCTCAACGCCTTCGATCTCCAGAGCGTAGCGGACGGAGCCTTCGACCTCGTATTCATCGCCCAGAGCGTGCACCACTTCTCGCCCGGGCAACTCGCCCGATGTATCGCCGAGGCGCGGAGGATCTCGCGCCGAGGGTTCTTCGCCATCGACGGCCGCCGCTCGCTCTGGGTGCTGGCGTTCGCCACCTCGGCCGCGGCGTTGACCGGCAGCCGCGAGCTCGTCCACGACGCCGTCGTGACCGGGCGGAAGCTCTACTCGGAGCCGGAGCTTGCGATCATCGGGCAGCTCGCCGCCCCCGAGGCCCGCGTCACGGTTCGACCGATGACTCCGGGGTACTCCATGCTCGAGGTCGAGTTCGCGCCCGTCCTATGACGCGCCGCTAAACCACGAGGTCGAGAACCCCAACCTCAGGCCTTTTTGCTGCTCCTGGGTCACGGCGAGGACGAGGTAGCTCTCGGTCTGCCGCAGCGGTGAATCGGACGTCGCCCCCTTCAGGGCCACGGCGACGTCGAAGGCGTCGGCCTCGGGCGAAAAGACCGAGAGGTGCTCGGGGTTCAGCCGCGCCTCGACGCGCACGGCGGCGGCCGGGCCAAAGGCCCCGACGGCGTTGGGGCCTCGCTCGGCCTCACGCAGATGGAAAGCGTCGGAGGTGTCGAGGCGCGCATACGTCAAGGCGTCGAGCTCAAGGCAGAGCCGCACCTCAGCGACCGGGGCCTCGTCCGTCTCGCGGAGGACGCTCACCTCGACCTTATGCAACGTGACCGGTGCGCCCCCGACACACATCACGATCTCGCTACTGACTTTGACGGTCTCCGAGCGCATGGCCTCAGAGGTCTCCCTTGCCCAAGGCGATGTCGGTGAACGAGAGGATCGCCTCGGAGTTCTCAAGCATGACGTGAATCATGTCCGCCTCGCCGCCGACCTCGATGACCTGCGTCCGCATGAGTTGAAAGCTGCCCGTGACGCCGCTTGGGCCCTTGGAGAGCACGGCGGACCCACGCAGAGCGATCTGCGTCCCACCGAAGCTCTTGATCTTGCTCATCATTTTCTGATTCAGGAGCTCTCCGGCGTACCGCGCGGCGACGTCCTTGCTCAGGAGGCTGACCATCGCCCCGACCTGCCGGCCGCTGTTCTTGCTCGCGAGCGCGGCCCCGAGCCGGTCGGCGCGCGCGGCCTGACTGAGCACCGTCAGGATCCACTCGACGACCTTGCCGTCGAGGCTGAGCTCCGCGAGCGGCAACGTGCCGCCAAAGCCGACCTTGATCTCCCATTCCGTGACCTTGCCGCCGACCTTGATCAGGCTGCCTTCGATCTTCACTTGCGCCGGGCCGACCGTGAACTCGGTCTTCACCGCTTGGACCGTCTTCGCCTCGACCTTGCCGCCACGGCCCTTCTGCCAGCGTGTGCCCTGGGTGACCTGCGCCCCACCGGCCACCCCCGCGGGCGGAGCCCCCACCTTTTCGCGCACGCCGATGCCTGCGGTGACTCCGAGGCCCGCGCCGTTCTCCGCGTAGTCGTCGGCGTCCATGGACTTCTCGATGAGGTCCATCCGGCCCTTGCTCCAGACGAACTCCGCCGCCCGCTGGGACAGGCCGCGCACGCGCTGGTAGAGGCCCCAAAGCAAGAGCCTCAGGGTCTTGGCTGAGTCGTCGCCGAAGGCCTCCATGTACCCGATGCCCTGGACCTTGACGAAGGCGTTGACGAGCCCGAGGTCGGCCGCGCCCATCAGCCCCAGACGAAAGTCGGCGCGGAGCTCCACGCCCGTCTTGCTCCGCGAGGCCTCGCCAGTCAGCGTGACCGCGACGAAGACGCCCGCGCTCACGGGGATGTTCGCGTCAATCTGCAGCCCACCCTGATCCCCGACGACGGGGACGAGTGCGTCGAGCAGCTTCCCGACCTTGGCGGCGAAGTCGTGGTCGAGATCGCTGACCGTGCCGATGTTGTGCTTGGACAGGGCCTTCTTCTTGGAGTCGAGCGTGCTCGGTTCGCCCTTGGCCGCCGCGTCTTTGGTCGTCTTTGACCCGACGTCCTTAGGCGGCGCCCCCTTCTGGAGCTGCTGGCTGTACTGCTGCTGGGCCTGCTGCGGTGCCGCTGTCGCCGGAGACTGGGCATGCCTCGCGGGCTCAGAAGCCTTTGAAATCTGCGGCAGCGCGCGCGTCGCCTGCGCCTGAGCCGGCACCGGCTGGGTCTTCAACTCGCTGGCGTTCATGGGCACTCCCAAAAGTGGCCCATCATCGCCTGTGATTCACGGGTCTGTCGAGGCGCTCCGGACGCTCAGCGAGGATGTAGGCCATCGCCGCCATGGCCGCCGTGCCCTCCGCGAGCGCGCCGGGATCGACCTTGTCGAAGGTGTCGGCCTCCGAGTGGTGGTAGTCGAAGTACTTCGAGTCGTCGACCAGCAACATCATGCCGGGCACCCCGGCTTCAACCAGAGGCCCAACGTCCGCTCCCGAGGCACCGTCGATGACCTTCCCGAGCTTCAAGGGGCGCATGGATCCCAAGAGCGCGCGGAGGGCTTTCGAGGCCTTGGCCTGGGCGATCGGGTCCTTGAGTTCTACGCCGAACCCAAGGGGCAGAAACCCGCCGGTGTCCGACTCGATCGCGGCGACGTGGCGGGGGAGGTCGGCCGCGTGCGCTTGAGCATAAGCAGCCGCGCCGCCCCCGCCGTTCTCCTCGTTCGTCCACAAGACGACCCGCACCGTGCGCCTCGGCCGCAGGTCAAGCCGACGCAAGAGGGTGAGCGCCTCCATGGCGTGTACGACGCCCGCACCGTCGTCGTGCGCCCCCTGGCCGACATCCCAGGAGTCGAGGTGCCCGCCGATGACCACGTACTCCTCCGGCCACTCCCGCCCCCGAAGCTCGGCGATGACGTTGGAGGACGGCACCTCGCCCTGGTCACGAGCCTCCATCCGAAGCCGAACGACGACCTTCTTCCCGCTCTCGACGAGCCGCGTCAGCAGGAGCGCGTCCTCGACGGACAAGGCCGCGCCGGGGATCTTGATTTTGGAGTCCTTATAAAGGGTCACGCCGGTGTGGGGCGACCGCAGGCTGCGCGCCGTGACCGACCGGATGAGCACCGCGACCGCCCCAAGCTCGCCAGCCAATCGCGGCCCCGCGACCCGGTACTTCACGGCGTCCCCATAGCCCGTGCCGCCCTTCGCGTCCCAGTCCTTCATCGGGTAGGTGAAGAGCACGATCTTGCCTTTGACCGAGGCCGCCTTCGCATTGAGGTCGGCCTCGTCTTTGATGACCACGACCTCGGCGCTGATGCCCTCAGGCGGCGTGCCGACAGAGTTGCCGAGGCCGAGCATGTGGAGGTCTTGCTCACGCGGTGTCAGCAGGGTCGCCGACTCCCGACCGCGAACCCACTTGCGGACCATGGCCGGCTCGGTGCGGACGTTCTCGTGGCCGTCGGCCTTCATCGTCGCGACGGCCCAGTCCACCGCTGATTCGAGTTGAGCCGAGCCGGAGAGCCGGTGGCCGACGTCGTCGCAGAGGCGGCGGAGCTTGTCGTAGGCTCCGCTCGAGGTGCGCGCGGCGGTGACGATCTTCGCGACGGCTTGGGGAATGGTGACGGGCTTCGGCGCGGGTGCGGCCGCGGCGGCGAAGGCGAACACGACGCCGACAAAGATCGTGGGAAGGAACGATGAGCTTCGCAAGGTGGACCTCCGAATCGAGTCAGTGAACGTGCCGGGTCATCGCCACGACCACAAGACAGACGATGCCTAAGAGGAGCCCGGACACCGACGCCCCTGGCTGCTGCCGCCAGCGCGCCGGCCCGGGTCCATGATCGAGGAGGACGTGAAGGACCGCCCCACCGACCAAGGCCTGAAACGCAGACATCAAAGGTCCACCGCCCGCGGGTAACCACGCGACCGCCAAGAAGTACCCCACGAGCGTGCCGATCCCCTCAGTCGCCAGGATCGCGAGCGCCGCGGTTCGACCAATACGCGTCGCCCCCAGCCACCACACACTCACGCTCAGCGGGATCCGGTGAAGCGCGACCGCCAGCGCCAGAGTCGAGTCCTCCCGACTAGCGGCGATCGCCACGCCGTCGACGATCGCATGGGTGAGCAACGCTAGAAGGCCCAACGCGGCGAAGGTCCGGGACCGGCCACTCCCCTCACCCGGCGAGAAGCGATGCACGAAGACGGGCACCGCCATGCCGATCGCCGCAGCGGTCGCGGCCGGCCATCCGGCGACCTCGACGGCCTCGGGCAGGACGTGCAGCAAGACGAGCCCCGCGATGACC
>SHZC01000135.1 GCA_009692505.1 Myxococcales bacterium
AACCCCGAACTTACCGGATGACGCGCATCGAAAGTGACCCGGGGACCCTCATCGTCGGCGAGCGTGCGGACGCGACCTTGACGTCCTCTGAGTTCAAAGTCAGCGAGGTGCAGGTCGCCGGGGGGGCTCGGGGGCCGCCTTTCGTGGGTGTGGTCGAGAGCACCGGGCCTCGGCTGGTCGTTCGCGCCCAGGATCCACCCCTCCTGCTCGAGGGCGCGGTGACCGATCAGCACGACGCCGTGGTCTTCATGCGGCACTCCTCGTTTAACGGATCGCGGCCCCTCCGGCCGAGCCTCTGGGTCGGGTTCCTGGACGGAGCCGCAGCAACGCGGCGTCAAATCGTCGGCGTGCATCAGCTCCAGGGCGTCACGGCGACAGCTGACGGCCGCTGGCAGTTTGACCAGATCACCCTGACGATCGACGCGACGGCCCACTTCCTCGCGCAGAGCCTCGCCGGGACGTTCAGCGGTGGGGGTACGGTCGAGGTCGAGGAGGGCACCGGCTTTCGGTTCTTCATCGACGAAGGCGTAGAGCTTGTCGGCCACTTTGATACGAGCGGCGAGGTGTCCACGTTCGTGCGTATGGAGCTCGCCGGGGCCACACCGTCCGTCTACGTCGGCACCCGCATCGCCCACACGCGCTGAGGAATCCCGCGCACGCCGAGGTGCAGACACCGTGGACGATGGCTTCGCAAGGGGGCGCATCTCCAATATGCTCACGCCTCGATCTTGGGAGTCGTCTTGGCCGCTATACCCGCATCGCTCCTCCAGATGTTTCGGCCTCTCGAGGTCCTGCTCACCGATCCCGCGGTCCGTCGTATCGTTGTGGAGGGTCCCAATGACGTCCTCGTCGAGCGGCACGGGCGCCTGGAGACGACGCCACTCGTCTATGCCACCGCCGAGCTCGAAGAGGGGCTCGCGGGCTTGGCGCGGCGCGCGGGCAAGCCCTTCGACGAGGCCCACCCCTCTCTCGAAGCGCAGCTCAAGGACGGCACACGCTTCCTCGCCCTGCGCGCGCCCGTCGTCGAGGGGCCACCTACGCTCGTCGTCATCCGGCCCGGCGGGCGCGCCACTGATCTCGAGACCTTGTGCCGGCAGGAGGCGCTCACCCTTGAGGCCGCGGACGCTCTCAAGGCCGCCATGGGTGCCGGGCTGAACATCGCTGTCGCGGGGCCGCCCGACAGCGGTAGAACGGCCCTCATGGAGGCGCTCACGGGCAGCCTGCCGATGACAGCCCGCATCGTGGTCGTTGAGGATCACGCCGAGCTGCGCCTCTTTGACCGGAACGTCGTGCGGCTCAGCCAGCGGAAGCCGGACAAGGACGGTCAAGGCGGCGTCACGATGGGGGATCTCCTCTATTTTGCCGGTCGAATGGCCATCGATCGCGTGGTGCTCGGTGATGTGCGCTGGCAGGACGCCTGCGAGTCGGTGCACATGCTCGCCGGACGGGGCGCTCCGGTCTTGCTCGGGCTGCCCGGCTTGGACGCCGAAGACGCCCTCTCGCGCCTCGAGGCCCTGTCCCGCGCGACCGCGACAGGTGGCAGGGAGCGGGCCGTGGGCGGCCTGCTCGCCGCGGGCCTCGACGTCGTCTTGACGATGGGCCGGATCCGTGGGCAGCGCGTCGTGCTCAAGATCGAGGAGGTGCGGGCCTCGGCCGGGACCTGGTCCCTCTCACCCCTCTTCACACGGACCGATCGCGATCGGGTCAGCTTGAGCCTCGCGCCGGGTGGTGCCGATCGTCTCTCAGCCTGGGCATCGTCCGCGCGGCCGGGCCTCTTTGGCGAGTCTGCGTCGGCACGCGAGACGGGCGATTACCTGGAGACGCTCGGCCCGAAACCCGCTCGGCCATTGGAGGCAAAGCCCTCTCGGCCACTGGAGGCGAAGCCCGGTTTGACGAGTCCGCTCCCCGGTTCGGCGACCGCCTTAGCCGCACCCGCACCGAGCATCGTCACCACGCAGGACATCGGTGGGGCGGCGTTCTCGCAGCGCGGCGACGTGGCGGACCCGCTGCGGCGGCTGGTGCAGGGGCTGAGAGACGAGCCGCCGGAGGCCGGGTACTCGAGTCGACCGACCGTCGCTGATTTTCCTGGCCTCGGTGCGGCCGGCTCCGATGCCCCATCTGATGACCAGGAGCCGACCCTGGTCAGCGAGGCGATCTCGCTGACGACTCAGCGAGATGACCCCGACGGCCGGCGCAGCGCGAAGACGTTCTCCGAGGTCATCCGAAACGTCGGCACGCCCGTCACCGGGAGCATCGACAGCGGCATGGGGGAGTGGGACGGACCCGCGTCCAGGACGCTCACCAAGCCGCCGGCGTCGGACGACGAGGCGGACACCGCCCTGCGCGATCGGCCGACCAAGGTGAGCGAAGAGGGCTGAAGTCTCCGAGGTTCAGTCAACCTGCTTGACTAAGTCTTCTGGACCCACTCTCAGCGGAGCCAGAAGGAAGACCCGCACCAGCTGAACGGCGAGCCCGTCTCCGTCGGCGGTGAGGATCCCCTCCGCGACGACGTGGGGGCCCGCGCGCAGCAGGACGAGCGGCGGGTCCGAGACGGCGATCGGCAGGACCGTGCCGGGTCCCCAGGCAGCGACCTCGCCGGCGGGGGCGGTCAGCGTGCCCAACTCCAGGGTCAAGGTGCAGGGCAGGGCCGCGGCGGCTAGGTTCTCGAGCACGTATTCATCCCCCTCACTCTGCGATTGCGGAAACCGGCTCCCGGCGACCACGAAGCGGCCCCGATCATAGCTCAGACGGCACAGAGCGTGGTCCGCCGCCCAGAGCGAGAACGTCACCGACGGACGAAGGATCAGGCGGTCGCCGGGGTGGAGTGCCTGCGGCGCGACCGCATGTCGTCCAGCGATCCGCAGGACGATCGGGACGTGATCGCCCGAGGTTGGGCGCGCAGGCTTACGGCGCGTGGGCAGGTGGAAGTGGAGCAGCCCGCTCGTCGAGTTCAGCTCGACATGAAATGACACGCTTCGCCTCGGTATGGGCCCGAGGGGCCAGGCGCGGTCGCCCCCATGAACCCAGGCGAGCGCGAAAGGGGCCTCACCCTCCACGTTTGGAAGCACGCCGAGCGTCGTCAAGATGAGGTAGGCGAACAGCCCCTCCTCGGCGGGGGAGAGCGGCGCAGGGATCGCCGCCCGCGCTGGGAGACCCGCGAGGCGCAAGAGCGAGCCGTTGAGCAAATGAACGTCGATGCTGATGGCACCCTCCGCGCCGCCCGGTTGGCTCAGTCCGGAGACGGCCCTCACGAGCCCATCACCCGCGCTGACGGGGAGCGCGGCGGGCAGGCGGAGGATCTTCAGCGGCAGGCCAAGCGCGCGGGACCACGAGGCTGCGAGGCGGGCGGCGAACGGATCGTCGAAGCGCGCGTCCGGGGCGTCCGACGCGGCCGGCAGCGGGCGGGGCCAGCGGCTCGCGCTCAAACGCCTTGCCCTCGCGCCCCGGAGACGTAGGCGCGCAGGCGGGAACGCAGACGCCCGTCAAACGAGAAGCCCGGACCACGCAGCAGGTAATCGCCCGGAGAGAGCGTGGGATCGGTCACGACTCGAAGGCCAGCAGGCAGCCCCTCGATCTCCAAGGGCTCAGCAGAGGAGACCGAGAGAACCCAGTCGTCGGAGGAAACGGAGAGGACTCGGTCCTCTCCCGGAAATTCGACGGTCGGCAGGTGCTCGGCCCACCGTTCGAGCATAGACCGGGCGGGGTGTTCCCGGTCGTCGCGTGCCTCCCGAACGAGCCGCTCGGCGAGCACCAAGGCCAGCTCGATGGCCTGCTCACGCAGCCGCGTCTGCTCCCGCTCGGCGAGGCGGCGAACGGCCCCGAGCAAAGTCGACAGACGCCTCCGCCGGAGCCTCGGCTCGTCTTCAGCGCGGACCCGCCAGAGGTCTCGAAGTCGACGCGCCTCCTCGAGCACTTGTCTGACCTCGAAGCTCAAGGTTCCCCCGACGACGAAGGCCCGATCTGGCGGGATCACTGGGTGCTCGTTCATTTAGAGCGCGCCCGCCTCAGGCGGTCGGGGACAGCGCGCCCGCCTCAGGCGATCCGCTTCGTCGACCCACGCAGGCCAGGTGGCCTCGTCGCCGGCCGGGATGAGCCGCGTGCCCATCGTCAGGCGTCGGCCCTCGAGCGCGTCCTTGAGCCGGGTCTGGGGGTCGCGCGGTCGTTCCAGGCCTCTCGGCTGCGGCGTGAGCGCCTCGAGTAGGTGAGCGGCATCCTGCTCCAAAGGCACGCAGCGGGCTGCCAAAGCAGGAGTCATCGCCGCCGGCTGCCCTCGCAGCGTGAGCAAAGCGGACAGCGTCGCGCGCCCCTCGAGGCTCAAAGGTACCCCCGCGATCATGAGGGCCGCCTCCGAAGGGCATCGAGGTGCCGGAGCCTGAGAGCGAGGCCGACGACGACCGCACAGAGCAGCAGGATGACGGCGTAGGGTGCCCGGTCTGCGGCCGGCTCTGAAGCCAACGGGGAGGGCCGGACGTGATGCCGAACCTCGACGTGGACGTGGTCTTCCGGGAGGCCGAGCCCGAGCGCGGCGATCCGTCTCATGGAGGTCGTGTCGAAGGGGGCCGCCGGGTCCGGCTCCGGACGTTGGGCGACGTGGAGGAGGACCGCCGCCGAGACCTTCGGCGCGAAGACGATGGAGGCGTGAAGGACGTCGGGCAGCAACGCGAGCATGACCTCCGTCTGGAGTCGCCGCGTCTCCTGCTGACGAAGCTCGAGCTGCGTCGGACCCTCGACGAGCGGTGTGGATGCAGACGGCACTTCGATGGAGAGCTCGAGCTCGAGCAGCAGGTGCTTCGCGGCCGAGACGTCCTCGCTCGCGACGTGCAGCTCGTTTTCACGTCCGCGTCGAACAGCCGACACCTCGAAGCCCGCCCGCGACAGGACCCGAGTGAAACGCTCGGTCGATGCCGTCGGCACTCGCTCGACGATCGTGGCGTCTGTGCAGCCCGCCAAGAGGCAGACGGCGACCCAAGACCGCGGCCCGCCGTTCAGTAGGGCACCAGCGCGAAGGTCGATCGCAGCGAGTCGAGCACACGCTGGTGGGCCCGAGAAATCATCGAGCGGCTCACGCCCCGGCGGCGCGCGAGGTCTGCCCCGGAGTCCCCTCGGTCGTGCAGATCGTAGACGGCATCGAGCACCTCACGGTCGGTTGGTTCCAGGGCGTCGATGGCGTGCCGCACGCGCTCTTTGACTTGGTGAAGACCGAGCGCGCTCTCGGCATCCAGCTCGGGCTCAGGTGAGGTGCCCACGGTCGCCTCGAGCAGGAACGCCATCGCCAAGTCGATGACCGACGTGGTGACGACGGCCGCGTCGTCGGCGAGCGTCGCTTCGGGCCGGGGCGTCGCGTCCCCAATGACCTCATGGGCCAAGGCCTGACGCCGCAACGCCTCGAACCCACGCCGCCTCAAGAGGCCCGAGGCGCGCATCCCATCAAAGATGGCTCCACGAATACGAAGCCGCGCAAAGGGCTCGAAGTGATGCCCAAGCCGGCTGTCGTACCGAGCCTGCGCCTCAAGGAGCCCGATCTGCCCGTAGCCGACGAGATCCTCGAGGGGCAAGACGTGCGCGGGTACGCGGCCTTGGAGGCTGCGCGCCTCCGAACGCACGAGTTCGTCGAGCGTGAACGCCATCGACGGTCAGGGAAAGATGCCGCGCTCCCGGTAGACTTGCTGGATGCGCTCGAGGCCGTGGATGTACGCCGCGGTCCGGTTGTCGACCTTGCGGTCGCGGGCGATGCGGCGAACCGTGGCATAGGCGCGGGTCATCATGGAGTGCAGCTTGGAGTCGACCTCCTCGAGCGTCCAGGCCTCGGCGCGGCGGTTCTGAAGCCACTCGAAGTACGAGACCGTCACGCCACCCGCGTTCGCCAGAATGTCGGGCAAGATGTCAATGCCCTTGTTCCAGAGGATCTGCTCACCCTCGGGATCAGTCGGCCCGTTGGCCCCCTCGAAGATGGCCTTGCATCGCAGGAGCGGTGCGGTCTCCGCGGTGATCTGGTTTTCGAGCGCGGCCGGGATGAACAAGTCGCACTCGGTCGCGAAGAACTCTTCACGGGTGGTCGTGTCGCCGCCGGGATAGCCCGCGACGCCGCCGGACTGCTTGACGAAGTCCGAGAGGCGACCGGGATGGAGGCCCTCGCGGCTGGAGATCGAGCCGCTGTGATCGCTGACCGCGACCATGACCGCCCCGAGCCTCGAAAGGATGCGTGCGGCGAAGGAGCCCACGTTGCCGAAGCCCTGCACCGCGAACGTCGCGCCGTCGAGCGGGAAGTGGTTCTCTTTAGCCCACTCTTGAAGGACGTAGACGAGCCCTTGGCCGGTGGCCTTCTCGCGGCCCTGAGAGCCGCCGGACGTGATGGTCTTGCCCGTGACCACGCCGCGGACCGCGTTCTTCTGCTGCTGCGGCCCGGTGTTCATGTACGTGTCCATCAGCCAAACCATCGTCTGGCTGTTGGTGCCCACGTCCGGTGCCGGGATGTCGTGGTCCGGGCCGATGTTGTTGCCGAGCGCGTGGGTGAAGCGGCGCGTGATGCGCTCGAGCTCACCCATGGAGCACTCGCGGGGGTCGAACTTGATGCCGCCCTTAGCCCCGCCGAACGGGATCTCCATGACGGCGCACTTCCAGGTCATCCAGGCGGCGAGCGCCTTGACCTCGTCGAGGTGGACCTCATGATGGTACCGAATCCCGCCCTTATAAGGTCCGAGGATGTTGTTGTGCTGAATCCGGTAGCCCTTGAAGAGCTGAAATTGGCCGCTGTCCATCTTGACGGGGAAGTTGACGATGACCTCGTTCTTGGGCTGCGAGAGGATCGTGTGCAGCTGCGGCTCGAGGCTCATGGCAGCGGCCGCCCGGTCGAGCTGAATACGCGCGACCTCATAGGCGTTCATCGTCTTGCCCTTGTCTTTCTTCGTCTTGGTGGAAGGCTCGCTCATTTTTCCGTCGTCCCCTTAGGCCCGCAGTCGTTGTCGGCGGCGGATCAATGACACCCCACGGCCTCGGTGCGCAAGATTCGTTGCGCGTGGTTTCGTGATACGGTCCACCGCATGGCCATGATCAAGCCACCCACCAGCATCGATCTCTCGGCGGTTCCGGGGCTCAGCCCGACGCCCGAGTCGCCGGTCCTGGTCACCCTCGACCCGGCGACCGCGCTCAGGGCGGCCCGGGCCGTGGATGTGCCCGTGGTCTTCGAGCGGGCTCGTGAAGCCTTGGCTTCAGGGCTCTGCGCGACGCCCGAGGCGGCCATTCGTCAAGCGGTCGGGCAAGTCCTCGAGGCGGCGGTTCCCCATTTGCCGTTTCAGCTTCGGGAGTCGCTCGCCGATCGCGTCTCGATCGCGCTGTCCGACAGCCCCTCGATGAGGCTGCGCCTCGACCGTCTGCTGCTGACGTCCGATCTTCATGCCGAGCGCGCATGAGCCTTCGCGGAGCTGTCTCTTTCGCCGCCGTCTTCGTCATCCCGAGTGGTCCTTCCGGGGCCGCCGAGACCCAGCGGGCCGTGGCCGTAATACACGCGACATCGACCGCCGGGCCGGGGCTGCATGACGCGCTTTGGCGAATCCGGGCCGCGGTCGACGCACACCCCAAGCTCGTCTCGGTCGACGTCGCCGAGCGACTGGCGGAGACGACGACCGACGCGCTCGAAGAGGCGCGCCTTGCCATGGACGACGGCCGCGCGGCCTTCCAGGAGTTGCAGATAGACCGGGCGCTGCGGTCTCTTGAGGTCGCCGCCCGCCTTTATGAAACGGCTTGGCGAGCGTCCGGCTCCAAGCGTTCGGCGAGCCCCGAGCCCGAGGCCGTTGAAGAGCCGTACGATGGGCGCGCGGCGCCAGCCGGGGACGAGCTTCGGGATCTGACCGTCGAGGCCTTGTCTCTCCTCGCGTCGACCCGGGCCGCGGCCAACGACGACTGGGGGGCCTCGGTCACCTTCACTCGCCTCCTCGAAGTCGATCCGAGCTTCAAGCTGAGCGGGGATGACATCGCGCCCTCTGTGCGGAAGCTCTTCAAGGCCGCCCGAGCTGGAACGACCCGCAAGGACAAGTTCGCCCTTCGCCTTGACGCGGCCCCGACGCCCGGCGCCATCTTCATCGACGGGCGCTACGTCGGGATCAC
The DNA here is from genome assembly GCA_009692505.1 of Myxococcales bacterium. GTDB lineage: Bacteria > Myxococcota_A > Bradymonadia > UBA7976 > UBA1532 > SHZC01. Next base: position 8,104 of record SHZC01000135.1, read on the forward strand.
CCCTCGCCTCGTAGCCGAGCTGCCGAGCCCCGTCGCGCGGGTTCGCATTGCGGCGGACGGCTTCGCGCCCTGGGACCGCGTCGTCACCTTACGCAAGGGGAGCGGCGTGTCCGTCGAGGCCGTCCTGGACGCCCAACCCAAGGCCGCGCTCTGGGACGGCATCATGGAGCGGATGCCGCAGCAGGCCGATCGACAGACGCTGACGACGGCGCTGAAAGACGTGCGCGCGCTGCTGTTCGCCGAGCAGGCGATTGTCGTGCAGGCGGAGGGCGAGGCCGTCGTCGTCGACCTCTACGATCTTCAGGCAGGTCGCAAGGTGCGCTCGGTGCGGGCGGCGATCGACGACTCTGGGCTCTTGCCTGGCGTGGCCGAGGAGCTCGTCGACGCGCTCTACAAAAACGTCGATCCCCTCGCGCCCGGCCTGACCGAGCTCGCGGCCGAAGACCCCATGTCCCTCGATACGGACTCCGGCGTCTCGCTGCTCGATGAGTGGTGGTTCTGGACCGCGGTTGGCGTGGCGACCGTGACGGCGATCGCGATCCCGGTGGCCGTCGCGTCCGGCGATGATGAGTCGATCATCGCGAGACACGACGGTAAAGGCGCCGTGATCCTCCGCTTCTGAGCGTGGAACCCGGACGGTGCTAAGGCTCGACCCAGACGATCTTGTTCGTCTCGCCGGGTCGAACTTCGGCCGTGAACTCGCGTCGGTAGGGTCGGGGGGTCGCCTCTCGGATGAGCACGAGACGGTAGGTCCCGGCGGGCAAAGAGTGGCGGATGACCGGCGTCTCGCCGATCTCCTGGTCGTTGATGAATGCGACCGCCGGGGGCTTCGCCTGCACATTGAGGAAGCCGGGCTCGGGTGCTGCTGCGGGCTCGGTGGGGGGGGTGATTTGCACGTTTGGCCGCACATGAGGCGTCTCACGCTCGCCCTCGGGTGAGTCTTCGGCGCCGGGCTCAAGGGGCCTTCGAGGGCCGACGGATGAGCTCGACTGCGACCGCCACGCCGTCCCCGCCTTGACCTCGAGGTCGAAGATCTCCGAGGCTTCGGCGACCTGGTACTGCCCGAGGACGCGAGTCTGTCGGGCGTACCCCACAAGCTCGATGGACGCGACGACCTTGCCGGTGTTCTCGAGCCCATCGAAGCTGATGGGCGTCAAGCCGATGGGTGCCGTGCGGCCGTCCGGGTACTGGAGGGTGACGCGGGCCTGTGCCGGCTGACTGAGGAACTTCAGGCTGACCGACTGCGGCACCAAACGGATCGGCTTGACCTGCGTGACCTGATTCGGCGGCACCGTAATGGTCCCCGCCCAGGGCTGGAAGCCGGACTTCTCCAGCCGCAGCTCGTGGTCTCCGCCTGCAATGCCCAGCAGCGAGAGGGGCGTGACGTCGTCTGAGACCGGTTGACCGTCGAGGGACACCCGCGCGCCCCCCGGCTCCGACTGGATGAACAAGCCCGTCTCGAGGTTGGGCTTGGCGACGGGCAGATCGATGACGAGCCGATCTTCGCGGCCGGCCTCGAGGACCAGCTCTCGGGTCAGGGTCTGGTGGCCCGGCGCCGACAGCCGAAGCTGGTGGGGTCCGGGGGCCACGCTCGCGAGCCTGTACGGGGTCGGCCCCACGTGCACGACGATGTCATCGAGCGTGATGGTCACCGCTCGCGGCCGGGTCTCGACGAGGAGCGCGGAGGTGCCCGGCCCCTGGATGATCACGAAGACGACGGCGACCGCAGCGAGGATGACGGCGACGAGGGCGATGCCCGCGAGGATAGTCAAGCGACTAGACGACCTCTGAGATCGCAGAGAGGGCACCTCTCCGGGCAGCACCACCCCGAGGTCGTTCACGGCGAGACGCGCGGCGCTCGGCAGGGGCAAGCTCGGGCCGTCGAGGCGCGCTCTCACGATCTGCGCGGCCGCCGGGGCTCGGCTACCTGGGCCATCGGCTGCGGGATCCTCGTCGAGCTCGCGGTCATAGATCGCCGTGGTGATCTCGTCTTCTTCCCAGGAGAGGGTCGGGAGCTTGGGCTTGTAGGCCCCGTGGCTCCCGCTCGGGCTGGACGGGCCCCCGTCTGCAGGACCGCCGCTCGACGTCGGCAGGGTGTCCGGCTCACGCAGCGCCTGCGGGAGGGACGACGCCCGGCGCGCCTCGGGGATGTTCGCGCGGGCATACTCGCGGAAGGCTTGGAGCTTGCGCTGCTCCTCCCGCAGATCCGCGTCGAACGTCCGACGCATCCACTGCGAGAGGTCCTTCCGGGCGTAGAAGGCGCCCGACTGATAGAGGTACTTCTGCAGCGCGTCCTGGAAGTCGGAGGCGCTCTGGTACCGCTCCTCGGGGTTGCGCGACAACGCCTTGAGCACGATGCGCTCAAGCTCCGGCGGGATCTCCCGATTGATCGCGGTCGGCCTTCGGATGTCGACGTTCCGGACCTTCTCGAGCGTGGAGAAGTCGCTCTCTCCCTGAAAACATCGCTCGAGCGTGAGCAGCTCGAACAAGACGACGCCGAGCGAGAAGAGGTCGCTGCGGCGATCAATGGACCGACCCCGAACCTGCTCGGGGCTCATGTACCCGAACTTGCCCTTGAGGATGCCCGCCTGGGTCTTGCTCGCCTTGCCCGCCGCCTTCGCGATGCCGAAGTCGATGAGCTTCACCTCACCTTCGTAGCTGACGATGATGTTATGCGGCGAGACGTCGCGGTGGACCAGGCCGAGCGACTCCTGCCGCTCCGTCCGTTTATTGTGGGCGTACTCGAGGGCCTCGCAGACGTCCTTGATGATGTGGCAGGCCATCGTCGGATCGATGCGCTCTCCACGGTCGACGCGCTTGCGGACACGGTCGAAGAGGGCGCGGAGGTCCTTGCCCTGCACGAACTCCATGGCGATGAAGTAGCTGTTGTCGGCGTTGCCGAGCTCGAAGATCTGCCCGATGTTCGCGTGATTGAGTTGCACGGCGATCTTGGCTTCATCGATGAACATCTCGATGAACTCTTGGTCCTCGGCGATGCTTGGCAGCACGCGCTTGACCGCAAAGAGGCGCTCGAAGCCCTCGACCCCATACGAGACGCCCTTGAAGACCTCGGCCATGCCGCCGATGTTCACGCGCTCGAAGAGGTAGTAATTGCCGTATTTGACCGGCTCGCGCAACGAACGAATCCACCAGTAATTTGAGAGAAAAGCGGGGCGGACAGTAGGGAGAACGGCGGCCAGAGTCAACGGAGAGGGCGCACCTCCGGCGTGGATCCCGCTCCGCCCCATCACGATGCCGAGCAGGGCGCCGCTTGGGCACGCTGCTGTGTAGGCGCAGCGTCGCGTTCGACCTACGAGGCCCGTGTTCGTTCGCGGTCCGTCACTGCGGCTCACCGATCTCGACGAGGGATTCGCCGCCGGCCAGCAGACCTGGCCGCGTCGAAGGACGCCGAACTCCAGAGCGACCCATGGAGCAAGTGCCGGAGAGAGATTCACGCAGCCAGATATCGGTCGCGCGAATCCTCATTCCCCGGATGCAGGGCCGGCCCCCGCCCGCGGCCGGATTGGTCGTGACTCTGCGGATCTCGGTCGTCATCCGAACTTCTTCGTGGACGAACGCCGAGTGCCGGACGGTACGCCAAGTGATTCGGACGGGCAGTGTGCGGAGCATGCGGGACCTCCACGGATGATCACCAGAGAGACCATGCGACAGCACCAGCGCGTGTCGCGTATCCAAATTCCTTCCGTCACCCCGCGAAATCCCTCACCATCCGCGTTCATGTCGCCCCGCCCCCGCGCTCAAATCGGTGATTCGGAACTCACCTGATCGGGCCTCGACGCCAACAAAAGGGACAGCGTCCTCGTCCGGTCGGCGAAGCAGCCGGAGTCGATAGAGCCGGGCACCGTCCTCTACGACATGAGCAAGCCCTGGTACCTGAGCCGCTTCAAGGAGGCCAAGGAAGTGCGACTGCTCGTCCAGCGTGCGGTTGCGGCGACGAGGCTCGCGTACTTCCAGGAGCATCACGTGTTTGAAGGCGTGAACGGAGTGGAGTTCTTCCTGGGCCTGTTGGGTTCCGTGGAGGGTTCGAGTTTCGTGCAGTGTGGAGACATCTTCGGCGAGATGAAGCAGGAGGACGGGAGTCCTGCTGCTTTGTTTGACGCCTTGTTGCTCGGTCAAGGTCTCTACCTACAGGAAATTCCCGTTCCCTCGTTTCGGGGACGCCTTCGCGAGAGGTGGCGGAGCCTGGACGAGCTCTTGGAGACGGAGGAAATCGACTTCAAGGAGCTCGGCCTCGTGTCGGCCTCGGTCATCCGCTCTGTCGCCGTGCTGGCCAAGCGCCGTGCGGTCCCCGACTGCATCCCCGTGCACCAGGTCCTGGTCGATCTCGACAAGCTCGACAGGCCCTACCTAGCGTGCGCGCGCTGCGCCTATGTGCCGAGTGACGGCGTCTCACCCGTCCAGGCCGTCCGGGAGGCTCTGCTGAAATACTTCAAGACCATCGAGACCCTTCAAGGGCAGGGATTTAGCCAGGACGGAAAGACCATCGAACAGTGGCTCCAAGACCCGCCTCCCGACCTCGACGAGTTGGCCGACTGGCTCGAGGGCCTCGCGGACTGGGTTGCGACCTCGGCTGGACTCAAAACGTTGGTCCTCTATGTGGACTCGGCGAACGTCCTGCGGCAACGGGACCCGAGGCGGCTGAGGTGGGGGCGCGTGGCCCGTAAGCCCGGCGAGCACTTTTTCCCGAACGAGCGAGCCTCGGGGACCCGGATCGTCGTCGCACGCCGTACGGGCGATCAAGAGAAGCATGGGGACTTCTTCAAGTCGCTCACGGAGAGCCCAACCCTCCGCGTCCTGTTCCTGCGAGAGCGCGGAGTGGAGGCGGGCGACCAAGCCGACGATATCGAAATCGCCGCCCAAATGACGAAGGATCTCAAACGGCGCAACGTCGCCCAGACCATCTTCCTCTCCAACGACAAAAAGTTCTGGAGTGAGCACATGAACGGGTGGCACGACGATCCTCGGGTTCGGTCGGCTGAGATGACCGACCTGGACGTCAAAGAAATCCTCGACACAGAGAGTCACCGAACGTGGAGCGTGACCGCAAGAACTGGCTAGGTGTGATGGTGGTCGAGTGGCTCGTGCTGGGCGGTGTTCAGGTCCTCGTCCTGCACGTCAGCCAGGCGCCTACGTCACGATTGGATTGGCGGCGACCTTCATCGGCATCGTCGTGGCTCTGTCCACGATCAACCTTCGGGTAGTTGTCTCGCAGGAGCAACCCGCGGAACGGTTTACCAAGTTCCTTTCCAGCGCCGGCTTCGCCTTTCGAGCCAGCGCATTCGGCGTCTGCATGAGCATCGTCGCTACGATTTCCAACCGATTTTTCCTGGAAGCGGAGGAGCAGGAGGGTTTCAACGACGCGGCCCAAGCCCTGATCAAGACCCAGAACGCCACGCTCGACAAGTTGGAGGAGGTCGGCGGCACCGTCACGAAGCAGGCGACGAAGGCCATGGAGTCGGCCGGTGAGCAGTTCAAGGCCGCAGCCGCTGAGGCATTGGCTGTCCTAAAACAGGGCGGCGAGGAGGCAGGCGAGGCGTTCGCCAAGTCCCTGGACGTGGCCTCGGGCCGGCTCTCCGAGAGCCTGGGCAAGGCCTCAGCCGCCATCCTGCAGGCCGGTCAGACCATGACGCAGGCGGCGGCGGGCGTCTCCGATCTGGTCGAGGGTATCAAGGAGGTCGCGGCCGAATTCCAGGTCATCGCGCAGACCCAGGAAACCACCAGTCAACAGCTGGCTTCGACCGAGAAAAACATCCAACTGATGGTCGGGAACCTCCAGACCTTGTTCGATCGGCAATCCGCCGCGTTGACCGGTTTCAACGAGCTGAAGTCCGCCGCGTCGAACGGCTTCCACAAGCTGCTGCAGGACCAGAAGGATTCGACGGACGCCCTCAACCGAGAGCGGCAAGCCGTCAAGGACGTCGCGGCAGAGCTCAGGCCCATCGCGGACGCGTTCGCGCTCATTCCGAAGAAGCTTGAGGAACTCCTGGCCGCCGCGACGAATCACACCGAGCGCATCGACTTAGCCGCGCAGTCACTCGCCGCGCTGGAGAACCTCGATGACCGGCTCGGTCCGCCCATCCAAAAGCTCGTCTCAAGCCTCGACAAGCAGATGACAGAGGTCCTGAGGAAGATCACCACGCGCGCCAACAGCCGCATGGAGGAACTGAAGGCGGGCCACTTCGACTCCGCGATCATCGTCGCCGCCGCCTCGTCGGCAAACCTTAAGCAGATCGAGGTCCACCTGACCAAGATGGACGCTCACCACACTGCCATGGGCAAGCAGGTCGGGGACGCGCTCGAGCAGCTCAACCACACGGCCCAGGACCTTCGCCGGGCGACCGCGTCCCTGAGCGCGGCCCCGCCTGCGGCCATCGCGGAACCGATATCTTGAGACGCCGAGATGCGTTCACCGGCGCGGCCAACTTCATCGATCTCCTAGCAGGCCTGTTCCTCGTCCTGCTCGTCGCGTTCGCCTCTTACCTCTTCGGGATGAAACGGATCGCCGCACACGCGGCACAGGCGGCGGCGGATCTGAAAGCCAAGGGCGCCACTCCCGAGGAGATCGTCCAGAGTCAGACCAAGACCGCCGCCGAGCGATTATACGGATCCCTGAACTCGGGACCCATGACGCGACGGTGTGAGGACGGTGCCGAGGGTCAGGCCCCGGAGTGCCTGAGCCAGTCTGTGTGGCCTCTGCGGCCGCCGCCTCCCGCCGCGTGCGATGCCGAGTTCTCCCCGACCATCGTCCATCTAGCCCCCGGGATGATTCGC
>SHZC01000136.1 GCA_009692505.1 Myxococcales bacterium
AGAAGAGCTGCGTCGCCGTGGCCGTTGGGCCGCTCTCTCGGACGCGTGTGCGGCGCGTGAAGGACATCGTCGAGGCTGCGGGCCGCTAAGGCCTGCGCGACTGACTGTCTGGAGACGGCACCGTGGCTCAGCCCCGAGTTCTTTTCTTGCACGGCCTCGAGGGCACAGCCCACGGGACCAAGGTGAGGTGGCTGCGCGCCGCTGGATTTGACGTCGTCGCCCCTGTGCTCGAGACGGGCACGGTCAAACAGTCCCTGGAAGCGCGGACCGGACCTCTCATCGAGGCTGCGTTCGCCGAGGCGTTGGAGGCCGCGACTCAGGCCATTCGCGAGTCCACCCCAGACCTCGTCGTCGGATCGTCGTTCGGGGGCGGGTTGACGGTCGAGCTCATGCATCGCGGTCTCTGGGCCGGCCCGGTTGTGCTGCTTGCACCCGCGGCACGCAAGCTGTTTGGCCGCGAGCACCTGCCTGTGGGTCACCACCGGGCGGTCGTGATCCACGCGCGTCATGACGCTGTGGTCCCCGTCGAGGACTCGTTGGTCATGGCTGCTGGGTGTTCGGGTGAGGTCCAGCTTTGGCTCGTGAAGGACGACCACCGTCTCACGCAATCCGTTATCGACGGCGTGGTCGGCCGAGCCATTCGGGCGGTGCTTGCTTAGAGCCGTGGGCGCCTTCGGCCGCTCATGCTGGCGCGCTCAGGAGCCTAGGCCCACCCAGACAGAGCCGTCCGTTCGCACCTCCCGCTTGAAGATCGGCACGTCCTCCTTCAGCCGCTCGATGACGAAGCGACAGGCCTCGAAGGATTCGGCCCGATGCGGCGCGCTGACGGCGATGCAGACGGCCACCTCACCGATCCCGAGGACCCCGAGTCGGTGGGCGACCGCGACTCGGACCCCGCTGAAGCGCGCCTTGGTCTCGTCGACGATCTCCTGAAGCACCCGGATCGCCATCGAGTCGTACGCCTCGTACTCCAGGCGCTCGACCGCGTGTTCGCCGGTGTGGTCTCGAACGAGGCCGGTGAACGTGACCAGCCCTCCCCGATCTCTCGAGGTGACCTGCGCTTCGACGGCGCGCACATCGATGGGGCCGTCCTGAAGCGCCACGTCCCCTGAACCACCCGCCACGGGCGGGATAAAGGCGACGACGTCTCCTTCATTAAGCACTTCGTGAAGTAACTTGACGAAACGCTCATTGCGGGCCAGTCGGAGGCTCGGCAGGAGCGGCGCGATGGACGGGTGTCGCTCGACCGCAGCGTCCCGGACATCGGCCACGCTGGCCCCCTCATGGAGAGTCAGCGCCTCCTCGCGCAGGCCGTTCGCGCGTTCCCTCACCGCACCAAAGTAGAGCACCGTGATGTTCATGTTCAGAAACTACACGGCCGGCCGACTTGTCGCGACCCCGCCGCCCGCCGATACTCCCCGCGCCTCGATTCTGGAGCGTCCATGTCCTTGAAGCTCGTCCTCCTCCGCAACGCCGTCTTGCTCTGCGCCGGCCTCGCCCCGACCGCCTGCCTCGCGCCCGACTCGGCCAGCGGTCGTCGGGCGGGTCCAGGATCGGCGGACGCGTCGCCTTCGGACGTCGCGATGCCGGCCGATTCAACGCCCCGCGATGCCCCCGCATCCGATCTGCCGCTCCTGCCGGATATGCGGGACACCTCGATGTTCGTCTCTCGGCCTGCGGCTTGCTCTGAGGCGGCCTCGGGCACGCTGAAGCCGGTCGCGAGTCTCGTCCGAGCGACCGCCGCAGCCGGGGCGCTTGTGGACGTGGAGGTCGCGGTCATCGACGGCGCGCTCGCCGCGGACGTTGAGGTCACGCTCACCTGCGCGGACGACCTCGTCTCCGAGGGCTTCGTCGCATTGGGGCACGCGGTCTCGATCACGACCTCGTCCCCGATCACCCTCGCCAAACGCGCGAGGGTCACCCTGGTCTTCGACGCCTTCGCCCTCCCGGAGCGTATCGAGTCCCGCCACCTCCGCCTCTTCTGGAAGCCTTCCAACTACAACTTCGTCTCGCAGCCGCCGGTCCAAGACCCGATCGCGACTTTGCCTTTGGGCACGTTCTCGTTTGCGACCCCGGCCTTCGGCACCTTTCAGTTGGGGTACGCGCAGGACGCCGGCGAGCCCGTCGAGCGACGCTTCACCTACCGGGCGATCAGCGGCGTGAGCATGGGCGCCGGAGCGGCGGCGTACCTCGGCACGAAGTACCACGACCAGTTCGACTACATCGTCCCGCTCGGTGGCCTCGTCGATCAGCCCTACATGCTCAACTATATCTCCAAGCGACTGCTCGGGGGCTTCTGCCGCGAGGGCGAAGGCGCGGGCATCGGCGCGTATTGTGGCCTGCCGGACCCGACGACGCCCTACGAGCACCCGAGCCACTACCTCTACTGGTATCACGACGACAGCGACGGGGCGGGCGGCAACTTCGACCGCAACGAGTACCTGAAGATCTTCCAGGACCTCTCGTACGCCTACGGCAACCTCCTCGTTTACAACCCGGAGAGCCCGTACCTGCCGCCGGGTGTGCCGGCCGAGGACATCCTGCGATCAGCCAGCGAACGCTGCGACGGCTTGACCTCGCGTCGCATCGCCGCCGGGCGTTTCTTCGACGATGAGTACAACCCCCGCGCCGAGTTCTCGGTGATCGCGTTTTGTGACGGCGAAGATGGGGACCCCAGAGGTGTGCTTGAGTCAGCCCCAGGCAGTACCCCCATCGAGGTCGGGCTCGCCGTCGACGTGAATGGGAACGGCGTGCGTGACTTGCACGAGCCCGTGATCCGGAACCTCTCCGAGCCCTACGACGACGTCGGCTGCGATGGGATTTCAAGCGCAGACGAGGTCGGCTACGACGCCGTGCAAAACCCCGATCCGGCGAGCGACGACTACGACTGGTATCGCAACCCCACGGGCCGCGAGGGGAACTTCGTTTACGACGACTGCAGCGGCACGGCAGAGCCCTACCGCGACTTCGGCCTCGATGGCGTCGACGCCACGCCACAGTTCGCCGACGGGGGCTTCGACTTCGGCGAACGCAACGGCCAGTTTGATTATAATCCGAACGTTTCAAAGTACCTGGAGCGGAACCCCGGCTTCTTGTACCGCAACCTGCCCCCTGAGGCCCGGGCGCGGCTCCGCTTCTGGACGGACGGGGGCCTGCGTGACCTCTTCAACTTCGCCATCGACGGGGCCCACCTCACCGGGCACCTTCAGGGCGCCGGCGACAACGTGCGTGTCTACAACGACTTCCCTTCGCTCCTGCGTGATCGGGGCGCCGGCGCGTTCCCGTTCTTCCCGGACGCCACCCGCAAAGACGCCTTCGGTCAGATGGGCAACAGCCTATTCATCACCTATGGCAACCCCGACGCCGACGCCATTGACATCAGCCTCGGCGACGGGGCGCACGTCGGGACGGTGCCCCAGGCGCTCAATCGCTTCATGGGCTTCTTCGATTGGATCCACAATCGCTGGCCCGGCGGCGACTATACGCCGGTCTATGGCGCGTTCGAGCGCGAGGACAAGGTGGTCTTCTTCGACTCGGCCCACTTCGGCAAGCGCTTCCGCTACGGCATCAGCCTGCCGCCTGGCTACGGCGTGCCCGAGAACGCGGGCGTCCGTTACCCCGTCCTGCTGGTCCTGCACGGCTATGGGCAGGGCCCGGAGGACCTCCCGGTGACCGGCGCGCTGCTCGCCTCCCAGATGGCCGGCGGGGCCTGGCAGAAGTCCATCGTGGTCTTCCCCGAGGGCTTCTGCGGGAACGCCTCGGTCTTTCAGTGCAACGATGGTCTGGACAACGACGGCGATGGCACCGTCGACAGCGTCAACGACGAGGGCCTTCGACAGCCGTGCACCAACAGCAACGAGTGCGCGGGGGTCTACGCCTGCCGGGAGGGCACCTGCTGTCCCCCGTGGCTGACGGACTGCGCGCCCGTCGACACCACCTGCGGTCTCAACCACAAGGCCCGCAGCGAAGACGGCGTGCCGGTCACGCTCTGCGCCGATGGGGTCGACAACGACCGAGATGGCCTGACGGACCTGCTCGACGAAGGCTGCCTGGGCGACCCGACGCAGGACACCGAGGCCGACTGCAAGAAGGGCGGCTTCTACACCACCCATGTCGCGAAGAAGGACGGCGAGCCAGGTGGACCGGACTTCGAGGGCGCGCTGCTCGACATGCTCGAGCATCTCGACGCGAACTACCGCACCAAGGCCCCGGAGACTGTCACCGTCAAGCGGTGATTCGGGTCCGCTCGCGCAGCGCCCAGGCGATGACGAGCTCGGCGTCCATCATGGGCGTCAGGCCCGCGACGAGGGCGACCTCGAAGCCCGGTTCGGGCGCTTTTCGACCGCAGAGGCGATAGGCGGCCTCCCGCGCGCTGACCTCCGCGGTGAGATCATCGGCCAGCGCGTTGAGGTGGTGCATGAACGACTTGCCCCACTCGGCGCGGGGCTCGACCGCGAGCAGGAGCTTCAGGCCCATGCCGGCGGCGCGCCTCGAGCAGACCCTCGCCTTGCCGGCGTTGCCCTCGCGCCAAGCGTCGTCGGCCATCTTCAACTCGACGGTGAGCTCGCGCAGGTCGCTGGGTTCAAGTTTTTCGGTCAAGGGCCTTGTCCAATCCGGTTCATCGCCGCGAGACGAGCCTGTCGACGCGCTTCATACAGCGCGACCGCCGCACACTGGGCCAGGTTCAAACTGCGGACGTTAGGGTTGTCGATGGGGATCTTCAGACAGCGCTCGGCCGGGAAGCTCTGAACGAGCTCATCGGGAAGGCCAGTGGTCTCCCGCCCGAAGACGAGGAGGTCGTCGGGTTGGTACTCGACGTCGTGAAAGGACCGCGTCGCGTGGGTCGTGAATAGCCACGCCGGGGCCGTCGGCGGCAGGACCTCCTGCCAGCTTGCCGCGACCGTCAGTCGGATCCAGGGCCAGTAGTCGAGGCCAGCCCGCTTGAGGTAGCGGTCGTCGAGCGAGAAGCCGAGCGGCTCGACGAGCACGAGCTCGGTGTCCGTCGCCGCGCAGACCCGCCCGATGGAGCCGGTGTTCTGTGGGATCAACGGGTGAACGAGGACGATCTTCACTGAGAGCGGAGCGGGATGGTGGTCACCGACGCGCGGCCGGGCACGAAGACGACGGCTTCTCCGTTGACGGTTCGCCCAACGGCCGTGTTGAGCACGGCGTCGATCCGACCGACGACGCGGGCCTCGAAGGGAGCCGACTCCGCACGCCGAAAGACCGTCACCTGCTTATCGCCCTGCGCCACGATCTCCGGCTCGCCGTCCCCGTCGGTGTCGACGGCACTCAGGCTGAAGAACGTAAACTCACTTGACGAAGCGCCGACCTCATCGACCTTGCTCTTGCCGCCGACGTAGCGGAGGCGCTTGAGCCGGGCGCGGGCCTCTTTGCCGTAGTTGGCGACCCAGCCGTCGCAGAAGAAGACCTCGTCGCGTTTGCCCCCGGGCATCGGCATGACCAGCATCGACTTCACGCCCCCCTGCGTGAGCACCGGCTCGAAGCCTCGGCCGAGGTCGATGCGAAGGTCTCCGGGCAGCTCCTTGGCGTCGCCGTAGACCCGACCGAGGACCTCGTCGCGTCGCCCGTCCCCGTCGAGATCGGCGTAGACCCGGCTGGACGCCATGCGGATGTCCGGCCCTTCGGTCTCGCCGCCCTGGGCCGTGAGGTGCCGGGTCCGCACGAAGTACTTGGACGCGAAGTAGGAGAACGCCAGGTCGTCGACGCCGTCCCGATCCACGTCGGCCAAGGCGACGGTCATCGCCTCGTTTCGCTCGCCGCGATGGCGGAAGAGCTCACGCCCGAGGCCCGTCTTGGGATCGAGCAGACTCAGGGTCAAGGCGGCCTCGAGGTGCCCACGCCCGAGCCCACGCACGACGAAGAGGCCCACGTCTTTGCCGACGCGACCGGAGACGAGGTGCGTCACCACGCCCTCGCCCGAGACCCGCCACAGGAGCGGAGCGCCGGGCGAGGCGCTTTGAGCCCAGAGCGCATCGCCGTCCGCGCCGTAGACCACGCCGCCGTCAAAGAACACCCGATCGGCGGGTGGATAGTCGCCCGGTGCGGCCGGTGCCTCCGAGCTCGTCGCGCTGGCTCCAGGTCCCGCCGATGGAGCGGGCTTCGAGTGCACCGACTTCGGAGGGCCAGCAGGTGCCTCCGGGCTCTGCACCGAGCACGCAAGAAGGCCAGACGCCACGAACAACGCCCAACGCCCGCTCATCGTGCGGCGTCCATGGCCGCCCGAAAGCGCGCGAAGAGGTAGTCGGCGTCGTGTGGACCGGGGCTCGCCTCTGGGTGGTACTGCACGCTGAAGATCGGCAGGTCGCGGTGCGCGAGGCCCTCGTTGGTGCCGTCGTTGAGGTTGACGTGCGTGGGCAAGAGCTCCTGCGGCAAGGTCGTGAGATCCACCGCGAACCCATGGTTCTGGCTGGTGATCTCGATGCGCCCGGTGACCTCGTCCCGCACGGGCTGGTTGCCCCCGCGATGCCCGAACTTCAACTTGTAGGTCCGCGCCCCGAGGGCCAGCGCGAGGATCTGGTGCCCAAGGCAGATGCCGAAGATGGGGCGCTTCCCGATGAGCGCGCGCACGTTCGCGATGGCCTCGATGCACGCCGCCGGATCACCGGGACCATTGGATAGAAAGATCCCGTCCGGGTCTCGGGCGAGCACGTCTTCGGCGGAGGTCTTGGCCGGCACGACCGTGACCTCACAGCCCGAGTCGACAAGGAGCCTCAGGATGTTCCGCTTGATGCCGAAGTCGTAGGCGACGACGCGATACGGTCGGGCAGGCCTTGGGGGGACCGGCCGCGTCCGGGCCTCACCGTGCAGTCGAAGGAGCCCCTCTGTGAAGTCGTAGGGGGCCTTGCAGCTCACCTCGCTGGCCAGGTCTCGACCCTCCATCGGGGGCTCGGTCGCGAGCACCTCGCGCAGTCGCTCGGGCGAGAGGTCCCCGGTCACCAGCGCACCCCGCATGGCCCCGGTCTGCCGGAGGCGACGGACGAGGGCGCGGGTGTCGATGCCCGTCAAGGCGATTACCCCGTTGCGCTCCAGGTAGCGGTGCAGCGAGCCCGAGCTCCGCCAGCTCGACGGCGCCTCGTGCGCCTCCCGGACGATGAGGCCGGCGGCCTGCACCCGCTCACTCTCGACGTCGGCCGGGTTCACCCCCGTATTGCCGATGTGCGGATAGGTCATCGTGACGAGCTGGGCCCGGTACGAGGGGTCCGTCAGGATCTCCTGGTAGCCGGTCATCGAGGTGTTAAACACGACCTCGCCCGTGGTCTGCCCGCTCGCGCCGAAGGCCTGCCCGACAAAGCGGGTCCCATCCTCGAGTAGGAGCGCGGCGGGCTCGCGAGCCGTGTTCATTCCGACGCTCATGCCGACGCTCCGTCCAAGTCCTGGGTCTCAAAGACGCGACGTCCATTGACGAGCGTGCAGCGGACTCGGCCCGGCAGGACCTGCCCGAGCAGCGGGGTATTACGGGCTCGGCTCCCCTCCGCGTCGACCTCGACCCGTTGACGGACGTTGGGGTCGAAGATCACGAGATCGGCGACCTCACCGGCGGCCAAGCGGCCCGGGCGGCGACCGAGCACGACGTTGGGACCGACGACGAGGCGGGCGAGCGCGTCGATGAGCGTCAGATGCCCAAGATCGACGAGCTGCAGCGTCTGACCGAGCGCCGTCTGAAGTCCGATGAGTCCCGGCTCCGCGAGGTCAAACTCCACGTCCTTCTCGACGGCGCTCTGCGGCCGATGCCCGCTGGTGATGGCGTCGATCGTGCCCTCGGCGACGGCACGGCGCAGCGCGTCCCGATGAAGGCTCGAACGGAACGGCGGGCGCGACCGGAGGTTCGGTCCATAGGCGGCGGCGATGAGGTCGTCGGTGAAGTGCAGGTGCGCGGCGGTGACGGCGCAGGTGACGGGCAGGCCATCGGCCTTGGCTCGGCGGATCGCCTCGACCGCACCGAGCGCGCTGACCGGCCCCAGGTGCAGACGCACGCCCGTCTCGGCGCACAACGCGAGATCCCGCAGGACGACGATCTCCTCGGCCACGGCCGGCGAGCCCACAAGCCCGAGCCGAGTGGAGACGCCCCCCTCGTGCATGACGCCGTGGGCGGCGAGCGAGAGGTCCTCAGGGTGCTCAAAGACCGGCAAGCCGACCGACCGCGCGTACTGCATCGCCCGCCGAAGAAGCGCGGGATCCGAGACCGAGAGATCCCCGTCCCCGAGGCAGACCGCGCCACCATCCCGGAGGTCGTACATCTCGGAGAGGCGGCGGCCCTCTCGCGCGCGGGTCAACGCGCCCATGGGCAAGACTCGGCACGCGCTCACCGCGGCGCTGCGGCGGACGAGGTGCTCGACGACTGCGCGGCTGTCCACGGACGGCGTGGTCTGCGAGCCTGTGACCACCGAGGTGAAGCCCCCGCGGACCGCCGCTCGGCCTCCAGACTCCAAGTCTTCTTTGTGCTCTTCGCCGGGCTCACAGAAGTGGGCATGGAGGTCCACGAAGCCCGGGCAGACGATGCAATCGGTCGCGTCAATGATCAGGTCGCCTTCGAGGGCCGCGACCGACTCGGCGGTGATCAGGGCGATCGACGAGCCCATGACGACGACGTTGCCCCTCAGGTCCAGGCCTGTCGCGGGGCAGAGCAGACGCCCGCCCCGAATGATCAGCCGCGTGCTCATGCCTGCGCCCCCCCGCCCGCGCAGTGGAACAACACCGCCATCCGCACGGCGATGCCGTTGGCGACCTGGTCCAAAATGATCGACTGGGGCCCGTCCGCCACCTCAGGCGAGATCTCCACGCCTCGGTTTATGGGCCCTGGGTGCATGACGAGCGCGTCCGGCTTGGCCATGCGGAGCGCGGCGCGGTCCAGTCCGAAGCGCATCGCGTACTCCCGATCTGTCGGGAAGAGCTCCTCGGTCATCCGCTCTTTTTGGATGCGGAGCATCATCACCACGTCGGCGTCCTGCACGGCATCTGCGCGGTCGCTCGTCGCGCGACAACCGAGAGACTCGATGTCCGGGGGCAGCATGGTCGGCGGCCCGCAGACGACGACCTCGGCCCCGAGCCGGTTGAGGCAGACGATGTTCGAGCGGGCCACCCGGCTGTGCGCGATGTCGCCGATGATCGCGACCTTCAAGCCCTCGATGCGCCGCTTGTGCTGACGAATCGTCAGGGCGTCGAGCAGGCCCTGCGTCGGGTGCTCATGGCCTCCGTCTCCGGCGTTGACGATGGACGCGTCGATGTGCCGAGACAGCAGGTGGGGCGATCCCGAGTGGCGGTGTCGGAGCACGATGATGTCCGGCGACATGGCCTCGAGGTTCCTCGCTGTGTCCAAGAGCGTCTCGCCCTTCACGACGCTGCTGGTGCCGCCGGTGATGCTCAGGGTGTCGGCGCTCAGGCGCTTCGCGGCGAGCTCAAACGATGTGCGCGTGCGGGTCGAGGCCTCGAGGAAAAGCAAGACGACGGTCATGCCTCTGAGGGCCGGGACCTTCTTGATGCGGCGCTGAGAGATGTCCTGAAACGACTCGGCCAGATCGAGCAGGTGCAGCAGCTCGGTGGCGTCGAGCGGTGCCAACTCCAGGAGATGCCGACGGGGGTTGGACACGTGGCTGCCTCAGGTCCGCAAGGGCGGCGTGACGACGTAGACGCCATCCTCTTCCGCGTCGGTTTCTTCGAGGAGGACGACGACCCGCTCGGTCGGGCTGGTCTGCACGACGAGGCCCGTATAGTCCGCCTGGATGGGCAGCTCGCGGTGTCCGCGATCGATCAAGACGCCGAGCTGAATCTGCCGAGGGCGACCCAGATCCATGACCGCGTCGAGCGCGGCCCGGACCGTCCGACCCGTGAACAGGACGTCGTCAATCAGGACGACAATGCGGTCCTGGATGTCGACGGGCACCTCGGTCTCGCCGACCCGAATGTTCGAGCCGGCGCTGAACACGTCGTCGCGATAGAGCGCGATGTCCAGGGTCCCGACGGCCACCTCCGCGCCTTCCATCTCGGAGATGACCGCGGCGAGACGGCGCGCGAGCGGCAGGCCTCGGGTGCGGATTCCCATGAGGCAGAGGGTCTCGATAGGACCGGCTCTCTCAATGATCTCATGGGCCAAACGACGGACGGTCCGACGGACCTCGGCAGCGGTGAGGAGGCGGCGACGGGCTTCGGCTTCGGTCATGGTGGCGGTCATGAAGAGCTTGGTTCAGGGCGACGTTGGAGCCGTCCGGTGGACGAGCTCGCCGAGTCGGTCCCAACGAATCGTGTTGCGTAAGCCATCCCAGGACAGCCAGATGAACATGGCCTTGCCCTTGACATGGCCAAACGGGACGAAGCCCCAGACCCGAGAGTCGCTGGAGTTGTCGCGGTTGTCGCCCATGACGAAGACGTGACCCTCGGGCACCCGCCATGGGAACGGTCGCACCATCGAGGCGGCCCGGCCTCCGAGGTCTCCCTGGCACCAGCGCTTCTCGGTGAGATCCGACCAGGTATCGGGCGCGCGACGCTCGCTCGGCAGCGGGAACTGCTCGACTTCGGAGAAGCTGTTTGGACGCAGCGTGCCGAACGACTGGGGGCCGAGCTGCGCATCGTAGTAGACCATCGCGGGGTCGGCGCCGAGCATGGCCATCATCGGTGCCTCGCCGAAGTCCGCGAGCTTGCCGAAGGGGCCGGTCGGCGCCTCTTTGACGGCCGCGCCGTCGACCGTGACGAAGCCATGCGGCGTGACGTCGATGACCTGCCCGGGCAGACCCACGACGCGCTTGATGAAGTCCTGGGAGGTGTTGCAGGGATACAGAAAGACGATGACGTCGCCGGCCTCGGGCTCGTCCCACTGCTTGAGCAAGCTGCGCGTGAACGGCAGGCGGGCCCCGTATGCCAGCTTGTTGACGAACAGGAAGTCCCCGATCGCCAGCGTCGGGATCATCGAGCCCGACGGGATGGTGAAGGCCTCGAGCACGAAGACCCGGAGCGACATGGCCACGGCGAAGGCGACCACGATGCTCTGGATGGTCTCCCACGCGCCCGAGCGGGTCAGGGCCGAGAGCTTGGTGGCGATGAGCGTCTCGTGGTCGTTGATCCGGTCGTAAATTGACTTGACGACCTCGTCCGCGGCGGCCTCTTCGAGCGCGAAGAGCGACCGCTCAACCTCACCCCTGATCGCCGGGTCAATCCGCGCGGCGTGTTTTTCGAGCAGCTCCCGCGTCTGCCGTGCGAGCGAGCCGGCGCGTTTGCGAGCCACGAGGAGCATTTTCTGCGGGTTGGCCATATCAGTCGGTCTTAAGCACAGCCAGGAACGCCTCCTGCGGGAGCTCCACATTCCCGACCTGCTTCATCCGCTTCTTGCCGGCCTTCTGCTTCTCCAGGAGCTTACGCTTCCGGCTGATGTCGCCGCCGTAACACTTCGCGGTCACGTCTTTGCGGAGGGCCTTCACGGTCTCGCGGGCGATGATTTTTTGGCCGATGGCCGCCTGGATCGCCACGTCAAACTGCTGCCGGTTGATGACGGCCCGCAGCTTCTCGCAGAGCATCTTGCCACGGTCGTAGGCCCGGTCGCGGTGAACGATAATCGACAAGGCGTCGACGTTCTCGCCGTTGAGCTTGACGTCGAGCTTGACCAAGTTGCCCGCGCGATAGCCGGCGAGCTCATACTCGAAGCTGCCGTACCCCCGCGTGACGCTCTTGAGCTTGTCGAAGAAGTCGTAGACCACTTCGGCGAGCGGCAGGTCGTAGTGAATGAGCATCCGGTTGGCGTTCGCATACGACAGCTCGGTCTGGATCCCTCGGCGGTCTTCGCAGAGCTTCAGGACCTGGCCACAGTACTCGGTCGGCGCATGGATGGTCGCCTTGATATAAGGCTCACGGACCTCGTCCATTTCATTGGAATCCGGCAGGTGCGCCGGGTTGTCGATGCGGTCGATCGTGCCGTCGGTCTGGACGACCTCGTAGACCACGGTCGGCGCGGTCGTGATGAGGTCCATGTTGTACTCACGCTCGAGCCGCTCCTGCACGATCTCCAAGTGCAGAAGCCCCAGGAACCCGCAACGAAAACCGGAGCCCAAGGCCGCAGACGTCTCCGGCTCGAAGGAGAAGGCCGCGTCATTGAGGCGCAGCTTCTCGAGGGCGTCGCGCAGCAGATCGTAGTCGGCGGAGATGACCGGGAAGAGCCCCGAGAACACCACGGGCGTGACGTCTTTGAAGCCTTCGAGCTCGGAGAGCACGGCCCGGTGCTCGAAGGCCACGATCGTGTCTCCGACCCGCGCGTGCCGGACCTCTTTGATGTTGGCGATGACGAAGCCCACGTCGCCGGACAACAGCGCCGGATACTCACGCGCCTGCGGGCAGAACGCCCCGACCTCAAGCACGTCGTACTGGCGCTCGGTGGCCATCATGTAGATCGACGTGCCCTTCTTGATCTCCCCGTCGACCACGCGGACGAGGATGATCACGCCTCGGTAGTTATCGTACCAAGAGTCGAAGATGAGCGCCCTCAGCGGCTTGTCGCGGTTATCGGGCGGCGGCGGGATGTAGTCGATGACCGCCTGGAGCACCAAGTCGACGTTCATCCCCGTCTTGGCCGAGATGTCCACGGCGATGCTCGTGTCGAGGCCGATGATGTCCTCGATCTCTTTCCGCGTGCGCACCGGATCCGCCGAGGGCAAGTCGACCTTGTTGAGCACGGGTACGATCTCGAGGTTGTTGTCGAGCGCGAGGTAGACGTTGGCTAACGTCTGCGCCTCGACACCCTGAGCGGCATCGACGACGAGGATCGCGCCTTCGCAGGCCGCGAGGCTGCGGGAGACCTCGTAGGTGAAGTCCACGTGCCCCGGCGTATCGATGAGGTTGAACTCGTAGATCAGCCCATCTTTGCCCCGCCAAGGCAGGCGCACGGCCTGAGCCTTGATGGTGATCCCCCGCTCACGCTCGAGATCCATGCTGTCGAGGTATTGGTCTTTCCGTTCCCGGTCGGAGACGGCGCCAGTCAACTCAAGGATGCGATCGGCGAGCGTCGATTTTCCATGGTCGATGTGAGCGATAATCGCGAAATTACGGACGTTTCTCGACATTCAGGTACGCAATCCGGGGCCAAGGTCGGGCGCATTATAGGCGGGGGCCGCACCAATACAAGGCGAGGCACGCTTGACTTCAAAGCCTTCCTCGTTGATGAACCTCATGGTCACATCGACCGCTCAATGAGGTGCCGCGTGTTCCAAGGTTCATTTGGCAAAGTCTTCGGCGCGGGGCTCCTGCTCTCGGCCTGCGGCGGCGCGCAGAGGCCGGCGGGGGGCGAAGGCGAGGTCAAGAAGGC
Organism: Myxococcales bacterium; assembly: GCA_009692505.1. Taxonomy (GTDB): domain Bacteria; phylum Myxococcota_A; class Bradymonadia; order UBA7976; family UBA1532; genus SHZC01. The sequence continues at coordinate 13,307 of SHZC01000136.1, forward strand.
CTGCGTTGATCGACCCTTCGACATCAACGGCGACGGCACGCCCGACGCGTGGAAGTGCTTCGCCACGCGAGCCGGCAAAGAGGTCATCGTCGAGAAGCGCTACGACATCAACTTCGACGGCAAGGTCGATGTCTGGCGGGACCTCGACGACGACGGCCGCACGACGCGGGACCGGATGGACCTCGATCTCGACGGCAAGATCGACGTGACGAGCTTCTACGAGGGGGACCTCCTCGTTCGCAAAGAGGTGGACCTGGAGTTCGACGCCAAGCCGGACCTCTTCAAATACTACGAGGGCGGGCAGCTCGCGCGCCTGGAGCGGGACAGCAACAACGACGGCAAGGTCGACTTCTTCGAGTACTACGCGGGCGGCCGCATCGAGAAGACGGGCATCGACGGCGACGGGGATGGCCAGCCGGATCCAGACAAGTGGAAGTTGGCCCCCAAAGCCGCGCCCCCGCGAGCCCCCGATGCGGCGGAGCCAGCCGATGATGCGAGCGCTTCGCCTCCGAGCGACGCTCCTGCCGCGCCGTCCAGCGACGCTCCTGCCGCGGCGCCTCTCTAACTAAATAACCGCTGACCCTGGCTTCAGAGGTCGGTGACGAAGCCCGCGTCCGTCAGCCCGGAGTGGGACTTGAACTTCCGCTGAAAGTCGCGAGCGGCTTCCATCGACTCGAAGCGGCCGACGCGGACGCGGTAGTACCGGCCCTTCCGGGGCACGTCCGCCACGATGAGCGACGCCTCGAACCCATCGGCCTTCAACTTCGCGATAAAGGCGTCGGCCTCACCCTTGTCTTTGATGGACTTGACCTGAAGCGTGTAGTGGTTCGTCACGCTCGATGAACCCTTCCGGGCCTCAGCAGTGGTCGGCTCGTCTTCGTCGGGCGGCGGAGGCAGTCCGATGACGACCGACGGCTGCGTCGCGGGCTGCCTCGGCGTTTGGGCGACCACTGTCTCTTCGACCTCGTCCGGCGGCGGGGGCGCGAACGTGGACCCGAGCGTGGCGACGACCACCGGGACCTCGACAATGGGGCTTCGGCTCTCGGGCGCCGGTGCTCTCACTTCCGGCGGCGCCGTGGGCGCGAGCACGGGTGCGAGCATGGAAACGACCGGCGCGAGCGTGGAGACGGCGACCGGGAGCGGGGCGACGGAGGTCGGCATCGGCTCGGCGATGGGCTCGGCGATGGGCTTGAGGCCAACCGTGTCGACGATGAGCGCGGGGATCCGAACGGCGGCCTGCTCCAAGCCCCCTCTCGCACCTGCGGCCAGCGCCGAAGGAAAGAGGAACTCAACATCGCCGAGCGCTGGGGCCGGCGCGCTGCCGCGTGCGTCCTCGCGAGCCGCCCGCGCCGCCGCGTCGATCGCCCCGAGCTGGGGCGTCGTGTCGACCGACTGCCGACCCTGCCGCTGCCCGGCCCAATACCCGGCCGCAAACAAGCCGCCCGTAAACACCAGCGTGGCGACCCCCAGGCT
>SHZC01000137.1 GCA_009692505.1 Myxococcales bacterium
GACATGGCCGCCACCGAAGACGCCCTGCCGACGGTTGATCGGGGAGCGAACCCCGCCGACATCGGCGTGACCGACGGCGTCGTGCCGACCGCTGACGGCATGGGAACCTCCGACCTGGGGACCATCAAGGACGTCCTCGTCTCCACAGACGCCGAGGCCGATGTGGCGGTGATCGAGCCCGATGTGGCGGTGATCGAGCCCGATGTGGCGGTGATCGAGCCCGACCTCGCGCTCCTCGAGCTCGACGCCGCGCTCCTCGAGCCCGACCTCGCGCTCCTCGAGCCCGACGCCGCGATCCTCGAGCCCGATGTGCCTGTCCTTCCGCCCGAGTGCCAGCCTGGCGCGGTTCGCCCTTGCGCGGCTCTGGCCTGCGTCGGCGGATCGCAGACCTGCGACGCCTCTGGCCAGTACGCGGCCTGCGTCGGCCCCCCCGAGCGGTGTAACTCCCGCGACGACGACTGCGACGGCGTGACCGACGAGGCCTTCCCCACCTTGGGTGACGACTGTGTCTCGGGCGTCGGTGCCTGCGGGACCGATGGCTTCCTGGTCTGCGCCGCCTCCCGCGACCGCGTTCAGTGCAACGCCGTCGCGACCTCGCCGTCCGCCGAGTTGTGCAACGGCCTCGACGACGACTGCAACGGTCGAACGGACGACGCGCCGAACGGCTCCCCGCTGATCATCGTCTGTTATGAGGGCCCCCCTGAGACCTTGGGCGTCGGCGCCTGCTCCGAGGGCATCCAACTGTGCGAGCGGGGTGCCTTCGGGTCCTGCATCGCCGCGGTCGGTCCCGAGGCTGAGTCCTGCAACGCCGCCGACGACGACTGCGATGGCTTCGCCGACGAAGGGGACGGCGGAGCGGCCTTCACGGCCTCCTGTTACGACGGCCCCGAGGGCACCGATGGTCTCGGCCTCTGCCAAGCCGGCGGGCGCCTCTGCCTTGCCGGTGTGCTTGGAGCCTGCGCCGATCAGGTGCTCCCGGCCACGGAGATCTGTGACACGGCCGACAACGACTGCAACGGGCAAACCGATGAGGCGGGTGGCGTCGGCGCCTGCGTCTGCGAGCTCGGCCAGAGCCGCGCTTGTTATACTGGCCGCCCGGGGACCGACGGCGTCGGCGCGTGCGTCGCAGGGTCCCAGGACTGCGGCGACAACCTCGTCTACGGCTTGTGCATAGGCGAGCTGCTCCCGTCCGCCGAGGCCTGCAACGGCGTCGATGATGACTGTGACGGCAGCATGGACGAAGGCATCGTCGGCACGGGTGAACCGTGCAGCGCGGGCGTCGGGGCTTGCCTCGCCGCGGGGGCTATCGTCTGTGACAGCTTGGCCGGGTCGCTGGCCTGCGGCGCGGTCGAAGGGCAGCCCGTCGGCGAGCTCTGCAACGACATCGATGACAACTGCGACGGCGTGGTCGACAACGGCCTCAGCCTCGGCAACGACTGTAACGTCGGCTTGGGCGCGTGTTACGCCGAGGGTGTGCTCGCCTGCGGCCCGAACGGGTCGGTGGTCTGCGCGGCCCCCGTCTTGAGCCCGGTCGACGAGCTCTGCAATGGCGTCGACGACGACTGCGACGGAGTGGCCGACAACGGCTTGGGCTTGGGCGACGACTGCTTCGCGGGCATCGGCGTCTGCGAGACGGCGGGCGTGCTGGCGTGCGCTGGCGACGGCACCGTGAGCTGTTTGGCCGCAGTCCCGGCACCGACGGCCGAGGCTTGTAATGGCCTCGACGACGATTGCGACGGGGCCGCAGACGAGGGCAACCCCGGCGGTGGCCAGCTCTGCGACACCCTCCAGGCCGGCGTCTGCTCCGAAGGCAGCCGCACCTGCGTCGACGGCGGTTACATCTGCACCTCGATGATCCGGGCCTCGGCCGAGAGCTGCGACGGCTTGGACAACGATTGCGACGGCGTTCAGGACGAGGACGACGCCGGTGATGTGCTCACGGAGCTCTGCTACGAGGGCCTTGCCGGAACGGAAGATGTCGGCGCCTGCGTTGGCGGTCTACGGACCTGCGACGGGGGCCTCTACGGTGCCTGCGTCGGTCAGGTTGTGCCCACGCCCGAGTTCTGTGATCTCGCCGACAACGACTGCAATGGCGCGGTCGACGATGGGCTCGCCAACGCCTGCGTCTGCCGCCCCGGCGACTCGCGCCCGTGTTACGGCGGCCCGGAGGGCACCGTCGGTGTGGGCGCCTGCGTGGCGGGCAACCAGGCGTGCGCGGCCGACGGGTCGAGCTACGAGGCCTGCCTCGGCGAGGTTCGCCCCGGCGGTGAGGTCTGCAATGGGGACGACGACGACTGTAATGGCCAGACGGACGAGGTCCCCGGCGTGGGCCTCGAGTGCGGCGCCGGCGCGGGCGCTTGTGCGGCCATTGGGCACCTGGTCTGCGATCCCGACCGGGGCGTCCTGGTCTGTGATGCGATGGCCCGCGTGCCCGGCCCCGAGGTCTGCAACGGAGAAGACGACGACTGCAACGGCGGCGTCGACGACGTGCGTGGCCTCGGTGACCAATGCGCGGCGGGCCAGGGTATCTGCGCGCGGCCCGGCAACCAGGTCTGTGACCTCGAAGCTCGGCTCCTCGTCTGCAACGGGACGCCCGGCCCCTCGGGCGCCGAGCGCTGTAATGGCCTCGACGATGACTGCGACGGCACGGTCGACGACGGCGTCGCGGGGACGGGGGTGGCCTGCGTCTCGGGCGCCGGCGAGTGTCTCCGCGCGGGGGAGACCCTCTGCGCGGGGGCTGCGGGCGTCGTCTGCGGCGCGCAGGCTGGCTCTCCGGTCCCGGAGGTCTGCAACGGCCTCGATGACAACTGCAATGGCGCAGTCGACGACCGCCCGGCGGACATCGGCATCGCGTGCAGCGCCGGCCTCGGCGAGTGCAGCGAAGACGGCGTGCTCCAGTGCGTTCGCGGCGCGCTCGCTTGCGATGCGACGCCGAGCCTCCCGAGGTTCGAGCGCTGCAATCTGCTCGACGACAACTGCAGCGGCCACGCGGACGAAGACCCGACCTGCCTTGTCTTCACGAGCTGCCTCAACGCCTGGAACCGGGGCTATCGCACCGATGGCATCTACCGGATCAGCCGCGACAACGGTGCCAACGTCTACGAGTTGTACTGCGACCAGACCACGGACGGCGGCGGCTGGACGCTCGTGGGCAGCACGGCGACCACGACGCTGAACGACCAGCGCTCCAACTGGTACGAAGACTTGACGACCCTCGCCCCGGCGGCGGGCCACGCAGGCATCTTCTCCGTGCTCCGCGCTGCCGGAGTGAACGCCCACGACGTAAGGTTCGCCTGCCGCGCCCAGGCCGGCGCCCATGCGGCCGCGCTCGACGTGGACCTCAGCTTCTACAGCGTCGTTTGGTACAATGAGTGGACGACGGGCACCGACGAGCAGAGTTGCTTCAGCGAGAACAACGGCCACGGCGACGAGCTGCCCCAGCCCGCGCGCCGCAATAACCGCGACGGCACACTCCTGCCCGTGGGCACGCCTTGGGTCTCCCAGGTCAACAACGACCAGCGTTACCTCGAAGGCGAGGACCAGTGTAACGCCGCCGATGACTTCACCGTGGATCTCCAGGACCGCGGTATGAACTCCAACGAGGCCGATGGGACCGACTGGGGCGAAGACGATGGCGCGTTGAAGTGCGGTCGGCAGGGCAACGTGCAAAACGGCCAGTGGTTCGTCTATGTCCGGGAGCCCCTTGAGCGACGGAACGTGGGCAGCTTCCTCGTTGGCAATGGCCCCAACTTGGGGGCGGCCGTCCCCCAGAGCTGCGTGGAGACATGCGCCCAACTCTTGGGCGGCAACGTCGCCGACTACCAGTGCTCGACGCTGCCAGACTCCATCAACCGCCGGGCGCTCGTCGACGGCTTTGGTGATCAGCGCTTCTGCGTCGCGCTCGGTGGCCTTGGCGGCGTCGCGGACACCTTCGAGCGGGGCGCGGCCTACTCTTGCGGCGTGCCCGGCTGCGCGTACTCGGCCTATGTCAACGACCACGACCTTTGCGATAACGCCCGCAACTACTGCTGGCGGCGCGTCGTCCCCTGAGCCTCCGCCCGACTCGCCCGCCCCTCCGCCCTCACCGCCCACAAGACCCCGCCGATCGTAACGAGCGCGCCTGCGAGGCTCATCAATGACCACGGCTCGTCCAAAAACATCACGCCCGCCAGCATCGTCAAGACGACTGACATCTGGGCGGTGACGCCAAACAACGCGGCCGGCACCCAGCGCATCACGCGATTCATGCCGAGCTGCGCGAGCATGGCCGTCGCCCCGACCCCGACGAGCAGGAGGGCCTCGCGTGTGTTCGGCGCGTGCAGGCCTTTGGACGCGGGCACCGCGCAGACGGCCCCGATCACACAGAACCAGAAGAAGATGCTCCAGACGCTCTCCGGTGGGGTCGAGGAGCGCAGCGCCCTTATGGACGTGATGGCCGCGGCCGAGCAGACCGCCGACAAGATCCCCATGGCCATCCAGAACGGGTCGGCCGTCTTGACGAACCCGCCGACCCCCTGCTCGCCTTGTCCAGCGACGACGAGCAGGACTCCACCAAACGTCAGACCCAGCGCCCAGAAGACCGCGGCCGGCAGTCGCTCGCGAAGATAGATCCAAGCGAGGACCGCGGTCATCGGCGGGGACGTATAGTTGAGCAGGGTCGCCAGCCCCACGGAGAGGTGCTCGACGGAGAGGAAGTACAAGACGACCGCGACCCCGCCGGTGGCTCCGCGCACAAGCACGAGGCGAAGAGCCCGAGGGCGCGCGTCCACCTTGCCCGTCGCCCAGAGCAGGCCGGTGACCACGGCCCCGAAGGTGAAACGTAGCCCGGCTACCGTCGAGCCATCGTAGGTCTCGCAGGCCAGCTTGGTCAGGAAGGCCATGGCCGCGAAGCCCAAGGAGCTGAGGAGCAGGAAGCTCAAGGCGACGGATCGAGTCAACCGCCGCGTGGCTCCAAGAGCGAGTCGGAGGAGGTCTCCAGGCGGGCCTCAAGCGGTACGAGACGAAGCACGAAGAGGTGCTGCCCGCGCCGGAGCCGGGCCCCGACGGGCAATCGGTTCTCGGTGCAGAGGAGGTCGACCGTGGTCTGATACATCGAGGCCACGGAGGTCAACGTCTCGCCCCGCCCGACGACGTGCTCCGATCGCCGCAGGCCCCTAATGCGGTCCCAGGCATCGGCGGCGGCCGTCGCTGCTGGCGACCGAAACCGGAGGTGCATATGGGTGGCGTGCTTCGGGGCGTGCCGCACGAGGGCGTCCCGAGACCCTCCCGGAAACTCGAAGAGCCCGGCGCGGACCTCCTCGCTGAGCCCCACGACATCGCGCGCATAGACGAACAGCGCCCTCTGAAGCCGTCGATCGAGGAGGACCACCTCCAGCGCGTCAGCCCGCCGGAGCGTCAGGAGCAGGGCCAACGTGCGCTCAAGATCGAGGTCCCCTGGCCCGCGTGCCCCTTCCGGGCCGTGCCGAGTGGCCTTTACGCCGGGCGGCCGCATCGAATAAAGCAGCACGTCGACGTCCCGCCCGTTCTGGTGGGTGCGATGCGGGCGAAGGTGCCCGCCCCCCCGCTTGGAGATGTCTGTGACGACGAGCGGGCCTCGACCGGGGAAGAGGGCCTCGATCTCCTGCGCGCCACGGGTCAGGGCGGCGACCGTCTCAACCGTCCCCCAAACGTCGCGGCTCCGGGCGTGAATCGCCGTCGACGAGACGAGCTTGAGGCCGTCGTCGAGGCGGCCGAACGCCGGTCGGCCCACGGCCCGGCTCGGCCCGTCGCGCACGATCTCCACCCACTGCGGCCAAGCCCGACTCACGGCACCAAAGAGGACCAGGCCGCCGGCCCCCTGTGCCTCGTCGATGAGCGCGCGAGGCAGGCGCGCCTGTGCCGGGCTCGTCAGACCGACGACGACGGCGAACAGGAGGGATATGTGGAAAGTTCGACTCACGGGACGCGCATCATGGACCAAGTCAACGTCGAGACGCGACCCTTCGGCCGGAGCGGACGCGATCCTGCGGGCTGACGGGAGGTCGCCGCCCGCCCCGGCGAACGCTCAAGCGCGAGCCTTCGACTTGCGAACCGTCCGAAACCGCCTCAGCCTCTCGGCCCATGAAGAGAGGATTACTGCTCGTCAACCTCGGCACGCCCGACGCCCCCACCACGAAGGCCGTTCGGCGATACCTGCGTGAGTTTCTCTACGACGAGCGGGTGCTCGATATGCACCCGATCGGTCGGTTCCTCCTCTTGGAGCTGGCCATCCTGCCCTTCCGACCGGCGCGCTCGGCGGCTGCGTACCGCAAGGTCTGGACGGCGGAAGGCTCGCCGCTGCTCGTATTTAGCAAGCAACTCCGGGACGCTGTCGCCGCGCGCCTGCCGGAGACGGAGGTCGTCTTGGCCATGCGGTATGGGCAGCCCTCGCTCGCGGCCGCTCTTGATCACCTGAAGGCGGCCGGCGTCGACGAGATCGTCGTCGCGCCGCTGTACCCGCAGTACGCGAGCAGCTCCACGGGCTCAACGGTGGAGGCCGTCTATCGTCTGGTGGCGGCGCGCTGGAATACGCCCTATCTGACCACGCTCCCGCCGTTCTACGACGATGTCGGTTTCCTCGACGCCTTCGCGCTTCAGGCCAGGCAAACCTTCGAGACGCTGAAGCCCGACCACGTCTTGTTCAGCTTTCATGGGCTGCCGGAGCACCACATGAGGAAGAGCGACGAGTCAGGCCGTCACTGCCTCTCGAGCTCGACCTGCTGCGAGACGATCGGGTCCGCCAATCGCAACTGCTATCGCGCCCAGTGTTTCGCCACGGCCCAAGGGCTCGCCGACCGACTCTCCCTGACGGAGGGGCAATACACCGTGGCCTTCCAGTCTCGCCTCGGTCGGATGCCGTGGATTCGTCCGTACCTCGACGAGGTCCTCCCGACCTTGCCGGCCCGCGGTGTGACTCGCGTGGCGGTGATGTGCCCCGCGTTCGTGGCCGACTGCCTCGAGACGCTCGAGGAGATTGGCATCCGCGCGCTCGAGGACTTTCGTGCGGCCGGGGGTGAGGCCCTCGCGTTGGTCCCCTCACTCAACGCCGAGCCCGCTTGGGTCGACGCGCTCGTCTCGCGCCTCCGGCCGCTGCTCACAAGAGCCCTCACCCTTGGCAGCGTCCTCCCAAAGGGCTAGGTAGAGCGCATGGGGGTAGAGGTAAAAAGGGGGCTCTGGGTCTTCCTGGCGTGTTGCGGGGCCGGGGTCGTCAACTTACTTTACGATCAGACCGCGGCCCACGCGACCACTTGGGCCGGCACAGGCATCGCGTACGCATGCACGCTGCTCCTGGGTCAGTCCGCGCTCCTGCCCATCGGACTCGCCACGCGGGTCTTTGCCCTCGTCGGCGGGAGCGGCCCGTCTTCTCCGTGCTGCTCGCCTTGGGCATCGTCCTCCAAACGACACTGCTGACGCACTTCGCCCATCGGAGGGCGGGTGGTGCCGACTGCCTCGCTTCGTCGCGTACAGCCATCAGCGGCGTCTTCGGGGCGGGCCTGATCGCCGCGATCTTCGGGGCCACTTTCTCCATCGGCCTGCAGCTCCTCCAGTCCCGAACTGGACTGACCATGGTCTTTCTCGCCACGGCCTTCGCCCAGCTCGCGGACGTCGTGCTCTTCGCTCCGCTCATCCTCGCGACGGCCTAACCGGAGCCGGGCTTTCTCTGGACCCGAGGACGCGCGCTCGAAGCCGCGGGCCTCTTCGCCTCAGTGGTGCTCTGGCAGGCCGTGCTCCTGTCCGGCATCTTGCAAGACACCGCCGCGACCGCGGTCGCCCTCGGGTCCATTTTCATGGAGCGTCGTCGCATCCAGGGCGACCTTGAGCGGCGCGTCCGCGAGCGAACCTCGGCGCTCGAGCTCGAGTCGGAGGCCCGCAAGGTCACCCTGTCACGGCTGCAGGAGCGCGACGCTCAGCTCGCCGAGGCGCGGCACATCGCGCGAATCGGGTGAGCCCTTTCAGTTCCGACACCGCCTTCGGCTCAAGCCCGACACCGATATCGAAGCTCGGGGCCACTTTCTGCGCGACGCGAAGGGTGAGCTCGTCCGCATGGTCGGCACCGCTCAGGACGTGACGATCCAAGCTCGAGCCGAGCTTGAGGTTCGCCACCTCAACGAGGAGCTCGAGCGCCGCAACGCCGAGCGCCCACGGGAGCTGGCCGCGCGCAACGCCGAGCTCGAGACGTTTAACGACACCGCCAGCCACGATCTCAGAGGGCCGCTGCGAAACATCAGCGGGTTCGCCGAGATGCTCGTCCACGACGCAGCCCAATCGCTCAGCGCGGAGCACCGACAGGACTGCGACCGCATCGTCGCCAACGCCCACCGCATGAATGACATCCTCCAGAGCCTGCTCGCCTTGTCTCAGACCACGCGGGCCGAGGTCACGCGCCGCCCGGTGGACCTGTCCGTCCTGTTCTCGGACTTGCATGCCGAGCTCTGCCTCATAAACCCCAGCCGCCGCGTCGAGCTCGTCGCCCCACCGGCCTCCTGACCCTGGCCGACCCGAGGATGGCCCGCGTCCTCGTCGTCAACCTCCGCGGAAACGCCTGGAAGTTCACGTCCAGGAGCCCAGAGGCCCGCATCGAGTTCGGCCGCACGAATGGGCGGTTTTTCTTGAAGGACAATGGCGTCGACTTCGATCCGGCGTTCGCCCGCGACCTCTTCGAGCCGTTCCGGCACCTGCACGGCACCACGGAGTTCGAGGGCAGCGGAATTGGACTCGCGACCGTCTCCCGCATCGTCGCCCGGCACAACGGCCAAGTGGAGGCCACGGGCCAACCGGGAGAGGGCGCGACGTTCACGTTCGACTTTGGCCCCGACGCCGACGTGAGGTCGGGGCGGTCCGACCGAACGGGTGGGGACTCCTCGCCGCCCGCGTGACGCCCGCAGAGGTCTTGGGTATGGTCGGCCCATGAAAAAACCTTGGCCACTCGCCCTTCTGATCGTCGCCTTGACCAGCGGCTGTGATGAAAGTGCGCCCGCCGCCTTCGCACCGGACGCCGCTTCGCCTGACGCCGCTTCGCCTGACGCCGCTTCGCCTGACGCCGCTTCGCCTGACGCCGCGCCGCCCGACGCCGCGCCGCCCGACCCTGAGCCGTTCCTCTCGGCCGAGGCCGCGCTCGACACCATGAACCTCTTCATCGGCGCGGGTGGGCTGGCGTTCGGGTATGCGGCCCTGACCCCGGCCGCCCAGGTGCCGCTCGGCATGGTCCGCTTCGGGCCGGACACGAGCCTCGGGGGCTTCCACCCGCCGTTCCATCACTTCAGCGGCTATCACGCCGACGACCCGCACATCCGGGGCTTCAGCCACACCCACTTCGTCGGGACAGGCGTGGTCGACTACGGCAACCTCCGGATCCTGCCGCTCGCCATGCCCCTCGTCGGCTCGCCGTTCCTGCAGTACCTGCCCATACGTCCGGGCTCGCAACAGGCGCGGCCGGGGGTCTATGAGGTCAGCCTCGATACGCCCGCCGTCGACGTCGCGCTCACCGCGTCCACGCGCGGAGGCTTGGGCCGCTTCACCTTTACCGAGGGTCCGAGCACCCTGTTCTTCGACCTGACCGCCAACCTCACGGGAGACGGCGTGAAGAGCGCGGCGATTGAGCTGACGCCCGAAGGCCAGCTTCAGGGCTCCCTGAACTACGGCGGCGACTACACCAATGGGCGGGGGGGTTTCTTCGTCTACTTCAACGCAACCTTCGAGCCGCCCCCTCGGACCGTGACGCTGCACGATGCCCTTGGGCCGATCGCCGGGACCGAAGCGACCGGCTTGGTCTTGGGCGCGATGCTCGACTTCGGACCGCTCAATGGCGTGCCGGCCCTCGTTCGCACCGGCGTCTCCTACGTCGACATCGCGGGCGCGACGGCGAACCGCATGGCCGAGCTGGACGGGCGCGCCTTCGATGAGACAGCGCTCGCCGCCCGCGCTCTATGGCTATCAAAGTCGAGTCGGCTCCGCGTCGCCGGGGGCACCCTTGACCAGCGCACCATCCTCCACACGGCCCACTACAATACCTATCGGATGCCGACGCGCTTCGACGACGTCGACGGTCGATATACCGGCGTCGACCACGAGGTCCACACGGCCGTCGACTTCGGGTACCACACGGATCTCTCGCTCTGGGATACGTTCCGGACGCTCCACCCGTTCTACGTCTTGAGCGATCACGACGCCCAGCGCGACTGCCTGCGCTCCCTGCTGGCCATGCGTGATGACGGCGGCCAAATCCCCCGGTGGCCGGCCGCGACGAGTGATACCAACGGCATGATCGGCACGAGCGCCGACATCGTCTTCGCCGACAGTGCCGTCAAGGGGGTTGACCAAATCGACTACGCCTCGGCGTTTGCGTCCTTGCGCGAGACGGCGACCGCCCCGGTCCCGCCCGGCTCCATCTCGGGCGGGCGAGGCGCCATCGCGATCTATCAACAGCTCGGCTATGTGCCCATCGAAGACGACGGCAACTCCGTCTCGGTCACCCTGGAGTACGCCTACGACGACTACGCCTTGGGCCAGCTCGCCGCCTTCTTGGGGCTCGACGGCGACGCGGCGATGTTCGGCGAGCGCGGCCACAACTGGCGCAACCTCTTGGATCCGGAGACCGGCTTCCTGGTGGGTCGGCGGCGGGACGGCACGCTGCGCCCGCCGACCACGCCCGTCACCCATGGGGACGAGCTCTACACCGAGGGCACCGCGTGGCAGTGGTCGTTTTACGCCCCCCACGACGGGGACCTCTTCGCCGAAGCGCTCGGCGGGAAGACCGTACTCGGAGAGCGCCTCGAGGCGCTGTTCTCGCAGTCCGCGCTCGGAGGGACGGGGCGCGTGAGCACGAACATCCCGGACAACTTCTACTGGCATGGCAACGAGCCGGCGATCCACTCGGCTTACCTCTTCCTGCACAGCGACCGACCCCACCGAGCGGACTACTGGCTGCGCGAGATTCAGACCCGCCTCTATCACAACGACCCCGCGGGCCTCGCGGGCAACGACGACGGCGGCACCCTGTCGAGCTGGTACATCTTCAGCGCGTTGGGCCTCTATCCCATCGCCGGATCGGACCGCTACTGGGTGGGCACCCCGCTCTTTAGCCGCGCCGAGCTGGACCTGCCCTCGGGTGGTCTGCTGCGGATTGAGGCTCCGGGGGCGGATCTCGAGCACCGATATGTCTGGGGCGTGACGCTCAACGGTCAGAGCGTCGGTCGGATTCTCCGCCACGAGACGCTCGCCGCCGGGGGCGAGCTGCGGTTCGACCTGAAGACCTCACCGCCTCCGTAAGCGACGTCTCGCGCCGAAGGCGATGAGCGCGGGCAAGGCGAGCATGAGGTCCAGGCTCGGGAACGGCGTCGAGCGGCAGTCGCACGCCCCACCCTGAGCGAACTGCCCGTCGGACGCGGCGGCGTCGTCCCCAGTGCCCTCGGCGAAGTCGCGGCCGTCGCCCCCATCGAGCGCGCCCGAGTCCGTCTCGCCGCTTCCCTGGTCGGGCGTCGCAACGGAGACGTCTTTGACCGGGAGGTCGGTGGCTGACCCGACGTCGGCGAGCGCGCCGTCAGAACCGGAGAGGTCGGGCACTTCGACGTTGGGCACTTCGACCTCGGGCACTTCGACGTCGGGCACTTCGACCTCGGGCACTTCGACGTCGGGCACTTCGACGTCGCTCCCATCCAGACCGGCGTCCGGCAGCACCGGCACATCGAGCTCGATCACGGCGGCGTCGGGCAGGGCGAAGTCCGGCTCCGGCGGCGGCTCGCAAGCGTCGCCCACCCCGTCCTCGTCCAGATCCTCCTGCGAGGCGTTGGGCACGGTCGGGCAGCTGTCCTCCTCGTTGCCGACCGTGTCTCCGTCGAGGTCGTCGTCACAGGCATCGCCGACCCCGTCGTCGTCCTGATCGGCCTGGTCCCCGTCCTCGATCAGCCGACACACATCCACTGCGTCCAAGACGCCGTCGCCGTCGCTGTCGCGGTCGACGAGGTCCGATTGTCCGTCGCTGTCCGTGTCCACCGGCGGCGTCAGGAGGTCTTCGTCGCCCGCCTCATCCACATCTGGCACCCCGTCATTGTCGCTGTCCTCGTCGAGGAAGTCCGGCAGGAGATCCTGGTCGGAGTCGCGGGGCCGCAACGGCACGAGCCCGATCTCGTCGCAATCGCGGACCGTGTCGCGGTCGGAGTCTCGATTGCACGGGTCGTTGGCCGGGTTGCCCTCATCCACATCGAGGATGCCATCCCCGTCGTCGTCGGCATCGCAGGCATCGCCCTGCCCATCGAGGTCCATGTCGAGCTGGCTGGGGTTCGACAAGCGGGGGCAGTTGTCGGGGATACCGGCGACCTCGAGCACGCCATCGTTGTCCTGATCCCGGTCGTGCGCGTCGTCGAGGAAGTCGTCGTCGAGGTTGCCGCGCTCGTCGCGGTCGAGCACGCCGTCCGCGTCGGAGTCGATGTCGAGCGCGTCGATGGTCCGGTCATTGTCGGTGTCGATGGGGGAGCGGGCGTCGACGACCTCGGCCAGATCGTCGAAGCCATCGTCATCGGAGTCGGCATCCTGCGCATTGGTCCCGACGGCGAGCTCCCCGACATCAGGCAGACCGTCGCCATCGTCGTCCCCGTCACAGGCATCGCCGGAGCCATCGCCGTCGAAGTCCGCCTGGCTCTCATTGGAGGCGGCCGGGCAGTTGTCCGCGAGATCGGAGACGCCATCTCCGTCCGCGTCCTCCTGGCAGGCATCCCCGATGGCGTCGTCGTTGCGATCGGCCTGGTCGGCGTTCGGCACAATGGGACAGTTATCTTCACCGTCGCTCGTCCCGTCGTCGTCGCTGTCCGGGTCTCGGAAATCGGGCACGAGGTCGCCGTCCGTGTCGTTCGCGGCGGTGTCGAGGTCCTCGTCCCCGCTCTCAAGCCCATCGGAGCGCCCGTCGTCGTCACTGTCTTCGTCGAGCGCGTCGATGGTCCCGTCGAGATCGGTGTCGACGCGCTGCCCAAGGTTGGTCTCGGCCTCATCAGGCAACCGATCGTCGTCGGTGTCCCGGTTCAGCGGGCTTGTGCCGAGTGACGCCTCGACGACGTTCGACAGCCCATCGCCGTCCGCGTCGTCGTCGCAGACATCTCCGCGCCGGTCGCCGTCCAGATCGAGCTGGTCGGCGTTGGCAAAGAGGCGGCAGTTGTCGCTCGCATCGGGTGCAAGGTCGTCGTCGCTGTCGAAATCAATCGCGTCGTACAGGCCGTCCTCGTCGGTGTCGAGCGGGGGCGTATCGAGGTCGAGATCACCGGCCTCGACGACGTCTGTAAAGCCGTCCCCATCACTGTCCCCGTCGTCGGCGTCGAGCGCGAGGTCTCCGTCGGTGTCCTGCGGCTGAAGCTCATCGGGTCCGACCTCGGTCCCGTCGTCGAGGCCGTCCAGATCCGTGTCTCGGCTGCGCGGGTTGAGCTCATAGAGCAGCTCCAGACCGTCGGCGAGGCCATCCCCGTCGTCATCGCCGTCGCAGGCGTCGCCCTCTCCATCCAAGTCCAGATCCGCCTGATCGACGTTCTGGTCGCGCGGGCAGTTGTCGGCCTCATTGTCCGAATCGTCGCCGTCCAGGTCGGCATCGCAGGCGTCCCCAACCTCGTCGCCGTCCAGATCCTCCTGGCCCGCGTTCTCCACCACGGCGCAGTTGTCCGAGAGGTCTGGCGAACCGT
This sequence comes from Myxococcales bacterium, assembly GCA_009692505.1. Classification (GTDB taxonomy): domain Bacteria; phylum Myxococcota_A; class Bradymonadia; order UBA7976; family UBA1532; genus SHZC01. Next base: position 13,680 of record SHZC01000137.1, read on the forward strand.
CGGAGTCATCATCGTCGTCACAGACATCACCGAATCCGTCACCGTCGAGGTTGGCCTGATCTTCGTTGGAATCCGTCGGGCAGTTGTCCTCCAGATCGATGGTCTCGTCGTCGTCGTCGTCGTCGTCGCAGGCGTCGCCGAGTCCATCGGCGTCCGTATCGGTCTGCGCGCCATTCGAGACAGCGGGGCAGTTGTCCGCCGCGTCGGGGACCGTGTCGCCGTCCTCGTCGTCGTCACAGGCATCGCCGATTCCATCGAGGTCCAAGTCGAGCTGCAAGGGGTTGAACTGCTGCGGGCAGTTGTCCACCAGGTCATCCGTCTCATCGTCGTCGTCGTCGTGGTCGCAGGCATCCCCGGCGAGGTCCAAATCCAAGTCGACCTGGTCGGCGTTCGAGTCTAGGAGGCAGTTGTCGACATCGTTGTCCACGCCATCGCCATCGAGATCAGGGTCGCAGGCGTCCCCGACCCCGTCGCCGTCCTGGTCCTCGAACTCGCGGTTGGGCACCCGCTCGCAGTTGTCCGCCACGTTCGCCCGGCCATCCCCGTCGACGTCCGGATCGCAGACATCGCCTAGGCGATCCCCGTCGAGATCCTCCTGGCCGGCGTCCGCGAGGGACGGGCAAACATCGTTCGGGTTGTTGATCCCGTCGCCGTCGAGATCGGTGTCGCAGATGTCACCGGCCTGATCGGCGTCGAGGTTTTCCTGATTGAGGTTGGGGTGAGCGGGACAGTTGTCGTCGAGATCGGTGACGAGATCCCCGTCGTCGTCATCGTCGCAGGCATCACCGAGCCCATCCTCGTCAAAGTCCTCCTGCCCTTGGTTGACCGCCTCCGCGCAGTTATCGGTTCCATCATCGACGCCATCGCCGTCCCGGTCCTGGTCGCAGCCGTCCCCTTGATTGTCGCCGTCGAGGTCAGCCTGCAGCGGGTTGGACAGGCGTAGGCAGTTATCGTCGAGGTCGTCGTGGCCGTCGTCGTCGTCGTCGTGGTCGCAGACGTCACCCGCGAGGTCGAGGTCGAGATCGGCCTGGTCCTGATTGGCATCGATGAGGCAGTTGTCCTCGTCGTTGCCTACGTCGTCGCCGTCCAGA
>SHZC01000138.1 GCA_009692505.1 Myxococcales bacterium
CGGCGAGCAGCCCCCCGGCCCCGACCACGCTGCCGAGGACGACGGGGTGGCCATGAACCCGAGGCAGGACGCAGAGCCCGAACATCAAGGCGAAGAGGCCGAGGCTCAGCCGATGGGCGAACTTGGAGGACAGAGGCTCGTCGGGTCTGGCCATGAGGCCGGCACGGTACCACGACCTCCGAACAAGAGTTCACACCGAGCCCCCGATCACTCGTACACTCGCCTCGCCCGTGATTCTCCCCGTCGCCCTCATCTGTGCCTTGCTCGCGTCGCCGATCGCCCCGCGAACCCCGCGAGCAGTGACCCTCCGCTTCGCGGTAGAGCAGGTGCTCGCCCGCAACGAGCGCGGCTTGATCGCCGGCGCCCGAGCCGACGCCGCGGACGCGCGACTCGAGAAGGCCCGCAGCTTCTTCTGGCCGGACCTCACCCTCAGCGGCGTGTACTCGCATCAGCTCTTCGAGGCGGACTCGAGCGGTTCGACCAACGCGCTCGTCCGGCAGTTCGGCGGAGGGCGCGAGCAGAGCCAGGACACGCTCGAGGCGCGCGCAAACCTCTCGGCGACGCTCTTCGACTTCAAGGCCTATCCGCTCTTGCGACAGGCCCGACGACTCCGGGACGCGGCGGCCCTCGACGCGCGCGAGGCCCGGCGCCTGCTCGCCTTCGAAGCCGCGAGCGCGTACCTCTCCACGCGCGGGGCCCTGCTCGTTCTGCGGACCTCCGAGCTGCGCGAACAAGTCGCGCTGACCACGATTGCGGACGCCAAAGCCCGCCTCGATGCGCGGCTCTCGAGTGCCCACGATCTGACCCGCGCCGAGCTCGAGGTTGGGACGGCGCGCAGCTCGCTCGCGGTCGCGAAGGCGGGCTTCGATCAGTCGGTCATCGCGTTTGCCGCCCTCATCGACGCGGACCCCGAGAGCCTCGTCTTCGCCGACGCCTGGCCGGAGGGCGAGGGGTTGGTGGTGCCCAACTCTGGCGTTTCCTCGGCCGACGTCAGTGCCGCCCGAACTCGGCGTCTCGATCTGGCCGCGCGCCGAGAGCTTGTCGCCGCTCAGTCCGAGCTTTCGACCGAGCCCATGCGCCGCTTCGTGCCGACCCTCCGGGGGGACCTGAGCTACCGGCTGAGCAGCGAGGAGAACTTCTCCGGTCGAAACGACGACGGCAGCTTCACGCTCACGCTCGCCTGGCCGCTCTTCGATGGCTTCGAGCGAAACGCCGATCAGGCTGAGCGGCTCGCCACCCTTCGCGAGCTGAGCCTCGCCGCGACGCAGCAGGTGCGGCTCGTCGAGCGCGATGTCTCCATGGCCCTTGCGCGATCGTCCGGACAGGCCGAGGTGCTCAAGCAGGCCGCCTCTACGGAGACCCTCGCCGAGCGCAACTTCAAGGAGACCGAGACGCTGCACCGCGAGGGGCTGGCGACCGCCTTCGAGCTGGCCGACGCGACCCATCGCCGGTTCGAGGCCGCGTTGGCCCGGGTTCGCGCAGAGATCGACGCGGCCGCCGCCTGTCTGCAATACAACTCCGCCCTGGGGCTCGACCCGGGTGGTCTGGACTGGAGTGAGCCGTGACCGCCTCGACGATCCGTAAGGCGACGCTGATCGCCGTTCTGGGGTTCTCCGCTTGCAAGGGCGGGGGGTCGGACGGCGCCAAGGCGGGTGGCCCTCCTGGCGGCCCTTCCGGCCCCGGAGGTGGGCGAGGCGGCATGGGCGGCGCAGCCCAAGCCTTCGCCGTCGAGGTCGCCGACGTCAAAGCCGAGACCGTCGTTTTCTCCACGAGCGCGGTCGGCAGCATCGACGCCTTCGAGCGGATGCAGATCACCGCCCGCGTCTCCGGCGGGGTCGACACCGTGCGCTTCCGGGAGGGCGACGAGGTCATCGCGGGGCAAATCCTCGTCGACATTGACACGGCGCGTTACGGCCTGACCGCTCAGTCGGCACGGGCCCAGCTTGAGCGCGCCAAGGCCGCGTTATCCGAGGCCGACGCCGCGCTCCTCCGACGAGAGACGGCGGACCGCCAGAGCCCCGGCCTCATCCGTGGAGAGGAGCTCGAGACCTACCGGACCCGAGTCCGCACGGCCCACTCCGACGTCGATCTCGCGAGCGCCAGCGTGCAGCGCGCCGATCTCGATCGACGGGACGCGACCGTCCGCGCGCCGCTCGCCGGGACCATCGAGACCCGCGACATCCGCACCGGTCAATACGCCAACCCCGGCACGCTCATCGCGACGCTCCTCCGCCGTGAGCCCCTCCTCTTACGCTTCGCCTTGGCCGAGGCCGACGCGCCCTCGCTGAAGGTGGGCCAGGTCGTCACCTTCCGCGTCGCGGGTGAGCCCGCACCCCGCCAGGCCGTCGTCAAACACGTCGGCGGCGCGGCGGATCCCACCTCGCGCCTCGTGCCGGCCATCGCCGACATCCCCCCTGGCGTTGGGGTCAGGACGCTGAGGCCGGGCGCGTTCGCCGAGGTCGTCGTGCCGCTCGGTGAGACCCGCGAGGCACCGGTCATCCCCCAGTCCGCCGTGCGTCCGAGTGAGAAGGGGATGCTCTGCTACGTCGTCGAAGGCGAGGTCGCCAAAGAGCGGATGGTCCAGCTCGGTCAGCGCACGTCCGACGGCCGCGTGGAGATCCGCGCGGGCCTCAAGGTCGGGGACAAGCTCGTCGTGCGCGGCTACGAGGCCCTGCGGGACGGCGCGAAGGTCCGCCTGCCGGGTGAGGGGCAACCGCCCGCCGCCGTCGCGCCCGCCAAAGAGGGCGGACGGTGAAAATTACCGATCTCTGCATTGAGCGTCCGGTCTTCGCGTGGATGCTCATGGCGGCGACGATGGTCTTCGGAGGCCTCGCCGTCTCCCGCATGGGCGTCAGCCAGTTCCCCGACGTCGACTTTCCGACCCTGAACATCCAGGTCGGGTACGAGGGCGCGGCCCCGGAGATCGTCGAGCACGATGTCGTCGAGCCCATCGAGGAGGCGCTCGTTCAGGTCGAGGGCATCAAGTCGCTCACGTCGACCTCTCGTCAGGGCAGCGGCAACATCACCCTTGAGCTCGACGTGAATCGAGACGTCGACGCCGCCCTTCAAGAGGTCCAGACCCGGGTCGCGCAGATCCAGAATCAGCTGCCGCGGAACATCGATCCGCCGACGATCAGCAAGAACAACCCCGAGGACAATCCCATTCTGTGGATTGGGGTCGCCGGGCCGTTCCCGAGGGCCATGCTGGCCGACTATGCCCGCTATCGCGTCAAGGAGAAGCTCCAGACGGTCTCCGGCGTCGGCGAGATCTCCATGGGCGGCTATACGCCGCGCGCTGTCCGAATCTGGCTGGATGCGCGCAAGCTCGCCGAGCAGGGGCTGACGACGCTGGAGATCCTCAACGCGCTGCGGAAGGAGCACGTCGAGGTCCCGGCCGGGCGCATCGAGACGGAGGGCCGAGAGCTGAACGTGCGCGTGCTCGGCGAGGCGATGGAGCTGTCCACCCTCGAGGGCATCGTCCTGAAGTCCACCGCTCAGGGCCCCGTGTTCCTCCGAGACGTGGCCCTCGTCGAAGACGGCTTCGAGGATCTGCGTCGGATGTCGCGCATCGCCGGTGAGCCCGCTCAGGGCCTCGGCATCAAGAAGCAGCGCGGCGCCAATGCCGTCGCCGTCGCCAAAGCCGTCCGCGCCTCGCTCGATGAGATCCAGGAGGGGCTGCCTGAGGGGATGACCGTGAGGGTCATGTTCGATTCGACGCACTACATCGAGCAGTCGGTCAACGAGGTCGCCTTCGAACTGCTCATGGCGGTCCTGCTCACGGGGCTCCTGTGCTGGGGTTTCCTCGGCTCTTTCTCGACCACGCTCAACGTGCTGCTCGCGATCCCCATGTCGCTTTTGGGCACCTGCGCGGTGCTCTACTTTCTGGGCTATACGTTCAATACGTTCACGCTGCTCGGGCTCTCGCTCGCCGTGGGCATCGTGGTCGACGACGCCATCATGGTGCTCGAGAACATCGTGCGGCATCGCGAGGGCGGGGCCGATAAGGTCACGGCGGCGCGCGAGGGGACGCGGCAGATCGCGTTTGCGGCCCTCTCCGCCACCATCGCCGTCGTCGCCATCTTCATCCCGGTCATCTTCATGGACGGGGTCATCGGCAAGTTCTTCTTTCAGTTCGGCGTCACGCTCTCGGTGGCCGTCCTGCTGTCTTACGTCGAGGCGATCACGCTCGCCCCGGCGCGCTGCGCCCAGTTTCTCGAGGTCGGCCACCACCGCCGCACGATCATCGGCCGGGGCGTGGACAGGGGCTTCGAGGCGCTGTCTCGGGTTTATGCCTGGGTCCTGCCTCGCGCCTTACAGATCCCCACCACGATCATCGTCGCGGCGTTCGCGCTGTTCGGCTGGTCGATCTACGAGGTCAAGAACCTGCCGAAGGAGGTCGTACCGCCCCAAGATCAAGGCCGCGTGATGATCCGCATCCAGACCGCAGTGGGCGCCGACATCGACGAGATGGACAAGCTCATGCTCAAGGCCGAGGGGATCGTCAACGCAGCCCCCGAGGTCAACCGGGCCTTCGCTGTGGTCGGCGGCTTCGGTGGCTCAGGCGTGAACACCGGCATGATGTTCGTCTCGTTTGTGCCTCCCGACCAGCGCGAAGCCAATCAGCAGGAGCTCATGGGCCGCCTGCGCGGGCAGCTCAACAGCATCCCCGGCGTAAGGGCGGTCATCCTCGACCTCTCTCAGGCCGGGTTCGCCGGGGGCGGGCGCAACTTCCCCGTGGAGTTCTCGATTCGTGGACCGGACTGGGAGGAGCTCGTGCGCCTCGCCGACCAGTACAAGAAAGACCTCGGCGCCAGCGGCATCGTGACCGATCTGGACAGCGACTATCAGCTCGGCATGCCGGAGCTTCGCATCGTTCCGGACCGCGCGCGGGCCGCTGATCTCGGCGTCAGCATGGACGACATCGGCACGGCGGTCGGCTCGCTCGTCGGGGGCGTGCGCGCCGGCAAATACTCCACGGGCGGCCGCCGCGTCGACGTAAGGGTGAGGCTCCTCGCCGAGCAGCGCACGCGGCCCGAGGATCTCGGCGGCATCTACGTTCGGAGCAAGTCGGGCGTGCTCGTACCGCTCTCAAGCCTCGTCACCTATGAGGAGCGACCGGTGCTCCAGTCCATCACCCGACGCGACCGCGAGCGGGCCATCAGCGTCTTCGGCAACCCCACCGAAGGCCACGCGCAGGGTGAGGCGCTGACGCTCATCGCTGACCTCTCCAAGAATCTGCCGACGGGCTACCGCACGGTCGTCGGTGGGGCGAGCACCGCCTTCAAGGACTCCATGAGCGGCCTGGCCCTCGCGGCGATCCTGGGCCTCGTGTTCGCGTACATGGTGCTCGCCAGCCAGTTCAACTCCCTGCTGCACCCCCTCACGGTCCTGTCGATCCTGCCGCTGTCGATGATCGGGGCGGTCTTCGCGATGCGTCTCACCGGTCACTCGCTCAACGTCTTCAGCGCGATCGGCCTGCTGCTCCTGCTCGGCATCGTCAAGAAGAACTCCATCATCCTCGTCGACTACGCGGCCACGCGGGTCCGGGAGGGCGCGACCCGACTCGACGCCGTGCTCGAGGCCGGCAAGGTCCGGCTTCGACCGATCCTCATGACCTCGATCTCCACGGCGGCCGCGGCCGTACCCGCGGCGCTCGCGCTCGGACCCGGCGGCGAGATGCGTGGGCCCATGGCCATCGCGGTCATCGGCGGCGTGACGGTCTCGACGGTGCTGAGCCTCGTCGTCGTGCCGGCGATCTTCGCCCACCCCGCCAAGAGCTACCAGTGGCTGAGGCGACGCTTCGGCCGCTGAGCAGGGAAGCCTGAAGCCTCAGTAGTCGAGATCCATGCCGAGCTGCAGCCTCGCAGCCTCGCTCATCCTCGCGGCCGTCCACGGTGGGTCCCAGACGAGCTCCACGCTCGCGTCGGTCACGCCGCTGACGCCACGGACCTTGGACTCGACCTGACCGGGGATGACGCCCGCCTCGGGGCACGCCGGCGCGGTCAGGGTCATCTGAACGTGGACGTGCTTGCCGTCGTCGCCGTCGGGATCGTCTCGAATGTCGATGTTGTAGATGAGCCCCAGGTCGTAGATGTCCACCGGGATCTCGGGGTCGAAGATGGTGTGGATCGCCGCGATGACGCGGGCCTCGAGATCATCTTGGAAAGCGACCCGCAGCATGGCCGGCACGGGCGACTCGATGAGGGGGCGGTTCATGAATCAGCTCTCCGTGGACACGGCGTGGCCCCGATCGGCACTCAAGGCCGCTTCGAGGGTGTGCCAGGCGAGGCTGGCGCATTTGACTCGCACGGGGAATCGCCGGACGCCACCGAAGGCCGACAGCTTACCGAGCTCGACGTGTAAGGCGGGCGCCGGCTCCCCCGTGACGAGCGCGTGAAACGCCTCAAAGAGAAGTCGCGTCTCGTCAAGCGTCTTGCCCTTAACCGCGCCGGTCATCATCGACGCGCTCGCGGTGCTGATCGCGCAACCCGTGCCGACGAAGCGGACCTCCACGACCCGCCCGGCTTCGACGAAGGCCGCGAGGGTCAGCTCGTCTCCACACAGCGGGTTGTGGCCGCGAGCGTGACAGTTCGCCTGAGGCAAGGCGCCGGTGTTTCGGGGGCGCCGACCGTGATCCATGATCAGCTCCTGATAGAGCTCATCGAGGTCGTCGTCGGTGTCGATAGGGTTCGGATCGGTCGGCATTCGTCTACTCGCTGAACATCGTCAGCACCCGAGCGACGGCGGCGATGAGGCTGTCGACCTCGGTCTCCGTATTATAGACGGAGAAGCTGGCACGAAGGGTTGCGGCCAAGCCGAAGTAGTTCATGACCGGCTGAGCGCAGTGATGGCCGGCGCGAACGGCGATGCCATGGCGATCGAGGATGGTCGCAGCGTCGTGGGCGTGGGCCGCGTCGAGGACGAAGCTGAGCACGGCGATCTTGTCCTTCGCCTGCCCGATGATCCGCACGCCTTGGAGCGCGCCGAGGCCGTCGGTCGCCCGCTTCAAGAGCTTGTCTTCGTGGGCGTGCGCGCCTTCGAGATCCAGGTCCAGATACCAGTCGATCGCAGTACCCAAGCCGACCGCGCCGGCGATGTTCGGCGTGCCGGCCTCGAAGCGGGCAGGGGGCGCGGCATACGTTGAGCGATCGACGAAGACCTCGTGGATCATGTCCCCGCCGCCTTGATACGGAGGCATGACGGTGAGGTGCTCGCGCTTGCCATAGAGCGCGCCGATGCCGGTCGGGCCGTAGAGCTTATGGCCGGAGAAAGTGTAGAAATCGCAGCCGAGCGCCTGCACGTCGAAGGCCGATGGTGGCAGGTGGGCTACAGCCTGAGCGCCGTCGATGAGCGTCGGTATGCCCCGCTCCCGGGCCGCCCTCACCATTTCGTCAACTGGGTTGACTGTTCCGAGCGCGTTGCTGACCTGCGAGAACGCGAAGAACTTCGTCCGGGGCGTGAGCAGCGAGGGCAGGAGGTCGAGCGAGAGCGTTCCGTCGTCCTTCAGGGGCACGAACGTGACACGGGCGCCCGTTGCCTCGGCGACGAGATGCCAAGGCACGAGGTTGGCGTGATGCTCCATCTGAGTGACGAGCACCTCGTCCCCCGGCGACAAACGCGGCCGAACGAAGCTGTGGGCCACGAGGTTGACCGCCTCGGTCGTGCCCCGCGTGAAGATGATCTCGCTGTCGGAGGCGGCGTTGAGGAGCCGCTTGACCGCGCCTCGCGAGGTCTCATACGCCTGCGTCGCCCGCGCGCCGAGCGTGTGCACCGCCCGGTGGATGTTGGCGTTGTCGTGCTCATAGAACCGGGTCAGCGCGTCGATGACCACTTGTGGCTTCTGCGTGGTCGCGCCGTTGTCCAGGTAGACGAGCGGGCGCTTGCCGATGTTCTGCGCCAAGATCGGGAACTGCTCCCGGACGCGGTTCACGTCGAAGGGCGCGCTCATGCCGCCGAGCCGCCGAGCGCGCCGTGAAGCCACGTTCGAAGATGGCCCTCGACGGCTTCGATCCCGATCGCGTCAATGACCTCGCCGACGAACGCGGTGGTGAGGAGTCGCCGAGCACCGTCCTCGTCCAGGCCGCGGCTCCGCAGGTAGAACAAGGCGTCTTCGTCCAGCCGGCCGACGGTCGCGCCGTGATACGCCTTGACGTCGTTGTGCTTGATCTCGAGCTGCGGCCGCGACTCGATGTGGGCCTCGTTTGACAGCAGGAGGTTGGGGTTCTTCTGGCGGGTCGTGGCGCCGCTACACCCGGCGTTCATGCGTATGCAGCCGGTGAAGACGCCCCGCGAGCGACCGTCGAGCACGCCCTTGTAGAGCTCCGTCGAGGTGGTGTGCGGCGCCTTGTGCTCGATCACAGTGTAGTGATCGGCGTGCGCCTGACCGCCAAGCACATAGACGCCCGAGAGATTGGCCTCGGACCCCTCGCCCTCGAGCGCGACGTGGATCTCGCTGCGCGTGAGCTTCGCGCCGCAGGTGAAGTCGAACGACGCGAACCGCGCGCCGCGTGCGAGCCGGACATACGTGGCCCCAGTGTGAAACGTATCGCCGTCCTGCTCTTGAATACGAACGAACGTGACCTTCGCGCCCGCCTCGACGATGACCTCAGTGACCGCGTTGTTCCAGCACGGGCCGCTGCCGGTGTGGTGCTCGATGATCTCCACCACCGCGCCTTCGCCGACGTGGATGAGCGCGCGCGGGGCGTACACCGTCGGCTCTTCGGTCGCGCAGCCGTGAAAATGCAGGTAGACGGGCTCGGGTGTGGCCTGTGCGGGCACGTCGAGGATGGCGGCGTCGGGGAAGTGCGCGGTGTTCAACGCGAGCAGCGCGCCGAGCTTGGGGTCTCGGAAGTCGGCGAGGCGCGCAAGGTGGGCGTCGATGAGGCCGAGCTGGACCGGCAGGGCCTCGAGCAGGGATCGTGCGGGGCCACAGGCGCGCGCGACGCAGACGCCGTTGACGAAGGCCAGATCCGCTACGAGGCCTTTGACCGAGACTCGGGATGCGGTCGCGGGACGGGGCTCGGCCGGGGGCGGCTGAAATCCACCCTGGGAGAGCGCGGTCGTGGGCGTGTACTTCCACGCCTCGTTGTCCCGGCCCGGCAGACCCATACGGGCGAACGTGGCCTCAGCTTCGGCCCGGAGCGCGGCGGGGATGATCACGCCTGCCCCTCGACGAGCCAGCCGTACCCCTTCTCTTCGAGCTCCTGAGCGAGCTCCCGGCCCCCGGACTTGACGATGCGTCCAGCGGAGAGGACATGCACGAAATCAGGCTCCAGGTGAGACAGCAGGCGGTCGTAGTGCGTGATGACCAAGAAGCCGCGCTCGGCGTTCCGGAGCGACCGCACGACCTTGCCGACGGTGCCGAGCGCGTCGATGTCGAGGCCGGAGTCCGTCTCGTCGAGCATCGAGAGGACCGGCTCGAACAGCGCCATCTGGAGCATCTCGTTTCGCTTCTTCTCGCCGCCCGAGAAGCCGTCGTTCACGCTCCGCTTGAGCATGGCGTCGGGCAGCTCGACGAGCCTCTGCTTCTCGCGGATCAGCTTAATAAAATCGGCGGCGTCGAGCTCCTCTTCGCCCCGCCCGCGACGCTGCGCGTTGAGGGCCGTTCGCATGAAGTACTGATTGCCGATCCCGGGGATCTCGACGGGGTACTGGAAGGCCAGAAAGACCCCGGCGCGCGCACGCTCCTCGGGGGGCATGACCAGCAGATCACGACCCTGAAAGCGCACCGTCCCGCTGACGTGAACATAGCCTTCACGGCCCGCGAGGAAGTGCGCCAGCGTGCTCTTGCCTGCCCCGTTTGGCCCCATGATCGCGTGCATCTCGCCGGGACCGATCTTGAGCGTCAAGCCGCGCAGGATGGGCTTGTCGCCGACGTTGACGTGCAGATCTTCGATCTCCAGTAAGGGCTCAAGCAGAGGCTCTACGGCGGCGCTCATCCCACGCTTCCTTCCAGGCTGACGCCTAATAACTTCGTGGCCTCTACGGCGAACTCCATGGGCAGCTCGCGAAAGACCTGTTTGCAGAACCCTGTGACGATGAGCGAGACGGCCTCCTCGGCGGACAGGCCTCGCTGCCGGCAGTAGAAGAGTTGGTCCTCGCCGATGCGTGAGGTCGTGGCCTCGTGCTCGACGACGGCGGAGCGTTCGTGGACCTCGAGATACGGGAAGGTGTGCGCGCCGCAGTTGTCGCCGATGAGGAGCGAGTCGCACTGGGAGTAGTTGCGCGCACCAGTCGCGGTGCGCTGGATTCGGACCTGCCCGCGGTAGGTGTTCTGCCCGTGGCCCGCGCTGATGCCCTTGGAGATGATCGTGCTGCGGGTGTTCTTCCCGATGTGGATCATCTTGGTGCCCGTGTCGGCCTGCTGGCGGTGGTTGGTCAGCGCCACGCTGTAGAACTCACCGACGGACTCGTCGCCGAGCAGGATGCAACTCGGGTACTTCCAAGTGATGGCGGAGCCCGTCTCGACCTGCGTCCAAGAGATCTTGGAGCGGACGCCGGCGCACTTGCCGCGCTTGGTGACGAAGTTATAGATGCCGCCCTTGCCGTTTTCGTCGCCGGGGTACCAGTTCTGGACGGTCGAGTATTTGATGGTTGCGTCGTCGTGGGCGATGAGCTCCACCACGGCGGCGTGCAGTTGGTTCTCGTCCCGCATGGGGGCCGTGCAGCCCTCGAGGTAGCTGACGTGGCTCCCTCGGTCGGCGATGATGAGCGTGCGCTCGAACTGGCCAGTGTTCGCGGCGTTGATTCGAAAGTAAGTCGACAGCTCCATCGGGCAGCGCACGCCGGGTGGGATGTAGACGAACGAGCCGTCCGTGAAGACCGCCGAGTTGAGTGCCGAGTAGTAGTTGTCGGTGACCGGCACCACAGACCCGAGGTATTGGCGCACGAGCTCGGGGTGGTCTTTGACGGCCTCAGAGAACGAGCAGAAGAGGATGCCCTTCTCGGCGAGCTGCGAGCGGTACGTCGTGGCCACCGAGACGCTGTCAAACACCGCGTCCACGGCGACCCCGGCGAGGCGCGCGCGCTCGTGCAGCGGCACGCCGAGCTTCTCGTAAGTCTCGAGCAGCTTGGGGTCCACCTCGTCGAGGCTCTTGGGCGCGTTTTTGGTCTTGGGCGCGGCGTAGTAGTAGGCGGCCTGGTAGTCGATCGGCGGGAACTTCACGTTCTGCCAGGTCGGCGGCGTCATCTTCAGCCAGCGGGCGTAGGCGGCCAAGCGCCAGTCGAGCAGCCACTGAGGCTCGTCCTTCTTGGACGAGATGAGCCGGATGATGTCCTCGTTCAGCCCGAGGGGGGCGAGCTCGGACTCAATCTCGGTGACGAAGCCGTGCTCGTACTCCCGCGATAAGAGCGAGTCGAGCGCGGCGTCTCCTCCGCTGGAGGGGGCCTTGGGTGGGGAAGCGGTCGGCTGTGGCGTCGGAGAGGGCATAGGTCGCAGGCGGTTCTGCCGGGGTGGCGGTCCTTGGTGCGGCTGCGGGACATTGGTCTCGCGCAAACACCGAACCGGCCGGCGAAAGAGAGGACGCCTAAAAGCATGAATCGGCTTCGCGGCAAAAGTAAAATCGCACCCATAGGTGAGGTTTGAGGGGCAATCAGAGCCCCCGCCTTCCATGCGCCCGGCGCTGTCGGGTAGCTTGCGCGCACATATTGTATTGAGGTCCCCAGCTTGCGTCTCGTCCAGCCTTGTCTTTCCATCGGTTTCCTCTCGCTGCTCCTTGGTGGATGCGCGGCCGAGCCTGCGGTTGAGTCGCCCTCAGCGGTCCTCGATCTCGGCCCCGCGCCCGACGTCTCTCGCAGCGGGAGCGATGCCTCTCCGGGCCGCGACGCCCTCGGAAACGGCGACCGCTCGATGGACGGCCCGAGCGCCGATGCGAGTCCGATCGACGCCCTTCCCCCACCGAGCGGCACGCTCGTACTGCACGACCATGAGCGCATCACGAGCCGTGGCGGCGACCCCAACTTTCAGAACCTGCGCTCGACCTTCGACTTCGGCCCGGGGCCCTTCGAGCACGTCTCGATCCTCATCGATCTCGACACGACCTGCTTCCCCTTCGAGGGCTGGGCCGACGATCCGCCGCCCGAAGGTCAACGCTGGCCGCCTTCCTGCGACGCCTTCGATCGCAACTTCGAGCTCGTGCTCGACGATCCTCTGGCGGAAGGGGACCCGCCCGGCTTCGAGGTCATGCGGGCCATCACGCCGTTCGGAGGGCCGTCCCATCACGAGATCGACGTGACCGATCTGCTCAACGCCCACCCCGGCTCGCACCGGCTTCGCACCCACATTACGACCTGGTCGGACGGCGCGGGGCAGGTGAGCGGCAGCGACGGCGGCTGGTTCGTGACCTTGAAGGCCGTCGTGAAACCCGGCACGCCACCGCGCCGCGTGCTCGCCGCCGTCCCCCTCATCGACGCCTACATCGGGGCGGACTTCCAGGTGCCCGACCTCTGGTTCGACGTGCCCGGCGGCACGGTCTCGACGCGCATCGAGTATCGCGTCACGGGCCACGGCGGCGCGCAGGACCCCTCACGAGATTGCATCGGTCCGGCCGAGGAGTTCTGCCGCCGCGTGCACCGCACCTTCGTCGACAACCGCCCCCTCATGGAGCTCCTGCCGTGGCGGGACGACTGCGCGAATTTTTGCACGCTGGCCGACTTGCCCAACGGTCAGGGCCAATACTGCAAGCAGAACCCGACCGGCTCGATTGGGAGTGTGCGCGCGCCCCGAGCGAACTGGTGCCCCGGCGCGTTGACCGAGCCCTTCGTCCTCGTCTCTGACGCGCTCCTGGTCGAAGGTCGCCACCGCTTCGCCTTCGAGATCGCCGGCCTCTTCCCGGGCGGCGGCTGGCGCACGAGCGCGACGTTCTATGCCTACGGGGACTGAAGATCTCGAACGCCTCCTCGTCTACGAGCGGAGACACTGGGCGGAGGGGCGCTCGCGGATCGCCGGGTTGGACGAGGCGGGCGTCGGTCCGTTGGCCGGGCCGGTCGTCGCGGCGGCGGTGATCTGGCGCGCCGAGGCCCGAGTGCCCGGTATCGACGACTCCAAGAAGCTGTCCGAAGCGGCCCGAGATCGCCTCGCCCCGCTTATTCGCGAGGCTGCCCTCGCCTGGGCCGTGGGGCAGGCGAGCGTCGAGGAGATCTTCGACCTCAACATCTACCAAGCCGGCCTGCTGGCCATGCGGCGAGCCTTCGACGGGCTCTCGGTGCGGCCCGACGCGCTGCTCATCGACGCCCGACGACTGCCCGCGCTCGACCTGCCCCAGGAGTCGATCATCAAGGGCGATCAAAAGAGCCTCTCGATCGCCGCCGCCTCCATCCTGGCCAAGACGACCCGCGACGCGATCATGCTCGAGCTGGACGGCGAGTTCCCCGGCTACGGCTTTGCGCGGCACAAGGGCTACCCGACGAGCGTGCACCTCGAGGCCCTGCGCCGACTCGGGGCGTGCGCGGCGCACCGGAGGGGGTATGGTCCGGTGAAGGCGGTCCTTTAGGAGACCCGTCGCCGCCACCCGGCAGGCAGTCGTTCTCCACCCGGCGCTCGATGGTCGGTCCCGGTCAAGACGATCTCGGCAAGGGCAGGCGAGCCCGCACGGGCCGACATCGTCAAGGTACTTGACCATCGACTGAGGCCAGCGGTCAGCGTCGTGCCCCGCCGCAGCAAGGAGCCCTGCGAGTCGAAGTCCGAGTCGACGGTGATGTCGCGCGACGAGACGGCACCAGCCTGAGCGCTGACGACATGCCCGAGCACCATCAGCACGACGAGCGGTGCCGCGATGGCCCTCAGTAACACCTCCGCTCCATGCTCAACTCTCACGCTCGATTGCGGCGGCCAGAATACAGCCCGCGTCAACTTGAACAAGACGACCCGCTTGCGAGCGCCCCCCGGTTTCGCCTACGGCCACCGGAAATCGCACACGTGGTCGCCACGGCCAACCGGCCACGGCCAACCGCACACGTGGTCGCCACGGCCAACCGTTTCTGGCCCCCGCGGTGGCGACCATGTGGGCGGCCGACCGGCGGGGCGGGCGTTAAGCGTCACCGAAGCGCCGCAGCGAGGAACGCTTCCAGGCGAGCAGCCCTTTTTCTCAAGTCGTCCGGCAAGCCCTTTTTCAGCAAGTCCTCAAGGTGCCACCGAAGAGCCATGAAGATCTCCGTGCCGGTCGAACCCGAGTCGATGGCATCCTGCAAGACCTCGGCGTCGGCTTGGCGTCCCACCGCCTGCAGCCTTGCGATCAGGTCGGCGGCCTCGGCATACGGATCGGTGATGATGTTCTCGTTCATGGCGAACCAGCGCCGAAGTAACGCATGATGACTCCACCTTCCGGCACGACAACTTCGATGCCACCTCCAGCATTCGGGCCGACACCAGGAGCCTGGCGTGTCACGAACGGTGTTCCGGGCTTCAGAGTCGCAGCCTCGATGAAGTTGGCATTGGTGACGTTGCCGGGAGGAATTCCGTACCTCTGTGCGAAACTCGGCGAGAGCGGGTGCTCCAGTGACCAGAACTGTGCCTCGGCCGCTTGGCTTCGACCCATGGTTCCGATCCGGTAGAGCGTGGCACCTTCCTGAACCCCTGCCCGAGCAGCAAGAGCGACGGCGTCGTCGGCCTGCCCCGCAATGCCCGGCCACGGCCAACCGGCCACCGTTTCTGCATTTGGCGGGAGTCTGCAAAAATCGCATGGGGGGTTGCCA
>SHZC01000139.1 GCA_009692505.1 Myxococcales bacterium
GTCCTGAGCCGTCCGCACCCGGCTCCGCGTCAGCCCCCAGAAAGCCGAACGCGCTGTCATCGGGCGAGGCGTCGCCGCCGCCCTCGCTTCCACACCCAAGCATCGTGAGACCGAGCATCGAAATCGCCATCCACCTCATGACCGCTCCTGCGAACTTCCGTTTGTTCGCCGAACCTAACATTGGCAACGGGGTAGTGTCCCGAGGCGGATTCACAACGTGAAGAAACACAGGCGAACGTAGGGACCGCTCAGGCGTACTCAGCGCGGCCTAGAGGAGCGCCCGTCCTTCAGCGTTTGATCAAGTTGGTCCCGCCGGTGAAGGCGTAGCTCACGTAGTCATCGAAGGCGAAGACCACGATTCCGAAGGCCTGATCGCCGTTGAGGGTGTGGGCGCCGTCGGTGATCTCGATCGTGTGGTGCACAAACGAGGAGCCGCCAATCCGCGTGGCGCCTTGAAGTGAGACCGGCAGGCCATCGAGCGTGAGCCGGGTGTCAGCCGTGGCCAGGACTGTGACGGTGTCCGTGTGAAAGGTCGTGGGGGCCAAGAAGGGATACGACGTTCGATACTGGCTGACGGGTGTCGCCAGAAAGATTGAGGGGTCGCCGGCGTGGGCCCCGAAAGGCGTAAAGGTGCCCGTCGAGGCCTGGCCGCTGATGATGCCGAGCACAGCGAAGGGGAAGTCACCGATGACCTCGACACCCGTGTTCGTGCCGAACTCGCAAAACGCCCCGGCGTCGAGCTGAATCGTGTGTCCGTCGATGAGGTGGTCCCGACAGTCGGGCACGCCGGGGGAGCCGGGCGGCCTGGGTCTTAGGGTGTCGAAGTCCGAGGAGAGCACGAGGGTCGTCGGCATCGTGGCGAGGATCTTCCAATAGACCGCCTCCGTGGATTGTCCGACGGGGCCGCGTTGGGCGAGCGGCGAGAGGATGAAGCGGCTGCCCCAAGTGTCCACGGGGGTCATCTGCTCCTCGAGGTGGTCACAGGCCTCCTGATCGGCGGGGTAAAACGTGCACTCGTGACCGGAGAAGACCGAGACGGGGTGCTCGGACTCGATGCGCGTGCCCGTGAGGTCCTGCCCCTCGGCGGCGCCCTCGAAGAGCGGCATGGGCAGCTCCGTGAGCAGGTGCATGACCTCCAGGGCCCCGAGGGTCAGCTCGATGACGTCGCCTTGTCGCCTCATGCGCTGTGCATCCAAGACGACCTGCGCCCCGGGCGGCAGAGTAATGCGGATATTTGTCTCGTTTTCTGGAGCGAGGATGGACAAGGTCGCCGGGCGGACGTTGGTCGTCTCGCCGAAGAGGTTGCCCCAGGCGGGCACCGCGATGACGCGATGGTCCGTGCCGAGCGCGCCGACGGGCAAGAGCAGGCTGGCGTCGTTGCTGAAGCTGTAGTTGCAGCAGTAAGGCCCGAACTGCGTGGCCATGACCGGGGCGTCCGTCACGACGCGTTTCACGGAGCGGCGCACCTGAGACACGGTGACGTAGCCGTCGTTGCGATACAGCAGGACGGCCATGCCCTGGGGCGGGATCTCCAGCCCGTCGGCCAAGCTAAAGCCGCGCTCGACGATGGCCCCGTCGCGGTCGTGGGTCTGGCTGAAGACCGTCGCGGCCACCGCGCCGATCGCGCCGATGCCGGGTGGGATCGTGACCTCGCCGACGAGCGGAGCCAGGGCGCCGTCGGCGTCGTAGAGCCAGACCCGCGTCACGCTGTCGGCCGACGCGTTGGCGAGGACGACCCCGATGGGTGACTCCGAGGTCCCGGCGATCGGGAGATACGCGGCGTTGGGCAGGGACGCGGTGAGGAACTCGCAGCCGAGGTTGCTTCGACGGTTATTGGCCGCCACGCACGCCTCCTGGCTGCACGCCCCCTCGCCCGTGCAGGTGCTGCCGGGTCCACAAGGAGACGTGGCCGCCCAGCCCGTGCCGGGGGTGCAGGCCGCCGGTTGGCCGTCGATGCAGGCGCGCTCGTCGCCGGTGCAATTCGCCCCGTCGGGCCGGCAGACCGCGTCTCGCCCGAGGCAGATCTCTCCGGCCGGGCAGAGGTCCACGCCAAAGCGGCCGTCGGCGCAGATCCGGAAGACGGGATCGTTCTCCCCCGCGCAGTGTCGCTCGCCGTCGACACACTCGGGCCCGCTTGGAGCATCCGGTTCGACGCGGCCATCCAGGCTCGGCGGAGACAGGTCGAGCGAGGGCAGATCGGTCGTCTCTGGCCCGTCTACGCTGATGGGCCCGCCGTCGTCGATTCCGCGCACGGAGCTGTCCGAATCCCCCGTGGCCGATGAGGACGAGTCCTCGCAGGCCCACGCAAGACACGAGAGTAACGCGACGATCATCTCTCTGTTTTTCATCCCTCTTCTCCTCTGTCTCTGAGTCGATCGACAACGTGGGCGACGCCGCGGGCGGGGGTCCCCCGAGCCAGCAGGTCCGAGGCGGGCGTCAGGCGGCCGGAAAGCTCGGCATCGCTCGGCGCGCAGTCGTGCAAGAGCGCGGTCGCCTCGGCGATCGAGTCGCATAAGGCGACGTGTCCCCAATCATGCAGCAGGCCCGACCGCTCGAGCGCGTGCCGGGGCTGAGGTCGGAGGCCGCTGAAGACGACCACCGTATTGTGCCGCGCGAGGTGCTTGAGGGTGGACCCGAGGCTGACGAGCCCGGTGGCGTCGATGGCCGGCACGTCTTCGAGGTCCAGGACGACGGCCCAATGCCGAGCGTCGATGGTGCTCAACTCGTCCATGGCCTTCTGCGCGGCGCCGAAGAAGAGCGGGCCGCCGACGTCGTAGTGGATGACGCCTCGGGGCATCTCTCGGGGGCGTTCGGGCAGTAATCGTTCGGGGTTGTGTAAATCGGCGGGGCTCGCGCCAGCAGACGGGACGAGCCGGATCTCCGAGACATCGGCCATGCGTTTCATGAAGAGGAGACAGGCAAGGAGGACCCCGGCGACCACGGCGATGACCATGTCGAAGAGCACCGTCGCGCCGAAGCAGACGAGGAGCACCGTCACGTCGCTCCGGGGGGCGTGACGGATCGTGTGTACGACGTGGGGCAGCTCGGCCATGTTCCACGCGACGAGCAAGAGCAGCGCGGCCATCGAGGCCATCGGCAGGTGGTTGAGCAGCGGCGAGAAGGCCAGCATCGCCAGGAGCACGAAGACCGAGTGCACGATGCCAGCGACGGGCGTCCGACCCCCGGCCCGGATGTTCGTGCCGGTCCGCGCGATGGCCCCGGTCGCCGCGATGCCCCCGAAGAAGGGTGCTGCGAGGTTGCCGAGACCCTGGCCGAAGAGCTCGGCGTCCGGGTCATGGCGCGTGCTCGTGAGCCCGTCGGCGATGGTCGCCGAGAGTAAAGACTCGATGGCCCCGAGCATGGCGATGGCGATGGCCGGCCGGAGCAGATCGTTGAGCAGTCGGATCGAGAAGACGAGGGGCTGTCCACTCGCGTCGGGGAAGCTCCAGGGCACGGCGAAGTGGGGCGCCGCCTGCGGGATGCCGTGCTGCATCGGGAACTTGTCAAGAAGGTTGACGACATGCGCACCGGAGACGAGGTGATCGAGGGCGTAAGCGGCGAGCGCGGCGACGGAGAGGGCCACGAGCGGCGCGGGCAGGACGCGGCCCAGAGTCTCGAGCCGCGTAGGCAGGCGACGGGAGAGGCGCGGCCAGAGGACCAGAAGCCCAAGCGTGAGCAGCCCGATGCCGAGGTCATAGGGTCGAAGGGTCGAGCTCGAGCCGATGAGCACGCCGAGCTGTTCGATGAAATGGCTCGGGAAGGCCCCGACGCTCAGGCCCAGAAAGTCCTTGACCTGTGAGGTGGCGATGACGAGGCCGATGCCGGCGGTGAAGCCCATGGTGACGGGGTAGGGGATGAACCCGATGAGGCGCCCCATACCGCCGTAGGCCATGAGGATGAGCAGGATGCCCGCCATCATCGTGGCGACCATGAGGCCGCCGAGGCCGAACTCCGCGGTGATGGGCGCGAGGATGGCGATGAACGCCGCCGTCGGTCCGCTGATCTGCGTGCGAGAGCCGCCGAACGTGGCGATGAGCCCCCCGGCGATGATCGCGGTGAAGAGGCCATGCTGAGGGGGAACGCCCGAGGCGATCGCCAGCGCCATGGAGAGGGGCAGCGCGACGATGCCCACGACGACGCCGGCGAGCACATCTGCCCGCAGCGCCTTACGGCCGTAGCCTTTGGAGAGGCTATCCCGGAGGGCCGCTGCGATGCGGAGCTTCGGGGCCTGGAAAAGCGTCTTTGGGAGGAGCGGCGTGGACATGGAGGCGGTTAGTCCGCGGCGTCGGGCGCGGCGTCTGTGCTTGTGTCCGGCGCCGCGTCTGTGGCCGCGTCCGGCGCTGGGCCGCTCCCCGACCCATATCCATAGCCTCCGTTGGGCCGGGGTCTGGGGCCCGGTTCGAACTGCCCGCCATCGCGGTCCTCCAACGGCGGCGGCGAGGGGCGTGGACCGGGCGCGTCTTGAAGGCACGCCGGGCACGAGGCCGCGATCAGCGCGATGAAAAGCGTGTCATGAAACCGCCTCAAAGGCGCGACCCAGATGGGGTGTTGTTCATCAGGATCGACGCGGTCTGTCCGGGCAAGCTCAGGGTCGAAGGCGTCGCTTTGGCCTCGCCGAAGACCGCCCTGAACTCCGCGGACAAGGGCAGGGAGACGACGGCATCCGTGGGTCCACGATTGACCGCGACGAGCGCGCGCTGCTCGGCGTGTGCCCGCTCAAAGACGAGGACGTTCGTGTCGGCGTAACGGATCGTGAGGTCGCCTCGGCGCAGCGCGATGGAACCACGCCGGACCCGCCCGAGCTCAGCGACGGTTTCGAAGCGACGTCGCTCCTCGGTCGTCAGCTCGTCTCCGAACTTCATCGGTCGACGATTGTCCGGGTCCTCGCCCCCCGTCAGACCGAGCTCATCGCCGTAGTACAGGACCGGCATCCCGGGCAGCGAGTAGAGCACGGTAAACGCCTGCCGAAGCGCCAAGGTGGCGCCTGCTCCAGCCTCGGTCGCGAACCGCGTGACATCGTGATTTCCAAGCGTGTGTCCCATGACCGCAGTACTCCCATACCACGCGGCCTGGCTCTCCGTAATTGTCGTCGCGAGGTCAGAAAGCCCGCCGTCGATAGCGGCGAAGGCGCGGCGAAGCGCCCAGAGCAGCGGAAAGTCGAACTGCCCGTCGAGGCCTTGTGGCCCGAGGTACCACCGGATCGTGTCTTGACCTTCCGGGCCGGTGAACGTCTCGCCGAGCAACATCTTCCGCTCGCGAAGGCCCTCGGTCTCGCGCTCGATCCGGGCGGCGAGGTGTCGGGTGACCAGCCGCGGCATCATGGGCACGGCGTCGAGCCGCAGGCCGTCGAGGTCGAAGCGGTGAAGCCAGTACATCGCATCGTCAAGTTGGTTGACCAAAGCGCCGGGCGTCGCAAAGTTCACGTCCGGGAGGTAGGGGGTGAACCAACACCGCTCGATGTCCCGGTCCCAGAGGCAGTCGGGCGCGCCACAGATGCAGCCCGGGCTCGAGAACAGCTCGGGCCTCGCCGACAGCGGGTTCGTGACGTCGACGTGGTTGAGCACGGCGTCCATGATGACGCGCATCCCGCGAGCGTGGGCCCGGCTGACGAGTGCGTCGACGTCCGCCTCCGTTCCGAACTCAGGCTCAACTCCGCGTGACGCGCCCGGCCAGTAGCCGTGGTAGCCGACGTAGGCCGGCTCGCCGCCCTCGCGCCCGACGCGGAGGTCCTCGGGGTTGTCGTAGAGCGGGGAAATCCACAAGGCGTTGACGCCGAGTCTCTCGAAGTATCCCGAGTCCAGGACCCGGACGAGCCCGCTCAGCGTACCCCCGGCGCGATGCCCGGGCGGTCGTCCGCGCTGCTCGGCGGTGAAGCCAGAGGTCGTCGGCGCGAAGCGGTCGATCATCACCTGATAGATCACCGCGTCCTCCCAGCGGAATGGGTCTTCGGCCGAGGTGATGAAGAAGTCCGCGGAGAACGGCGTCAGCGCGGCGCCGGCATGGAGCTCCAGATGATGCTTGCCGACCGTCAGGCCATCGAAGCTGAGCCGGACCACGCCGGCTTGGAGGTCCCGGGCGTAGTCGCCCTTGATGAGCTGCCCGTCGAGGTGAACCTCGAAGGTCCTGGGGTCCATGAACCGCGTCTCGGAACCGCGTAGCACCCGCAAGACCAACGTGACGCCGCCCGGGCGATCGCCGCGCTCGGCCAGCGCGAGCGAGGCCTTTCGACAGTCAATCCCTTCGAGGTAGCTGACCTCCCGGCCGTCGGGCAGGAGGACGGTCAGGGGGTTGTGCGTGTCGTTGAAGGTCTGTGTACCCAAGGCGATCTGGTATTTCAGGGCGTCGGGTCTGCGGGCAATCTGGGTCGTAAACTCGCCGTCTGTGGTCGGCGAGAGTGTCTGTCTCGCCCCCTCCGGGTAGGTGACAAGCCGGGGCTCTCCCGCGAGCGCGCCCCGCGAGAACCGGAGCTCATAGATGCACGCGCGGGTGAGCGCCGGCTCGTCGATGGGTGGCACCTCGCCGCACGCCCAGAGGCTGAGCAGCAGCGACACGGAGAGCGGGCGTCGGGCGGGAGCGGACAAGGCCTCACGTTGATACCGGTCATGGGTGCCGCGCAATGACTTCGACTTCCAACAGCAATCCCGTCAAGTCGGTTGACGACCGATGTTGCCGCCCCTCAACGGACGTGAGCGCGCTCGTCACTGCGTCGAAGCGTCGAGGCTCCATGCCTCCGTCTGCGCTTCGCTGAGGAGCTCCGGGTGCTCGAGTCGACCGACCGCGTCCCGTCCTGTGCGTGTCGTCAGCACAGGAGCGTTGCAGGGGGCGGACGGTGGCGGTAGGGCGTCGTTCGCCGAACGCATACGGTGTCTCCCTCTTTGTACCGGATGCGGGGGCGGGGACGGCGTGACGACACCGCACACTTGCTTCACAAGTCTCGGATTTCCTCTTGCGCAACGGCGGTCGCGTCGATCTCTTCAAGCGTCCGCTCGAGGTCGTCAAACGAGATTCGCGGCGACCGCGAGTTGACAGTGCCGCTCAGAACGGCATCGAGACTCTTGCCAAGCGCTGCGAGTCCATCGACACGCCTCTGAGTTCCGGCTTCGACCTCAGAAAAATGGGGGCTGCGATAACCCGGGCTGAGGAGCGGGACTCGGAATCGCCGTTTCGTGCGGCTGATGGTGCGGGAGGAGACGAGCAGCAGGTCTTCCATCAACGCGTCCGCGGCTTCTTTGGCGCGCGCGCGCAGCTCTCCGTGCTCGCCTGTATCGCCACCCGTGGACCACAGCGGGTCCCGCAAGATGCCATCGATGTTGATCCAGTGGGTCGCGCCGGCCTCCAACAGTTGCTCCGCCCTGGCATCGATCTCCTCGCTCGCGCGCCTGCTTTGGATGATCGTCAGAAGGCGAGTCGATGCGGCAGCGAGCTGACGACGGCGCGCCTGCACCTGAATCGGCTGCCTCCGCATGGCACGGCAAACAGCCAGCGTGCCCGCCGCCCCGGCAACCGCGACACCGAGCCAGCCGAGGTGATGGAGAACCGCGCCCGCGACGCCACCGGTGACGAGTGAGACGCATGCAGCAAGCGTCCACCGCTTCGTCATGCGCCGCTCCTCCTGGACGCGCTCAAGGACAGTGGCGAGAACCAGCCATCTCGAGAGGTTCGACGCCCTACCCTTGAATCCCCAGAACATCTGCTAAAAGCCCAGTCGGCGGGGCGGGGTCGCGGAGGCCCGAGCGGCCGTCAGAAGAACGTGTGCCGCATGTTGAATGTCCGGGGCGCCGACCTCAGAGAGTTCAGCCACGGAGAGCGTCTCGACATCGCGGCTCTCGAACCTGAGCGCTCGACCCTCGGTCGCCTTCTCGAAGAGGTTCCGTGCAAAGCGCGCGTTTCCCAGAGTGTCGATTGTGCGTGCGCCGCATACGTCTTCGAATACCTGAAGCGCCGCTGCACGGCCCGAGTTGGTCAGGCAGTCGCCGTGTGCGGTGACGATGGCCACCAGGATCTCGACGAGCTCCGCGGGACCATAGGACGGAAACTCGATGACGGTGGCGAACCGGCTACGCAAGCCGGGATTTCCTGTGAGGAATCGCTCCATTTCGGGACCATATCCGGCGGCGATGACGAGGATCTGATCCCGCTGGTTCTCCATGAATGCCAGGATCTCGCCGATGGCCTCCGCGCCGTAGGCATCGCCCCCAGTGAGCCCCTCCATCTGGAGAAGGTAGGCCTCATCGATGAAAAGCACGCCGCCGACCGCAGACTCGAGCACCGCCCTGGACTTTGCCGCAGTGTGGCCCAAGTACTCACCGACCAACTTCGCGCGGGACGCTTCTACGAACACTTCCTTCTGCAGCATCCCGATCTGGACAAAGAGCTGCCCGATGAGCCGGGCAACGCTCGTCTTACCGGTGCCGGGTGGACCGGTAAAGATCATGTGCTTTGACGTCGTTGCGACCGGGAGGCCCTTGGTCACCCGGCGCTGGTCCATTTGCAGACGCTTGTGGAGGCCACGGACGGCGCGTTTGACCCCCTGCAGCCCCGTCAGCGCGTCGAGCTCGGCCAGAAGCGAGGCTGTCGTTCGGTGCGGAGCCCCCCCCCCCCAAGTGGCGTCCGGGCTCTCATGAGGGTGGGGCGCAGGGCGCGGCCGATTCTGAAGGGGCGCTGCCGAGAGGCGCGTCGCCACGTCCTCGTAGCCCGGATCGACGAGGTAGGCTAATTCATAGTGTCGGCGCGCCGTCACCTTGTCACCTCGATCCTCGATCACTCTCCCCAGGAAGTAGTTCGCCTCATGCGCCATTCCAAGTGACGCTGGAAGTTTTGCGAGGGACCGGAGCATCTGCTCCGCCCGTTCCCGCAATCCGGCACGCCAGAGGCAGATCGCCAGATTGAACCGGGCACTGAGCCCACCGTGTTCGTCCGACACCACGGACTGAAAGAGCGGAATGGCCTCGGCCCACTCACCTCGAGCGGAGTGGGCCTTGCCTCGAAGGTAAGCCACCATCACCGAGAGGTCCGGCTGATGAGTGGTGTCAAGAAGCAAGTCGAGTTGAACGTATACAATCGGATCGCGGCGCGCCATGCCAACGACCACATGGTACAGCACCAACTCGTCCAAAGTGTCGAGGCGGCAGGTCCAGCTTGGCGTAACATGGAATCGAGAGGCTAGGCCGATGCGCGTTCGCACCCTCTCTTCGCCAAAACGCGCCATGTTTATGCCCATGTTTCGGAAGGCGACCTCCGGTTCCACGCCGAGGTCGTGGAGTCCGAGCCACGCATCCGCCATGCCTGGGTCGTTCGCGAGGGCGGCATTCAGGTGCCCCAATGCGTACTCGCCGTCGTCCTGACTCAGTCCCCGCTCGCGATAATCGCCTCCGTCGAGACGGAGCGCAGCAAGCTCCCAATGATGCTGAGCAAGGGGAATGGCTTCCATTGGCTTCCCTACCTAGCGCCTTCTCAGGACCGCCACTCGGAGCGGGGTTATCGACCTTCGCGCGTCTGGTTGGGCCAAGTGAGAGCTGTGATGGGTCGGGCTGCGGGGTACGACCATCCCCGGACCCTACGCTCGGGCTCGCACCGAGGCAAGCGTCTCCGGGCCGCAGCCCAGCGTGCCAACGTACCGGAGACGACGCCCCCCCGGAAGTTCAGGGTAGAAAACCTCGAAGGGCGAGGATGGTTTCGACGCTGCGTGCTGTGGTGAACTCGGGCGCAATGAGCCAGCCAACCGAAGTCAAAGTGCAGGCGCCACGGCGTCGCTTCAGCGCGCGGACGGCGACCGACGCAGGGGCATCGCGTGGACCGGTGCCGAATCACGGCTTGATCATAATCTGACTGGGATACATAATGGCATCCGACATTCTAATGGGAGGCCGACACCATGGAGAACATCTACTCGCTCACTGATCTCGCCCGCCGAACCCGCGAGATCCTCGACACGGCGCTGGTCAGCGGAACGCCGGTGGTCGTCGCCGGCCGAGGACGCGGCGAGGTCGTCATCCTGCGGCGCGACGAGTACTTGGGGATGCTCCACGCGCTGGACGAGATGCGCCGGTCGGATTGGCAGTCAACATGGGAACAGTCCAACGCGGAGGCTGAGTCGGGGGCCGGGCGCCCCTGGGCGGAGGTCAAGAAGGGGCGGACCAAGGGTGAGAACGCGCGGTGAGGGTCTGGCTCACGGCGACGGCGGAGCGCCAGTACGGGCAGCTCTCCGCTGCCGAGCAGGATCGCATCGGGGAGGCCTTCGACCTGCTGGATGACTTTCCGCTCGTCGGCAAGGCCTACGCGCTCGACTCCCCCTTCGCCGAGAAGGAGGCGCGGTTCTTTGTGGTCCATGTCGCTCGCCAGCGGGCGATCCGGCTCACCTACCGGCTCTTGGATGAGCGCATCGTGGTCCTCTATGTGTTTCCCGCCACCTACCCGCTGACCCATCCGGAGCACCTGAAACTGATTCGAGGCAAGTAGCCGCCGGGACCCTGCTCGCGGCCTCGACAGATATGGCGGCCTGCGACGCCGAAGATCCCTACTTCGAGTCTTTTTTTCATCTCCGGCTCGCCGACCGGGTCGTGTTCTGGAACGAAAAGGACCCCGACGACCGCGCCTCTCTGATTGCCGGATTGTCCGTTCCCGGTATCCAGCCACCGTAGGGGTGGTGACAATCGCGCGACCGTTCACCCTGGGAGGAGCGGGTCGGCGCGTCGAAAAGAAAAACGACGATCGCGCCTTGGCGAAGCCCCGGACGGTGGCTTTATTCGGTCTCTGCTGCCGCGACCGGCGCGACAGCTCTCAAGGCCCTGAGCGGGACGAACCCTGATGTCAGACAAACCCTGACGTCAATGGAGGATCCCATGAGCAATACCGAATATCCCATCATCAACTCGGCGAGCGGGGGCGTGGGCGGCATCGTGGACCTCAAGATGATGCCCAACGGTGGCGAGGGCATCCCGCCGCACTTCATGGGGTACATCTCCGTCAACGACGTGGACGCCACCTGTGGGCTCGTCAAGGAGAACGGGGGCAAGATCCTTATGGGCCCCGAGAACATCCCGCATGTGGGGCGCTTCGCCGTCATCGAAGATCCCCAGGGGCGCCAAGTCACGGCGTTCCGATCGGCGGAGCCTGATCGGGCCGAGGTCGAGCGTCCGATGGTCGGCGCCTTCTGTTGGGACCAGCTCAATACGAATGACCTCGCCGGCTCCATCGCGTTCTATACCGCCGCGTTCGGCTACGGCACCGAGAGCTTCGGCACCGACGACACGATCACGACGCTCACCTCGGGCGGCAAGCAGCGCGGGAGCATCATGGCTGCACCACAGGGCGTGCCCACGCACTGGTTCACCTACATCGTCATGCCCACGTCGGTGCCCGAGAGCCGCGACCGCGCCATGCGACTCGGGTCCACGATTCACCTCGAGGAGGTGGTCGTCCCGAATGTCGGCCGCTTCGCCGCCATCGCCGATCCCACGGGCGCGGTTGCGGGCATCTTTGAGCCGGCTTCGCGCTGAGCTTTGGGGGTAGGCTTCGTCGGTTCCATGAAAACCACGAGGCCGCCACCCCTCGTCCTTACGACCCCGCCGTCCCTCATCTGGAACAGGGGCCGCATCGCCTTGCGCCGGGGCGCCGAGGCCTCGGCTTTGGAGCTTCAGCAGCTCTCGGCCACGCTCTCTCCGCAGCGTCGCGACCTCGAACGACTCGGGGCCTACCGGGCGCTCTGCCACTATCCAGAGACGGACCACTTGCCGCTCGGTCCGTGGGCTGGGGCTCGTGCATGTTCGCAATGAGATCATTCGGTACCGCTCGCCGAAGGCCGCGCAACCGCTGTCGTATGAAGCGCGGCTTCGCATCGCTCGTGAGGGTGCCGCGGGGGCATGAGCTGACGATATCGACGGAGGCCAGTGATTCGGAGGGCGTGGTCTGGCAGGCCAAGACTGTGGCGCTGTCCATGGATCGCTCGCCCCGTGATCGAGTCCAACCTCTCCCGGCCCAAGCGGCCGACGACATCGCGCTGCTCACGGGGCGCTGGTCTATCAAAGAGGACACCGGGCGTCGCTTCGCGCCGATCGCCGGCGATCGGAACCCGATTCACCTCTGGGCGTTGACGGCCCGCCCGTTCGGGTTCAGTCGGGCCATCGTACACGGCATGTTCACCCTCGGCCGGGCCCTCGGCGCGCTCGAGTCGCGGGGGTTCGTGCCGGGACATCGTCGTGACCGCGTCGTTCATTCGCCCGGTGTACCTGCCCTCGGAGGTGACGTTCGAAGCCCGGCGCCTTGAGAATGGTCAAGTAGACTTTACGGTCTCGGCGCTCACGGGCGGCAAGGTCTGCCTGAAGGGTCGGGTGTCGGCAATCGACGACGTCTAGTGCAGCATGTCCGGTCGTCGCCGGAGTGCTGTGGCTCGTCGCAGGGCCAACTCGCCTGCGCTTGAGCTGCCCAGGCGTTCGGCGATGCCCTCGTAGACCTCGGCGGCGGCGTTCGGTCCCCGGGCGTTGAGCGCGACCTGGGCCACCAGGAACTGAGGCTCGGGATCGTCCGGCCTGATGGTGGCGAGGATGCGGGCGGCCCGGTACGCGCCCCGGGGGTCGTCGACGTCGGTGTGGTGATTCACCAAGTTTCGCAAGACGCGGGGGACGATGTTCGAAAGGGAACAGGGCGTGAACATCTTGGCTGATGGGACCTCGCCGGACGCGCGCGCGCTGAGTTCGAGGCACTGTATCGCGGTCAGGATGCGCCCGCCCTCGAAGGGATCGGCGTAGCGTCGCGTCTCCTCGTCTCTGAGGACGAAGTGGCCGGGCAGGGCGATGCCGACGATGGGCACGCCGATGCGCCGCGCCACGAGGAGCCAGACGCAGCAGAGCAGGACCGGCAGGCCGCGGTGGCTGGACAGGACCTTGGTGAGGTGGCTGTTCTCCGGGCGGCGGTAATGCTCTGGATCTCCTCGGAAGTCGCGGCGTTTGCCGAGCACGGCGGCGAGCGCCATGAAGCCGTCGGAGGTCTCGTCGCGCACGGTGGCGACCTCTGCGGCCAAGGCGTCGAGGGTCGCGGTGCACCCGTCCGCGTGGTCTCGCGCGCCCTCGATCGCGAGGAGCGCGGTCTGGAGGTCATCGTCGATGATCGCGTCGGAGAGCGCGGCTGCGTCGAGGACCTCAGCGCGGGAGAACCAATCGTCCATAACCTCTGGATCTCATGCCCGCGTCACCGCGTAAACGTGAATGCCGTATGAAGGCCACGATGCAGACCTTCGCCTTCGAAAGCCAGCGTCGCCTGAGCCGCTGTCAGCCAGGACAGTAAGTCCCAAAGCTCGGTCCTCAAGTGAGGAGACTCTTCAATCTTGATCTCGAGCTCGTCGCCGCGCAGGTCGTGTCTGACGCGGCCCTGGGCGTCGAGGTCGAAGTGACCGCCGCACGCTGAACGGGGCACGAAGCCGATGAACGCGCGCGCCCGACGACGTCCCTCGGGCGTCTCGAGATCCGGTGCCTGCCCGAAGGCCTGGGCGAGGACCCCATAGGCGGTCCGGGCCGCCGCGTGCTGAGGGGCTGAGAGGTCCTCGATGACGGCGGCGAGGACCAAAGCGAGCGGGGCCTAAGCTGAGCGACGGGCGTAGCTCAGGCTGACCTGCGTGGGCGCGGCTTCGGGGCTCCCGGCCTTGGGGCGGGGAGCCAAGGCGGCGTCGATGCGCGAGACCACGGCCGCGCGGGAGAGGCCGAAGATGAGGACCTCCCCGGCGACGGCGTACCGGAGGACGAGCCCGTCGTCGCGCGCGCCTTGCTCGTCGCTCGTTCGCTCGGAGACGGTCACGATGGGCACGCCCGCGTGGCTCTCCTCGCTGCCCCAAGAGACAAGACCGGCGGCGGCTTGCTCGGCGAAGACACGCAGAGCCGTGAGGGTCGCAGCGAGCGCGAGTCTGTCGGCGATCTGGGCCTCGGCGAAGAGGGGCAGCTTGCCGAAGATGGCGCTGCGATCAGGGGTTTCCAGCCGCTCGAGGCCCGGAACCACGCTCAAGGCCACGCTCGCGTCCCAGACGGCGTTGCGATCGAGGACTCCGACCCTGATCCAGTCCCCGAGGAAGGCGGTCCCCAACTCCGCCCGTCCGCCAAACGACTGCCCGGTTTGGTCCACCTCGCGCCGCAACTTGGAGTTGCGGGCGATCGCCAACTGCCAGAGCAGCCCGTCATCGGGGGTCGGCGTCTCGAACGTCTGTTTCCCCGTCAGCTCGACGAGCTCGTCGTACTCCGTGCGCTCGATCAGCGGCAGCATCGGCGCGTCGAAGGAGAGGCCACCATCGAGTCGCTTGATGCGGATGCCGATGGGGATGCGGATGCCGATGGGATCGATGAACGCGCGGAAATGCTGCTGGTACGAGTCGCGGAACTGCGCGTAAGCGAGCGCCTCGACGCGGGTGACGGTCGGCTTCTTTCAAGCGGCGAGGAGCTCCGACACAGGCACAAGCGCGCCGAGGGAGCCGAAGGCCGAGCGGGGTCCATGCTTGGCGTCGTAGCGCAGCTCTTGTCCATCGGCGTGAATGAGGTCGGGCGCGGAGACGAACGGCGACCTCGACAGCGCCGCCCGATCTGAGGGGAGC
>SHZC01000140.1 GCA_009692505.1 Myxococcales bacterium
TCGTCGTTTTTGTTTCGGTGGCTGCCGCCGCGCCGAATGTGGGTCTGGCAGCCGGGCACGTCGTTGACCGGATCAGCCGCGGGTGACGCATCGTAGTAGCCGACGGAGGCCGAGTGGGAGAAGGCGGCTCGGGGTGGCTGCGAAGCGCGCAGCACGCCGGAGTGTGTCGTGGCCGACGACGCCTTTCCGTACCCCTGGGGCAACGACGCGCCGAACTGTGGCCGGGCCGTCATGTCCTTGTGTAACGGCGACGACGCCTTGGACGTGGGCACGACCAATCCCGGCGGCAACTCCGTCTACGGCCTCGTCGACATGGCCGGCAACGCACCCGAGGCGGTACTGGACTGTTACTCCGACCGCTACTACGATGCGTCACCCGCGGCTGATCCGGTCAACGACGTGCCCGGCTGCCAGACCCACATTCGGCGCGGCGGCAGCCACCGAAACAAAAACGACGACGACTTCCGCGTGACCCGTCGCGATGACGAGCCCATTGACGCGGAGGCCTTCGGCGTTCGCTGCGCGAGGTGAAACGTCGGTTCAGCGCCGTCGTTTGAGCCGCCGCGACAGGCTCGCCGAGAGCGCCTTGAGCTCATCTACGCCGAGAACCAACCCGAAGAGCGCGCTCAGGACGACCGCGGCCCCGCCCCACACGGCGCCGCGGACGAGCGCCGGAGCGTCGAGAGCGACGGTCGCCGAGCCCTGGCTGACGAGGAGACACGAGACCGCCGTGGCGCCGCCCATGCGCACGAGCGTGCCGAGAAAAGCCTGTCCGACGGCGTGGGCGCCCGCACGGCGACGAAGCAGAACGGCCAAGGCGAAGACGTTGAACGAGATCGCGATGGACGAGGCTGCCGCGAGGCCTACCACCCCGTATGTGTTGGACAGGACGAAGAAGAGCGGCGTGGCGAGGACGGTCACGACCGAGCCGATGATCGACGGCGCCCAGGCCTCCCCCCGGGCGTAGAACCCCCGTGAGAGCAGGCCCTGGATGGACCAAGCCCAGAGGCCGAGACAGACCCAGACGGTCGCATCGCCGATCTGGGACAGCTCCCCGTCGGTGAAGCGCTCGCGGCCCCAGATGACCGTCGCGACCTCGGTGCCGGAGACGGTCAGACCCGCCTGCGCGAGGAACGCCAGCACCAGGGTGGCCCGAGTCGCGGCCATGAGCGTGGCGTGCCCTTCCTGGGCGCGGCCCTCCCCAAAGAGCCGCGCCAGGGCCGGGAACGTCGCCATGCCAATCGCCAGACCAAAGACCCCCATCGGCACACGCATCAGCGTCTTGGCGTAGGTGAGCCGGGCGATAGCTCCCGTCTCCAGAAAGGAGCCGAAGTAGCGGACGAGGAAGTCATCGAAGACGACGATGGAGAAGCCCAACATGATGGGCAGCGAGCGGAGGAAGTACGCCCGCAGATCGACCAAGTGAAGCTCGGGGAAGAGCCGAAGTTGGAGGTCGCCTTCGCGAAGGCATCCGTAGAGCGGCAAGGCGAAGGGACCGAGGAACGACCCGATGAGCACGCCCCAGGCGAAGCCGTCTGCGCCCAGCGTCGGGCCGAGCAGGAGGCCTGAGACGACGATGCCGAGGTTGTAGACGAGCGGGGCGAGCGCTGGCATGGCGTGGCGGTCCCGAGCCTGGAGCGTCGCCGTCAGGACCCCGCCGATGACATGGAAGATTTGCGCGGGCAAGAGAATTCGCACAAGTATGACGAGCTTGTCCTGCTGTGCCAGATCGAGGCCCGGCGCGATGAGCGGGACGAGAAACGGGGCGAGCACGAACGCGATGGCCGTGGCCGTGACGATGAGCCAGGTCACGGCGCTCAGGATGCTCGAGAACGCCGACCAGGCCGCGGCCTTATCCCCGCGGGCGAGGTGCCCGGCGAAGATGGGGATGAGGACGAGCGAGAGCGCGCCGCCCGCCAGGAGATAGTTGAGAAAGTCCGGGATGACGAAGGCCGTGAAGTACACATCGGCGTCGGGGCCGTTGCCCAGGACGCGCCCGATGACCGCCTCTCTCACGAGCCCGATGAGGCGCGAGCAAAGGACGCTCGCCGCGTAGATCGCCGAGGCGATGCCCAGCGCGCGGCTCATTCATCGGACCCGTCGTCCGCACCCTCGCCGGGGCTTATTGGACGCGGGAGCAAGGCGGCGAGGGTCGGCGTGCCCTCGAACGCCCGGATGAGTAGGCCGACGCCCACGGCCAGGAGCACGATGCCGAGCACATCGAACCAGAGGGGTTGAAACACGACCGGGCCGCCGTCGCCGGAGGGGTAGAAGCCGGGCAGCGAGAGGGGCAGGTCCAGGACGGAGATCCAGACGCTGCTGAAGACCGGGAGGAGGATGGCGATGGGCAAGGCGATGGCGTGGCTACGGGTATACGCCCAGCCGGCGACGATGACCGGCACGGCGAGCGGCACACCGGCCCGGAGGTCGACGCCGAAGACCGCAAACGTCAAGGCGGTCAGGCCGAGCGCGACCTCCAGAGGCAGCCCGACGAGGACACATCGCAACGAGATGCCAATGGTCACGAGCACCCTCGCCATGGGCCAGACCAGCCCCACGGAGACGGCCCTCAGCCACTCGGGGCCGGCCAGCACGTCGCTGGTATTTGCGACCGCGAGGGGGTTGTCACGCGGGAAGCGGTCGGCGACGACGTTGTCGATCTCACTGGCGAGGATCGCCAAGCCGACGCCGGCGATGGACGCGAACACGAGCAGGCCCGGACGGCTCAGGCGGAGGCCCACACCCGGCATACCCTTCGGTCGCAGTCGAACATCGGCCTGCAGAACCAGCGCGGTCGCGACGACGAACGCGAACATCTCGATGAGCGGCGCCGTGCGGACCCCCGCGAGATAGACGGTCGCCATGAGGACCTGGGTCAGCAGGATCCAAAGGAACGTGACGAGGAAGCCCCAGAGCACCGGCGGAAACGTCATGGCGTGGCGGCCTGCCCGCGGGCGAGCGCGCGTTCGACCCACTCGCCCTGCTCGAGATACCAATCAATCGTCTGCCTCATGCCGGCCTCGAATGGCGTCTCCGGTTTCCATTGGAGCTCGCGTCTGAGGCGCTGATCGTCGACGCAGTACCGCCAGTCGTGCCCGGGCCGGTCGCGGACATATTCAAGCCGCGACTCGGGCAGGGAGAGGTGCGTCAACACCCCGCGGGCGATCTCCAGGTTACGCCGCGCGCTGTCCCCGCCGACGTTGTAGATGCGCCCCGCCTGACCTCGCTGAAGCACGGCCAGGACCGCGGCGGCGTGGTCGTCGACGTAGAGCCAGTCGCGGATGTTCCGACCGTCGCCGTAGATGGGGAGCGAGGCCCCGGCGACGGCCTTACGGACGAGCACGGGGATGAGCTTCTCGGGGTACTGGAAGGGCCCGTAGTTATTGGCGCAGCGGGTGATGCGGACGTCGAGTCCATAGGTCCGCACGAAAGACAACGCCAGGAGGTCGGCCGAGGCCTTGGCGGCGGAATATGGGGAGCCCGGCCGCAGCGGCGAGTCTTCGGTGGAGGCGGCGTCGTCTTCGGAGAGCGAGCCGTAGACCTCGTCGGTGCTCACGAGCACGAATTTCAGCCCGGGTCTTTGCCGAGCGGCCTCCAGGAGGACGTGGGTGCCGCAGATATTGGTCGTCACGAAGTCGCTCGAGTCGACGATGGACCGATCGACGTGACTCTCGGCGGCGAAGTGGACGAGACCGTCAATCTGCTTGACGAGTTGGTTGACA
Source organism: Myxococcales bacterium (assembly GCA_009692505.1). GTDB lineage: Bacteria > Myxococcota_A > Bradymonadia > UBA7976 > UBA1532 > SHZC01. Next base: position 3,723 of record SHZC01000140.1, read on the forward strand.
AGCGTCCGGTCGCGGACATCGCCGTGCACGAAGCTGTAATTCGGGCACCCGGCGACGCTCTCGACGTTTGCGGGGTCGCCCGCGTAGGTCAACGCATCGAGGTTCGTGAAGTGGACCTCGGGGTGGGCCGGGACGTAGCGACGCAAGAACGCGCTGCCGATAAACCCGCAGCCCCCGGTGACGAGGACGTGTCTCACAAGTTGTTCGCGCCGTCGCTCTTCACGAGATTGCTGGCCCGCAGCAAGCTGTCGAACGTGCCGGCATCGGTCCACCAGCCGTCGAGCATGGAGTGTTCGAGGAGCCCGGCGCGGAGGTAGGCGTTGTTGACCTCGGTGATCTCCAGCTCGTTGCGCTTGGAGGGCTTGAGCGTGCGGATGATGTCGAAGACCCAGGAGTCGAAGAAGTAGACCCCGATGACCGCGCAGTCCGAGGGCGGATTTTCGGGCTTCTCGATGAGCTCCACGATCTTGCGGAGGGCACCCGGCGGGCCGTCGTCGGCGGCGAAACGCGCGACCCCGAATCGCTCGGGATCGGGCACGCGAGAGAGGAGAATTCGTGCCCCCGAACCCTTCTGCCGGTAGGCCTCGGCGGCGGCCCGGATATTGTTCTGGATGATGTTGTCCCCGAGCACGACGCACATGGGGTCCCCGTCACAGAAGTGCTCGGCCAGGCGGAGCGCGTCGGCGATGCCGCCTTCACCTTCTTGATAGGTGTAGTTGATGTGCTTCAGCCCGAACTCGTTGCCGTTGCCGAGGAGCCGAAGGAAGTCCCCGGCGTGGTTGCCCCCGGTGACGATGAGGATGTCTTTGATCCCCGCGTTCACCAACGTCTTGATGGGATAGTGAATCATCGGCTGGTCGAAGACCGGCAGCAGATGTTTGTTGGTGATCTTGGTGAGCGGGTGGAGGCGCGAGCCCAAACCACCGGCCAGGATGATGCCTTTGATGGGGGGCTGGCTCATGGACGGCATCGTCGTGCAACTCGGGACGACCGTCAACGAACCCGGCCACCCCAGCGATCAGCGGCGAGAAGACAACGCAGCGACGATGCCCTCGGCCTCGTTGACGAGAGCCTGCGCCTCGGCGTGGGACTGGGGATCGGGGAAGTCGACGAGACGCCGCTGCTGGAGCTCCAGTACGGCCTCGGCGAGCTTGCGACCCTCGCCGACTCGCCCGACCCCGGCGAGCGCCTGAGCGCGCAGGAGGCAGAGCTCAGAGTCACTCGGCGTGATGTGCGCCGTGTCCTCGATGACCTCTTTGGCTCGGCCCGCCTCGAGCTTCAGTCGGGCCATGATCATACGCGCCGTGAGGTTCTTCGCATGAATGTCCAAGGCCCGCTGCGCCGCCTTGATGCCGAAGGCCGGATCCTTGCGGACCTGCGCGTGCTCGAAGCAGGGCAGGAGCGCGGCGAGGGGATCGAGCTGGGAGATGCGGTCGAGGAAGGGGCGCGTCTCCGCGTGCCGGTCATCGAGCTGAAGCAGGCGCAGCGTGTACTGAATCGCCTCGACGTGCTTCGTGGGGTGCAGCTTCGACAGGGGGGCTAAGACCTCGGCCGACTGATCATCTGCGAGCCGGAGCATCTGGCGCCCGATCGCCGAGGGCGACGGTCCAAACATGTGAGCGAAGAAGCGGCCGATCATTGGGCGGTGCAGACGCCAAAGCGCTGATTGCCGCCGAGGCCGAGATCATCGCTGCCAAAGACGCCCACGGTGCACTCAAAGGCCGGACCACAGGTCTCAACGCTGCCGGGTGCCGTATCGCAGAGCGCGACGCAGACCGGTTCGTCACCGGCCTCTATGGACGTGCACAAGGCCCCCACGGCGCAGTCGCTCCCGCCCGAGACGTCGTCGACGATGCAGGGCTCTCCGACCGCCGCGCTGCGGTCACCCGGGGCGCAGAAGCCGACCGGCTGACCCGCGTCGCCCACGCCGATCCGCCCGCTAAACGTGCAGCTCTCTCCCCGGCCGCAGCCGGCGGCCGCAAACGGATCACACTCCCCGAGGCAGAGCCCGAGGTCAGAGAACTCGCCGCCGAAGATGCCCGTGACGCAGGTCGACGGGCCGCCGCAGTTGGCGCTGCTGTCCACGTCACACAGGCCGATGCACTCCGCATTTCCACCCTCCTCGAGGGGCGCGCAGTAGTGCCCGCCAGTGCACGACCCGAAGTAGGTCTGGTCATCTTCGACGCAGGCCACGCCATGCACCAGCAGACCGTCCGGCACACCCGCGCAGGCTCCGACGACCAGTCCCCGATCGTCGACGGTCGCCGGTACACACGTCTCGGCCGCGCCGCACCCGACCTGGGCGAAGACGTCGCACTCGGCGTGGCAGAACGCATAGGCGACGCCGTCCAGACGGGCCGTGTAGTCGATGCAGGACTGGCCGCGGGGGCAGGCGCCGGCTCGACCGCAGGGGGCGTGGCAGGTGCCGAACTCGCAGACCAACCCGACCGCGCAGTCGAGATCGTCGGCGGGAGAGCAGTCGCCCCCGACGGGCACGTCCCCGGCCGTGGCGCAGAATGAGGCCGGCGCCGCGCTGACACAGTAGGCGGGCGCGCCACAGATGGCCTCGGCGTTCGCCGGCGAGCAGTCGTCGCCCGGCAGACAGGCGGCGTCCTCGGGCACGGCGTTGTCGAACGGGAGGCAGATCTCCCGAGGCGCGCAGCCGTTGATGATCTGCGTCGAGTCGCAGGCCCCCAAGCATAACGCGACGTCCGGGCCGAAGCCCACGCAGATGAGGCCGAAGCCGCAGTCGTCCGGACCCGCGCAGGCGTCGCCCTTTGCGCCGCCGCCCCCGGCCCCCGGCTCACAGAGGCCCGTGCGCTCATTGCAGGCCTGCCCGTCCGGACACCCCGAGACGCGGCAGTCGTTCTGGTCGGGCACGCAGAGGTTGGTGACGGCATCGCAGACGGCCCCGATCGGGCAGTCGAAGTCGTTGTTGCACTCGGCCGCCGGGAGGCAGACGCCGAAGTCGATATCGCAGGCCTCGGCCTCCAGACAGTCGGCGTCGTCGACGCAGCCGAGGCCTTCGGGCACGCAGAGACCCTGAGCCTGGTCACAGCGCTCGAAGAAGGGGCAGTCGAAGTCCTCTTCGCAACCAACGCGCTCGGGCTCACAGGCGAGGGAGGCCGGGTTGCACAGCTCGCCTATGTCGCAGTCGTCGTCGCTCGCGCAGCCAACGGGCGCGGCCTCGCAGACCCCGGTCCCGGCATTGCAGAACTCGAACCGCCCGCAGTCCGCATCGTCGATGCAGCCACCGCCGACCGGCGTACAGCGCCCCGTGATCGCGTCACAGAGCTCGCCGGGGCCGCAGTCGAAGTCGCCGAAGCACTCGGCGGGATCACCGGGCAGGCATCGGCCGGTGCCGACGTCGCAGAGCTCGTTGAAACCGCACTCATCGTCACTCACGCAGCCGAGGCCGCCTTCGTCTTCGCAGAGGCCCGTGCCCGCGTCGCAGACCTGACCGATGTCACAGCCCGCGTCGTTACAGTCGGGCACGCAGACACCGAAGCCGGCGTCGGGGATCTCGTAGCACGTCCATCCGCCGCGGCAGGCGTCGCCAATCTCGCAGCGCGCGAGGCAGATCTGGGCCGAGGGGTGACACAGCCCCCCCGCGCAGTCCTCGTCGCCGAAACACTCCACGGCGCAGAGGCCGCCCGGCAGCGCGCCGCCGGACTCCTCCTCGGTGATGCATTGGCCCTCGGGGCAGCCCTGGGGGCTATCGCAGCCGCGGCCGATGCCGTCGTTTGCCGCGTCGGGGACGCAGACGCCGTTCGACGGATCGCAGACCTCGCCGAAGGGACAGCCCACGTCGGCGCAGGGATCTCCGCTCTGTCCGCCAGCGCCGCCCGCGTTTTGACCACCGAGCGGGGGCTCGACCCCGCCCTCGTTCTGACCACCGAGCGGGGGCTCGACGCCGCCCTGCCCACCCGGAGGGGGCTCGTCGCCCCCCACGTTCTGGCCCCCGGGCGGCGGCTCAGCGCCCCCGGCGTTCTGTCCACCCACCGGCGGTTCATCGCGTCTGTCGCCGCCCATATACATATCCCGACCCACGGCGGGCGGCTGGACGGTGGCATCAGCGACGCCCGACTCACGCACCTTATCTGTGCAGGCGGTCGAGAAGAAAGTGGTCAGCAGCAAGGCGGGCAAGAAGCGCTGTGTCATTGAGGAGACTCCTGTTGGGGCCGGGGTGGGCCGAGAAAAGCGGCGCACCTTAGCCAAAACGAAGCACGCGCCACAAGGTTTGATATGCTCCGTGGCCGCTATGTCCACCGTGCGCGCCGTCTATACCCACCTGAAGGCCGCCCGAACGGCCATAAAGGACTTCGCGCGCTTCGAGCGGATCGTCTCCGTCCTCGTGCGCCAGGGCTTCGGTCACGTCGTCGAGGCCTGGGATCTCCAGGACAAGTTCATCCTTAAGCTGCTTGTGGAGCGGCGCCCCGTCGGCCTTGAGAAGCGCACAATCCACGAGCGGCTGTCGCAGGCGCTCCAGGACCTCGGGCCCACATTCGTTAAGCTCGGCCAGATCCTGTCGACGAGGCCCGATCTCATCCCCCAGGCGCTGTGCGTGGAGTTCGCGCGGCTCCAGGACCAGGTCTCCCCGATCACCTACGAGGAGGCCCGCGCCGTCATCGACGAGAGCCTCGGCCGCTCGGGCCTGAAGCTCGACGACGTCTTCGACGACTTCAGCGAGAAGCCGCTTGCCTCCGCCAGCATCGCTCAGGTCCACACGGCGAGGCTCAAGACCGGCGAGGAGGTCGTCGTCAAGGTCCAGCGGCCCGGCATCCGCACGACCATCGAGAGCGATCTCAACATCCTCTATTTCGTCGCCAAGCAGCTCGACGAGACGGTGCCCGAGGCCAAGGCCTTTGACCCGGTGGCCATCACACACGAGTTCGAGAAGGCGATCATCAAGGAGCTTGACTTCAACTTCGAGGCCAACAACCTCGACCGCTTCGATCGCAACTTCAGCAGCTGGCCTTCGATCCACATCCCCCGCGTCTACCGCGACCTCTCCTCGGACCGGGTCCTGGTCATGGAGCGCCTGCGCGGCGTCAAGATCACGCAGGCTGAGGAGTCCGGGCACGACGGCGACCGGGCCGCCCGCGAGCTGGTGCGCGCGCTGTTCAAGATGGCCTTCGAGGACGGCTTCTTCCACGGGGATCTGCACCCGGGGAACATCTTCATCCTGCCCGACGGCCGCTTGGGCCTCATCGACTTCGGGCTCGTCGGGCGCATGAGCCCGGCCATGAAAGACGCGATGGCCGAGCTGCTCTTGGCCGTCGTCACCCACGACTACGAAGGCGTGGCGCGTGCCCTCTATGGCATCAGCGTTCGCACCGGCAAGATTCAGTACGCCCAGTGGGAGGCCGACTGCGTCGAGCTCTGCGAGAAGTACTTCGTGTCCCGGACGCTGGCCGAGATTGACTTCGGCGCGCTGCTGCGTGACCTCGTCGAAGGCGCTATTCGCCACGACGTCCGCGTCCCGCCCGACTACACGATGTTCTTCAAGGCGATCATGACGGTCGAGGGCATCGGCAAGACCCTCTCGCCCAACCTCGATCTCGTCAGCGAGTGCCGACCCTACGTCGAGCAGCTCGTGGCCCAGCGCTACAGCCCCGAGCGGGTCATGAAGTCCGCCGCCGACGCGCTCACCGCCTTTGGTCGGCTCGGTCGAATCTTCCCCGTCAAGGCCGGCGAGTTCCTCCAGCAGATCGAGGACGGCCGCATCGCGGTCAGCGTGGAGCAAAAGGGCATCGAGCGGCTCGAGGAGGCCCGTGACCGACGGCTGAATCGCGGGGTCCTCGCGGCCGTGGCGTGCACCCTGCTCCTCGTCGGCACGCTTTGCCGACAGGACGCGCGCCTCACCCTCTTCGGCGCGCCCGGCATCACGGTCGTGACCTGGACGGTCGCCTCGTGGATGCTCGTGCGGCTCGTGTTCAGGCTCACGCGCGGCGGCCGATGGTAGGGGTCTGCGGCGGGCGGCGAGGATTCGAGTCGCGGGCGCGGCTCCGGTGGTCACAGTGAGGGTATGACGACGCGGCCCTCCGTACTCTCTGGGACGTTTCTTCCTGCCGGTACATGCGAGACGGCGGTGCTCGTCGATCAGTAATTCGACGAGGGTCGCCGGCGTCTTCTGAGCTTGAACCCCTGCCTCTCGCGGCGGCGGCCCAAGGCGCTCATCGTGCCCCACGCCGGGCTGCGGTACTCGGGGGCCGTCGCGGCGACGGCTTATGCCAGCTTGGGCAATGTGACGGGCCTGCCTGACGCGGGTCGTCTTGCTTGGGCCTTCCCACCACGTCTACCTGCAGGGCGTCGCCGGAGCAGGCGTCGAGGCCTTCGACTCCACCTTCGGCCCCTTCGAAGTGGACGGCGCGCCAGAGACGCACGGAGCGCTCGAGAGCCCACGCCCCGGCGCTCGCGCCCGCGAGCACGCGCTGGAGGTCCAACTCCCCTTCCTCGCGACCGTCTTCAGCCACTCCGGTGATCCGTATCAGGAGGCGGACCGCCCGACGCTCGTCCCTCTGCTCGTCTGCGACGCGGAACCCGAGGTCGTCTCGAGGGCCGTCCAGGAGCTGTGCGGCGGCGACGAGACGATCTTCGTCATCAGCTCCGATCTGTCGCACTTTCACGACGACGAGGAGGCGAAGCGTCGAGACGCCCGGACGGCCGCGCGAATCGTCGCCCTCGACGACACCCCGCTCACGGGCTCCGACGCCTGTGGCGCCGCCGCGATCAACGGGCTGCTCGCCCTCGCGCGCGCCCGGTGGCCGTCACGACCGGCTCTATTCACGACGAGCCGCGCCGCGTGCTCCTCGCCTGAATGGACGCGGCCAACGTCGATCTCAAGGGCTTCACCGAGGACTTCTACCACCGGGTCTGCGCGGGACATCTGCAACCCGTCCTCGATACGCTCGTGTACCTGGCCCAAGAGACCCAGGTCTGGCTCGAGGTCACCACGCTGCTCATCCCCGGCCAGAACGACGACGAGGCCGTGCTCGAGGCCCAGTGCGCGTGGATGTACGAGCACCTGGGCCCGGACGTGCCGCTGCACTTCACGGCGTTCCACCCAGACTACCGCATGCTGGACGTGCACAGGACGCCCCCCAGCACGCTGCGCCGCGGCCAGAAAAAGGTCATTGAACGCGACCGTTATCAGATCCTGTCTTATGCCCTCGACGAGGCCGGACGCTGCCTCGACTGCGGTCAGCCCCTGCCCGGTCGCTTCGACGGGCCGGTCGGGGACTTCGGACGAAGGCGGGAGCGTCTGCACCTCTTATGAGGGCAGGCGAACGATCCCGAACCAGAAGTTGACGATGGACCGAATGGCGGCCAGGAAGTTCTCGAGCTCAACGGGCTTGGCCACGTAGCAGTTCGCTACTCGCGGCCAAGCGACGCAGGATCTCGAAGCCGTCGACCCTCGGCAGATGCAAGTCGAGCAGGATGTGCACGCTGCTAAGCGGTCTCAGGGCGTTCATGCGGTGCCCTCCCCTTCGACGGCGAGCAGCGTGAGAAAGAACGTGGTCGACTCTCCGACGACGGACTCCGCCCAGACTTGGCCGCCATGGCGTTCGACAACCCGCTTGACGACCGCCAAGCCGATGCCGGTGCCCGGGTGGTCGGTCCGTCCGTGGAGGCGCTGGAAGATCTCGAAGATCCGATCGAAGTGATCGGCGTCGATGCCAATCCCGCGATCCCTCACGCTGAGCCGCCAGAAAGGACCGCTCCGTTCGGCGCTGATCTCGACCTTCGGGGGCACGCCCTTCCGCGTGAACTTCAAGGCGTTGCCGATAAGGTTCAAAAAGACCTGGCCGAGCTGGACCGCGTCACCGGCGGCCATCGGCAGCACGCCATGGATGACCTCACCCTGCGTCTGCCTGACCGAGGGTCCGAGGTCGCGAAGGACTCTCTCGAGCACCAAATTGAGGTCGACGGGGCGCATGGCCAAGGCCGAGGACGACACTCGCGAGAACGTCAGGAGGTCCGAGATGAGCGCGTTCATTCGCTGCGCGCCGTCGACCGCGAAGTGGATATACCTATCGGCCTCGGGATCGAGGCGCCCCTTGTATCGTTTCTCCAGCAGCGCGACGTAGCTGCTGACCGTCCGCAGCGGCTCCTTGAGGTCGTGGGAGGCGATTGTCGCGAACTGCTGCAAATCGGCGTTTGACCGGGCGAGAGCGAGGGTCTGGGTTCGAAGGGCCTCTTCGCGTTCCTTCCGCTGTGTGATGTCCCGGGCCACGGCGAAGTACAGGCGGTCCTCCGTTCGCGCGGCGCCGTGGCTCGTCCGCGAGCTCCACAGCAGCCAACGATAGCTTCCGTCTTTACATCGGTAGCGGTTCTCAAATGAGATCGTCGAGTATTCGCTGGTGGTCAGCTGGCCCATGATCTCGAGTGTCGGAGCGACGTCATCGGGGTGGACAAACGCCAGGAACGGCTGAGCGCGCAGCTCATCGAGGGTATAGCCCAGGCTCAGCCAGGCCGGGTTGAGCTGCTGGAAGTAGCCTTGGAAGTCGGCGATGCACAACATGTCCAGGGACATCTCGAAGAAGGCCTCGCGGTGCTTCGCCGCCTGATCCAGGGCGGCGTTCAACTCACCCGCTTGGGCCAGGGCCCTTCGCAGCGCGACGACGTCCTGTGCCTGCCGAATCGAGCGATAGACGAACTCCGCGTCGCGCCGAGGATCGCCCACGAGGATCTGATGCAGGCCTTCGGGCACCTCCGATGGCCAGTTGAAGCCGGCCGGCAGCAGCGCGAGGTTTGGGGTCGACGACGGGGCCGAGGCTGCGAGCGCCTCAAGCTCCCGGCTCGACAAGGGCCAAGACCCGAAGCAGAAGACCTGCAGGCGCTCTTCACTCCCGCCCGGCAGCGGAAACTTGATCTCGGGTCGGCCCTCGCAGTCGAGGCCCAGTGCCTTCAACGCGGCCACCCAAGCCGGCGCAACAGGGCCCATCAAGAGCACGCTCGTCATGGCCCACTCCTACGGTCTAAACGGACTCGCCCACCCTACTGAAGGAGGCGCCCTCTCGGAAAGACTGCGGCCCTCAGGTCTTGGGAATCAGGGCCAATCCGACTCGCCGCGTCTCCGGATCCACCGAGGCGATCGTGACCGTGACGCGATCGCCGACGCTCAAGACGCTCGAGGGCTTCTGCCCCTCTTCCAAGCCCATCTGGTTCGCGTGAAGGAGTCCGTCAAGACCAGGCGCCAGCTCGGCGAACGCGCCGAAGTCTTTGATCCTCGCGATGACGACCTCAAGCGTCTGGCCCACGACGAAGCTCGAAAGCGAGACACGCACGGGCTCGGGCATCAGCTGCTTGATGCCGAGGCTGCACCGACCTCGATCTTCTTCAATCGCCAGGACGACGACCTCAATCTCCGTGCCGACCTTGAAGTCGTCCCTCTTCAAGCTGCGCGGGTCCCAGCTCACGTCGTTGACGTGGACGAGGCCCTGGAGGTCAGTCGCCGGGTCGAGCGAGACGAAGAGGCCGAAGTCGGCGAGCTTCTTGATTGTGCCCATGACTCGCGTGCCTACGGGGAAGCGGTCACGCAGCGTGGCCCAAGGGCTCGGCGCCAGCTTCTTTATCGAGAGCTTGATCTGCCGCTTCTCCGCGTCGAGGTGGATGATCTCGCCTTCGACGAGCTGCTCCAGCGCGAGCGCGTCTTTGGGGTGCTTCGGAGCGCCGTCCCAAGTGATCTCCGAGACGTGGACCATGGCCTCGATGCCCGGCTTCAGCTCGACGAAGGCCCCGAACTCGGCGAAGCCCACGACCTTGCCGCTCACGCGCTGGCCAATCGCAAAACTGCCCATGGCAAGGGCCCAAGGCTCGCCCTCGAGCGCCTTGAGGCTGAGTCGGATCTTGTCGCCCCGGGGCGTATCTCCGGCCTTGACCTCGAGCACCTTGACCTGAATCTGGTCGCCGATTTCGACGACGTCGCTGGGCACGAGCACTCGCGCGTGGCTCATGTCCTTGATGTGAAGCAGCCCCGTCGCGCCACCAGGCAGGTCGACAAACGCGCCGAAGTCCGAGAGGCGCGCGACGCGACCCGTCAAGACCGCGCCGACCTCCGGCAGCTCTCTCGGCGCCGTGGCCGGGTGCTCGACGCCGTCGACCTCACGGGCTGGGCTCGTTGCGGCCCGGGACTCACGCGACGACCGGGGCTCACGCGCGAGGACGAAGAGGTCCTTACGATCGTCCCAGCCCCGAACCCAGAAGCGGGTGGTCTCGCCGAGGGCGATCGTCGGCTTACGCTCGGGCAGGAAGGCCTTCAAGCCGATGTCCACCGAGACGCCGCCTTGCACGCGGGCCGTCACGGTCCCCTGCACAGTCGCGTCCGAACGGGCCGCCAACTCAATCTGATCGAAGAGGGAGAGCGCCTGCGCCTTGGCGTAGGACGCGCGCAAGGTCGAGCCGACGATCTGCTCGACGAGCACGTCGACGCTGTCGCCCACAGCCTTGGGGGAGGCGGCGAACTCGGAAGCGGCGATGAGGCCGCTGAGCTCGCCGACGTTGAAACCGACCTCGGAGGCGTCGACGGAGGTGAGGGTCACCTGGACGACCGTGCCCGGCTTGACGGGGTAGGACTCCCAAAGCTCGACCAGCTGGGGCAGCGTGATCTGGCGATCGTAGAGCGGGTCTTGGAGCTCGCTGGGCGTGGCGACGGTGGACATTTTCAACTCCCCTTGGGTCTCGTCTGGAACCGTAAAGCGCTCGGGCGTTTATCACGGGCTCCCCTCTGGGCGGAAGGTCCGTGACGACCGGCAGCCAAACGAAGCCGGCGAGGTTCAGGGCTC
>SHZC01000141.1 GCA_009692505.1 Myxococcales bacterium
CAGACCCGACGAGCCTCTGTCCTCCAAGTTCGCCCATCGGCTGAGCCTCGGCCTCTTCGCCTTGATGTTCGGGCTCTGCGTCCTGCCTCGGGTTCATGGCCACCCCGTCGTCCTCGGCAGCGTGGTCGGGGCCGGGGGGCTGCTCGCCGCCTGGCACCTCTATTTGCACAAGAGCGGCCGCCCCCTGAGCGTCCTGAAGAACGTCAAGAAGCCTCACTACATTCAGATGTTCTGCCACGCCATGATCTACGCCTACTGGGGCTGGGAGTGGCGCCACGTCTACGACTATGTGCCCCTGCTCCTCGCCCAGATCTGCTTCGCTTATCTCTTCGACATGGCCCTGACCTGGCACCGCCACGGCAAGTTCTTCGCCGGCTTCGGTCACATCCCCATCGTCCTGAGCACCAACCTCTTCATCTGGTTCAAAGACGAGGTCTACTTCTGGCAACTGCCCATGCTGGCGCTCGCGTTCCTGAGCAAAGACCTCCTCCAGTGGAACCGCGACGGCGTGCGCCGCCACATCTTCAACCCCTCGGGCTTCGCGCTCGCGGTGGCGGCCCTGATCCTCATCCCCACGCAGTCGGCGCACCTAACCTGGGCCGAGGAGATCGCCACTACACTCGCCCGCCCGGACCACATCTTCGTCTGGATCTTCGGGCTCGGGCTGCTCGTCCAAATGGCGTTCCCGGTCGTCCTCATGAGCCTCTCGGCCTTCGTCGCCTGCCTGCTCTTCGGCGCGATGCACTTCAACGAGACGGGCCTATACGTCTTCGTCGACACCGCCATCCCCATCGCGGTCTTCCTGGGCCTCACGTTCCTCTTCACCGATCCCGCGACCTCGCCTTCGTCGACCGCGGGCAAGCTCATCTTCGGTTTTCTTTATGGTGCGGCCGTCGTTCTGGAGTTCAAGTGGCTTCAGACGCTCGGTCGACCGGCCATCGGGGCGCACGCAGTCGTCAACCTGACTTACTTCGACAAGCTGCTGCAGGTGCCGGTGCTCAACCTCCTCGTGCCGCTCATCGACCGGCTCGGTCGCTTCATCGACACCGAGCGCTTCGGCTTCGACCTCAACGTGCCGCGGGTGAGGTACGCCAGCGTCGGGGTCTACGCGCTCGTGTTCGCCGCGACCTTGCCCAGCCTCACGGCGCACCCGGGCCGCGACGCCAACTTCTGGGCCGAGCGCTGCGAGCGGGGCACCAAACAAGCCTGCCTCAGCCTCAGCGCCATGCTCGGCGGCGCCTGTCAGAACGAGACCTTCGCCGCCTGCGATACGCTCGGCACGATGTACGAGGACGGCGCGGGGGTGCCGGTCAACGAGTCTTACGCGGCCGTCCTGCACGAGCGCGCCTGCCTCGGTGCGGTCGCAAAGGCCTGCACGAACCTCGGCGTGATGATGCTCGAAGGTCGTGGCGGACCCAGAGACGCCACCAAGGCGGCCGGCCTCTTCCTCCGAGCCTGCGACGGGGGCGACGGCGACGGCTGCCAGAACGCGCGCTCCGTCTATTTGGGCGGCGGGGGCGGCGGGGTCGAAGTCGATCTTGGGCGTGCCCGCGAACTTGAGGTCAAAGCCCACGCGCTCTACGCCCAAGCCTGCGACTCCGGTGAGCGTGAAGCGTGCGAGCGCAAGCAGGCGTTCGAGGGGCTGGCCTCGCCCCGGTGATCAGATTTCGGAAGTGGGGTTGACGTTATGGCGTTTCGGATGAGCACGGTTTTCTTCGCGTCTCTCTTCTCGGTCGTGAGCGCGTGCGACGAAACCGGCCGCACCGGTGAGCTCGACGCGCGCACGGGCGGGGCCAGCGGGGGGCCGCCGTTTGGAGGCGAGCAGGTGGATGCGGCGGGCGGCGCAGGCGGCGACACGGCCGTGGCGGGTGGTTCAGGCGGCGCGGAAAGCGACGGACCGGACGCAGCCTTGGTCGCCACCGATGCGGTCGTCGGCGACGCCGCCATGGCTGCCACCGATGCGGTCGTCGGCGACGCCACCATGGCTGCCACCGATGCGGTCGTCGGCGACGCGGTCGACTGACCTCAGCGGCACGACACGCCAAGCATCGTCGAAGCGTGGCCCGAGCGAGGCCTGCGCGCCTCTGTCGTCTCTGGCGTTGTCAAAATTTGAAGTGAGTCGCTAGGTTCGAACTGGGCATGAGGTTCACCTGGAGGCGGGCACATGGGCACTCGATTCCCATCTCTCTCTCCGTTCATTGGTTTGGCTTGGGTGCTGGCCCTCGTCGGCCCGCCCCAAGAAGCCGCGGCCCTGCCGGCCGGGTTCATACAAGAAGATCTCGGAGTGTCTCGCTCCGCCCGAAACCCGACAGCCTTGACCACCACCGATGTGGTCATCGGCGATGCCGCCCATTGATCCTGCGGCGCCCCGTCTCGCTCCCTCAGCCCTCGTCCTTGGGCACGGGCGCGGGCGCCGACGACCCCCTCCACATTCCGCCCGTCGTGAACGCGAGAAAGCCCCAGCGCGCCCACTGCAGGACCGCGCTCGCCAGCCATAGCGCCCAGACCAGCATGAGCAGCCGGTAGACGAGCACGGGCACCGAGACGAAGTAGGCCGTCGGGATCGCCCGCTCCGTCCGATCGGCGAAGAAGCGGAGGAGCTGACCGTAGGAGCCGTTGCCGCTCACCTGCATGTCCGGCAGGCCCAGCAGCCCGTGTTGTATAGACGCGAGCAGGACGCCCACGGCAAAGAGCGTCAGGCCCACGAGCGCGAGCTGCTGCAGGTTGAAGAGCCACCGCCCCGCGGGGGCACGACGGGCGCGCAGCCCCAGGGCGAAGAGGCAGGCGACCGGGACGAGCGCGCTGAACAGCTCGGTCTGAGCGATGCCTATGCTCAAGCCGAGCCACGCGCCCATCCGCAGGGGCGTCAGGGTCGACCGGCTCAGGGCGAAGGCGACGAGGATCAGCATGACGAGCTGGCTCCAAAAGAGAATCGCCGGCCCGTACTTTACGCCACCGGCGAAGAGCAGCCAGCGATCGGCGGGCACGTTCACGACGACGTCGAGGTTCACCGCCGGCCCGCCGAGATCGAGGGTCGGCGTATGGGTCACGAGGCTGAGCGGCGCCTCGCTCTGCCAGGTCACGGTCAAGACTTGCGCGCGAGGAGCGAGCGAGACGTCGATGCTCGCCGCGTCGGCGGTGACCGGCTGCGAGCGACCGTCGAGCATGACCTTCTGCACATGGGCACCCGGCGGCAGGTTGAAGCCGAAGGGCCCCCCACGGCTCGAGCGCAAGGAGAGCTGGAGCTCGTGGTCGGTGGCGCGATGCCCCGGTGTCACGGAGAGCTGCGCCCGGTCGATGGTCAAGGTGCGGCCATCGTGCGGCGGCGGGCGGCGCACCTTGAGCGCGAGCACCTCACCCGGCCACGGCCGCCACTCCGGCTGAACCTCCCCCGTCTCGTTCTGACCCCGCACGACGGCGATGCCTTCGGGTTCGGTGTGCCAGATGGGCCCAGCGAGCACGCGCCAGACCTCGGTGAAGGCCTGGCCCTTCGCGGCCTCGAACCTCAAGGTCTCCGCGCGCGCGAGGACCGAGGTCCAGGTCACCTCGTTCGCCGACGGCCCCAGGCTCACCTGTGCGCGGCCTTCTTTGACCTCCACGTTGGCGGTCGTCACGGACTCCCCGGGCAGGAGCGGGACCTGCAGGACGAGGGCGGCGCCCGAGGGCGAGGCGCGGACGACGCGGGTCTCGGCGGTCCACTGCAGGCCAAGCGTCACGGTGCGCTCCACGCGGGCAAAGGCCGGGAGAGGGATCGGGTCGTCCCCTGCCCCGACGGGCGCGCCTGGCTCCCGGTCAACGGCCACCGAACGCACGAGCTGGAGCGTATCCTGGGGCAGGCCGTGCTCGTCCAGGCCGACGAGGGTGTAGCCTGGGGTCTGGGCCTCGACGTGGCGCGGGCGCTGAGGGAGCGGCACTTCGACGGTGCCCCGCGCCGGGAGGCTGCCCTCCAGACGGATTCGATGCCGGCCCACGGGCACCCGCGCCCAATACGTCTCGCCCTCGCGAGCGAGCAAGGCGGGGCGACCATCGATCGAGGCGTGGTCCGCGGTGAAGCTCGTCGGGCCGCCGGGCAGGCGAATCGCGGTCTCGGCGAGGGCCCCCACGTCGAGTTCGAGCTCGAGGCGGCCGGCACGAGTGACGACTCGGAGCGACTCGATGTCCGCACAATGAGGCGCGCAGGCCGGAGGGGCGAGGAGGCGCTCACGGAGCAGGGCGAGGTCAGCCGACTCGGGGGACTCAACCTCTTCGGCTGATGCGGGGGCGCTGTGGAAGGTGGGCAGGGAGAGGGCGATGATCGTCAACATGGTTGACCACTTTTGGAGTCGGACTCTCTCGAGGATCGAGGGCCCGCGGGTGGTCGGCTCTGCCGGCGCGTCGCTCGAAGGCGCTGGCGGGTCGCCCGAAGGGGCTGGTGTGCCGGACAAGGGCGCTGCAGGCGAGGCCTTGGTGCCGCGCCTCAGCGATCCGAGGACGCAGAGCAGGAGCAGCGCGAGCAGCGCCACGCGGGCCACGCCGAGGACGAGGTTGATGGCCGGCGAGAGGAGGACAAGGTCGAGCGACTGGTCACGCTGGACCGGGCCGCTCCACTGGATGGAGTGCCGGTTCCAGGACCAGCGGGGCAGCCCCGGGCCGGTCTGCACGGCGGCCTGCGGATCGACCTCGAGCTTGAGGCGCTGTGCCTTCGAAGGCCCGAGTGGAGGGCTCTGCGGCGCTGAACGAGACAGCACGCTGTAGTCGGACTTCGCCATCGTCAGGCCATCCTGCTGTTGAACCTCGGCCTTGCCCTCATCCTGCGCGGACGCCTCGAAGGCGGGGGCGGGGGCCCCGGGCTTGTCCATCGAGAGGATCGTCGCCTCTTCTCGATTCGCCTTCATCGGCCGCCCCGGAAGCGGCACCATATCTTCTCGATAGCCGGATTCGTTCAGGTCGCCCACGACGTTCCCGTGGCCCTCGCCGAGCTGCATATAGGAACGCTCGAGCACCGGGTATTGCGCCGTCCGAAGCTGCTGCACCAGGAAGGGCAAGGTGACGCCCAAGAGCACGAGCACCGAGCCCAGGAAGTAGACCCGCGCAATCTTCGCGGGTCGACCCTCGGGCAGGACATGAACGAGCGCCTGCCCGGCGAGCACCCAGAGCCAGAGGCTGTGCGGGGCGTCGGGCTCAGGAAACGAGAGACCGAGCGCCACAAGCGACAGCGCCCCCCAGACACGGCCATTGAGGCGCGTGATCGCGAGCACCGAGATGAGCAGGAGGAAGAGGTCCAGCAGACTCCATCTCCGAAGCCAGGTCCCCTGCACGTCGTCGGCCCCGCTCGCATCGAAGAGGGTCCAGCCGGGCGGCAGATGCAGTGTGGCGCCTACGCCTTCGAAGTCGTGCTCCCAACCTACGGCGGGCAGTCGCCGCTTGAGACCCGAGCCGGCTGCGGTCCCCTCCAGGCGGCTGTCGGCGGAGAGGTCGAGCTGACCCTCCCGAAGCTCCACACCCGCGCTTGTGCCCCCTTCGCCCTTCGTGATGAGCACGTCCTGCCCGCTCACCGAGACCCGCCCGAGCGAGACCGGCGCGCGCATCTCCAGCCGCAAGGCGTTCGCCACCGCCCCGCTCAGCGCGTCGCGCAGGGTGAAGCCTCCGCCCTCGGCGTCGAGCCAGAGGTCACGCTCCAGGCCAAGGCGATCGGGCGGAGGGGCTCCGTCGCCGCGCCGCCGCTCGACCAGGGTCACCGTATCCTCCGGACGCACGAGCCAGGCCGGCAGGGTCCTCCACTCCTCCGGCAGGCGGGTCTGGGACGGGTCCACCTGGGCGACCCCCGTGACCTCAATCTGGCGCAGATCGGGGTGCGCGGAGAGGGTCCAGACCTCGTCCACGGCGGCCGGCTGACCGTCGTTGCCGAGCACC
Source organism: Myxococcales bacterium (assembly GCA_009692505.1). Taxonomy (GTDB): domain Bacteria; phylum Myxococcota_A; class Bradymonadia; order UBA7976; family UBA1532; genus SHZC01. The sequence continues at coordinate 5,893 of SHZC01000141.1, forward strand.
ATCGCGGGCGCTCGAAGAGCAGCGACCGGCCCTTCGAAACGCGCCGTGATCGCCAAGGTGAAGCGTCCGGGCTGAACCTGGACCCTCAGCTTTCCGTCCGCGCCCAGGCGGGCGGGCACTTCAGGATCGAAGCCGTGCGCCACAAACCCCTCGGGCAGGATGGGCCCGATCACGAGCTCGCGGCCCTGACCCGAGACCTGCACGTCCAGACGCGTCTCGAGGAGGAACGGCACGGCGTCGTCCATGCGTCGGAAGACTGCGACCTCGACCGTATCTTGCCCCTGGGCCTCCGCGGGCGCGGCCTGAAGCCAGACCCGACCCAAGGCGTCGCGATGAGGGCTCCGCACGATCGCGCCGTTGACGGTCAGCGCCAGGAGTCCCGTGTCGTCGGGGACGCGCAGCACGTCCGGCAGCCTCAGCCACCTGAGCTTGCCCACGATGCGATGCGTGCCCGCCGGCGCGAAGATGTAGGGCCGGTCGCCGCGCCCGATGATCGCCGTCGGCTTGCCGTCGAGGAGGACCTCTGTGGGCCACTGGCGGGGCTCGCCGGGCAGCGGCACGAGGTTCGGCGCGTAGAGCTCAACGCTCTGCTCGAAGCGCCCCCCGGTCTCCGTGATCGACAACTCCAGCCGTCCAGGCCAGAAGCAGCGACGCTGGGAGAAATCGCCGTCGAGGAAGGGGCAGTTCCGCTCCGGGGCGTCGTACAGGACCCAGGGCACGAAACTCTGCCAGGCGGGCGGCACAGGCACGTCCACGCTTTGAGCGCTCGCCGCCGTGCCTAGAAGCAGTGTGAGGACCGAGATGAGGTGCCGAATCGGGGTGTTGAACGTCAGCATGGTCCGAGCGATGCCACTTCCCAAGGAGGTCCGCAAGGGCCGTCGTCGACGTCGAGCTTGACCCGTCGAGGGCGGCGTTACACAAGGGTCGGGTGATGCCCGATCTAGAGAGCCTGAGGTGCTTCGAAGCGGCCGCCGCGCACGGCAGTTTCCGTGTGGCCGCGGCGAGTGTCGGCTTGTCCCCGGCCGCCTTCAGCGATCGCATCCGGCGACTGGAGGAGCTGTTGGACGTCCGCCTCTTCGACCGCTCGACCCGAAGCGTCCGCATCACGACGGCGGGTGAGCGGCTCCTGCCTCAGGCCCGTGAGACGCTGGAGAACGCGCGCCGCTGCGTCACGGTGGCCCGGGAGGATGCACGCCCACCGTTTGACCTCTCTCTCGGCACTCGCTACGAGCTCGGCTTGAGTTGGCTGGTCCCGGCCCTCGGCGAACTCCGCGCCGATCGCCCAGAGCGCACCCTCCACCTGCAGTTCGGCGACGGCCCGGACCTGATCGAGAAGCTGGAGAGGGGGCGGCTCGACGCGCTCGTCTCCAGCACGCGGCTGACGCGCGCCGATCTCGACTACGCGCTCCTGCACGAGGAGCACTACGCCTTCGTGACGTGCAAGGCCCTCGCCCGATCGCTCTTGCGACCAGAGCAGGCGCGCACGGCGGTGCTCGTGGATACCCTCGCGGATCTACCGCTGTTCCGGTACTTCCAAGACGCCCGGCCCGCCGAAGAGGTCTGGGCGTTCGCGGACCGAGAGCTCGTCGGGACCATCGCCGCTGTTCGACTCCGGCTGCTCGCGGGCGCGGGGGTGGCGGTCTTGCCGCGCTACTTCATCGAGGCCGATCTCCGAGCCGGGACGCTCTCCGAATTGCACCGACGCACGCCCCCACACAGCGACTACTTTCGGCTGATATGGCGGCGCGGACATCGCCTGACGCCTGAGTTCCAACTGCTCGCGACTTCGCTTCGCCGACTGCCGCTACGGTGATGATTGTTCGTCAAAACCGAATGGTTGACTTCGGATCATCCTGATTTACGAGCGGTAGTTCGGGCGCCACTCTTGGGACTCGAGAGCGCCGACTTTTCGGTGCCGAGGGACCAAGGAGGGATTATGCAAAGAGCTGAAGTTCATCGCCGCGCATTGAGGTCGGTCTGGCAGATCACGTCCACGCTGGCTTTCGTCGGCTGCGTGCAGGACGCGCCGATGCCCGAGCCGGACGACGAGATGGATCCCTCGGTGGAGGCCGACGAGCGGGTGACCGGCGACGACACGGATGCCGCGTTCGTTGGCTCCGACGCCTCCTTGGCGGACGACGACGCTGCGCCCTCGGACGATGCCTCGCCCGCAGACCTGGGACCCGACGCGGCCGCGACCCTCGTCGCCGATGCATCCGCCCCGGACGCCCCGGACGCAGGCGGCTGCCCTCCGCCCGACAGAGACTTCGAGGACTGGCAGGCCTGCTGTCAGGAGGACCACGGCGACGCCGGCCCCCCCCAGGCCTGCCTCGCCTGGGGCCCACCCGTCCCGCCGACGATGCCTCGAACGGTGATCGCATGAAGACCCGCGTCGACCTCCGTGAAGCGGCGCGAGGGCTCGCCTTCCAGCTCGGCGATGTTTGGGCCAGCCCCGATCTCCTCGAGAGCGCGCGGCTCACTTGGCGCGGGCGCATGATCAATGAGCGCGAGTCGGCGTCCGTCTTCGAGGGGCTCTCGGCTCAGCTCGAGCGGACCTCGGCCAGTCCCGAGCTCGTCTCCGAGGTCAGGGGCTTCGCCGATGAGGAGCGCCGTCACGGCGAGCTCTGCGGCGCGGTCCTCGAGGCCCTCGGCGGGCAGGCGATCTACGAGGCCGACACCCCCGAGAGCTTCCCTCAACACGAGGACGTCTCGCTCGACGAGGCCGTGCTCCGCAACGTACTCAGCATCTGCTGTCTCGCCGAGACGGTGGCCGTCGCGCTCATCGGCGCGGAACGACTCGAGATGCCCGAAGGGCCGCTGCGTGAGCTCTTGTCCGGGATCCTCGCCGACGAGATTGGCCATGCGCGCTTCGGCTGGCGGTACCTCGATCAGGTCGTCGCGACGTTGGATCCCAAGACCCGCGCCTCGCTCGGCGACTATCTTCAGGTCGCGTTCGCCCATCTGGAGGTCCACCAGCACCAGAACCTGCAGCTCGGTTCAAGTCCGGCGGCCTCCGGAGCCTCCCTCGGGCTGTGTGACGCTTCGGCCCAACGGGCGCTCTTCCACGACACCGTCGAGCGCGTCATCGTCCCCCGTTTGGAGGCCGCTGGCCTGCCGGCGCGTCGCGCGTTTGCACTTCGGCACGAGGCGGCGGCCCAGGCCTGAAACCACCGCGCGCCGATCGCGTCTTCAGCCGCCGTCCGGGCCTTGGATGACCCACGAAGATCCTATGAGGCCTTGAAATTCTGGCAGGAAGACCACTACCAACGAGGCGAGGGGCGCCGGCCTCAGAGCAGGCGCAGCACCGCGACGAGGCCGCCCTTCTGGGCGACGTTGACGACCTTGCGCCGTGAGGCTCTCCCGAGGATGCCGAGGCGCTGGGTGCTCGAGAACAATCCCAGGACTGTGAAGTGCTCGGCGAGCCCCATGTTGCCCTCCTCGTCGATGACCGGGAAGTCCTTCTCGGCGACCGGCCGGTAGCCCTGCACCACCCAGAGATCGGGCTCGGACACGGCGCGCTCGAGGCTGCGCTCCCAGGTCGCCGCGTCGGTGTCGATGCCGATCTCGATGCCCTCGCCGCCATAGGCCCGATTGGGCTTGAGCACGCAGCGTTCGCGGTTCCGACGGAGCCAGTCCAGCAGCTCGACCTCGCGGCCCTCGCTGTCCGTCGTGCGCGTGTCCGCGATGATGCGGGTCCAGGGCACGTGTTTATGAAAGACCCGGCGCTCGTCGCTGCTGAAGAACGAGGTGAACTCCGGGGAGGTGAAGATCTGAAACGCGCTCTTGTGATCGAACTCTCCGGCCAGAGAGGAGACGCAGCGCCCGAGACGGATGGCCTGCTTCAAACCGGAGACGTCGTCGCCGGCCTCCTCTTTGGCGGCGAGGTCGTTGATCTCGTGGTCGCGATACACGAGGTCGATGCCGTGGTCCCCGTAGTACAGCTCGTCGCCTCGGGCGCGAAGCTCTCGGGGATCGACGTGGAAGCAGTTGATGCCGAGCTCGCGAAAGTAGGCCGTGTTCGCGGGGAACTCGGTGACGCCGCCGACGAGGTCTTTGTATTGGCATAACGCGATGTTGAAGCGTTTGAGGCGGAGCGCCCGGGCGTGATCGGCGAGCACCTCGAGGAGGACCCGACGGGGGTCGTCGTTGACCTCGACGAGCACGGTCGGCGCGTGCCGTCTGAGGAGCGGGACGACGTGTTTGAGGATGATGTCATCCACCGTCGGCGCGATGTAGGTCCCGCCCGAGCCGATGGGGTTGAACTCGAAGAACTGCGTGCTCTTGACCCAGTCGGCTGAGCCGAAGTCCGTCGAGGCGTCGAAGCGGCCGTAGAGGACCTCGTCGGGGGAGTCGGGGCGCGCGAGGTCACGCATCCAGCGTTCCTCGCGTGGCATCAGGGGCAGTATGCGCCGCACGCCCGTATGCTCGTGCCAGAGGCGGAAGATGCGAAGGTAGGCCCGCTCCAAGGTCCGCGCGCACTCATGCAGGTACGCCCGCTGATTGCCGCCCAGGATCCGGGGACGCAGCAGGATCGGCAGCGCCCGTGCGGCGCCGTCGTCGTCCTCGTAGGTCAGGCCGCGAGCGAAGGCCTCTTCGTGTACGCGGCGCTTGGCGAGCATGAGATCGGCGGGTGGGACGAGGGCGAGCAGGCCGTTGAGCGTCGTGCCGAGGGAGCGGCGCAGATTCCCACCGCGGAGGAAGGGGGCGTGTGCGGACATGGTCGCGAGCCTGCCCCGGCCCGTCGGCGAGCGTCAAGTCAGGCGGGTGTGAGCGCGTGCGGTCCGAAACGGAATCGGGACGTTGCCCCAGGAGATGATCTCGTCGTGAAAGGCGCAGAGGTCGAACGCTGACCCCAGGACCAGGCGCGCCTTGGCCAAGGCGTCTTCGATCTGGTCCCGCCCGAGCGCGTACGCGAGCACGGTCGGATCCGTGGCCGCCCTCCGGGCCTCGATTCGGGCTTCGTCGGGCGGCAGGAAGGCGTGCCTCACGAAGAGGTCCGTCGCCTCGTCGAGGGTCGCGCCACGGGCGTGCAGCGACAAGGCCGCGACCATGCGGACGCGACGGAGCACGCGCCCCCAGGCCACGCCGATGTCAAGCTCCAGGCCGCCGCCCTGAAAGCCGTGCTCGGACAGCAGCCCCTCGGCGTAGTGGGCCCATCCCTCGATGAAACACTCGCTGTCGGCGAGCGCGAAGACCGGCACGGAGACTCGCCGCGCATGAAGGGCCTGCGCCAGATGCCCCGGGTACGTCTCGTGCGCGGTGACCCACGCGAGGCGTGTGCGGGAGAGCCCATGCGCCTCGCCGTCTTTGGGGACCGCGAGGTAGTAACACGCCTCGAGCGCGTCGGGCAGGAGCGGACCGTGCGTGTCCAGGCAAGCGGCCGAGAGCGCGCAGAGATAGTCGGGGGCGGGGCGCACGACGCAGGGGGTCGTCTCCGGCAGCGAGAGCAGCTTGGCCTCCAGGACGAAGTCACGAAGGAGACCGACGAAGCGACGTGCCTCGGGTACGAGCTCGGCCGCAGTCGGCAGATCGGCGTTGAGGCGTCTGAGGACCTTGGACGTCGTCGCCCTCGGATCGACCGCGATGCAGAGGTTGACGAGCGTTTGGGTCTCCAGATCCAGACGCTCGAGGCCCAGGGCGAGCAGAGCCTCGATCGGGGTCTCCACCCCTTCAATCTCCACGAGCCAGCGCCGCAGGGCCGACTCGCCGCGCGCGAAGCCGGTGAGGCCAAGGACGGTCGCGGTGGCCTCGTTCGACTGTCGTCGCGTGAGCTCGACCTCCGCGTCGTCCAGGGCGAGGCGCAGCCGCTCAGGCAGGGGGCCGACCGCGGCGAGGTAGAACGATCGGAGATCCTCACAGGCCTCGAGCGCGTGCTCAAGGTAGAGCGGGACGTGGGGCAGCGATGGATCGGCGTCAGTTGACGAGGGAAGCAACGAGCGAAGCAGCGCCTCCACCTCCCACTGCCAACGAGACAAATGACTGCCTTTGTCAACCGAATTCAGTTCCGGCCAGCTCACGATCAGGTGCAGCGCCTCTGCGGCCCACTCCAGCGGGCTGTCCGGCCGGGACCACGGGATGTTGAGCTCCTCGTTCACCTCGACCCATTGGATTCGGGCGCGAAGGACACGAATTGCCACCTGTTCGAGCTCATCGGCCGGGCCAAGAGCGGAGAGCCTCGAAATGAGCCTGTCGCCCTCTGCCCGACGGCCCTCGAGGTCCATCCGCGGACCGATCGCGCCGAGCCCTCTTACATCCCCGAGCAGCGCGGCCGCGGCCGGGTGGCTGTCACAGAGGAACGTCACGAAGTCGGCGGTCAGCTCATCGAGCGCGTGCCTCAGACTCACGCCCGCCGACTCCACTCGTTCGCCGTGACGACGGGCAGTTGGAGGGCACGCTCGCGGTCGAGGTCGAGGTTGCCGACATGAAGCCCGAGCGGCGCCTGCACCCACTTATAAATCGACTGCGAGAACATGCGGAGGAACCGCTCCACGCAGACCTGAAGGTACGCTTCCTCATGCTCCGGGAAGAGGCTGACGAGGGCGTGTTTGATCTCCTCGCCGGACATCTTCTCGCCGGCGTGCAACGCGAAGCAGGCGTCGAGCACGACATAGGGCATGAGCTCCGCCTCACCTTGCTGATCTGCGGCCAGCTCCGGCCCGGCTGGATACGACAGGATCGTGTCGATGCCCTCGAAGGCTCGTGTCTCGAGCAGATAGTCAAGCAGGTAGATGACCACCGTCTTGGGCACGTTCGAGATGACCGAGAGGCCGCCTTCGAGGTCCCCGCCGATGGTCGTATAGCCGACGGCTTTCTCCGTCATATTACCCGTCTGGAGGAACAGCCCGCCGGTCGAGTTGGACCAGCTCCACATCCGGAGCCCACGCAGCCGCGCCTGGATGTTCTGCTCGGTCAGCGGCGTGACGCTCTCGCCTGGCCCGAGCAGCGACCTCGCCGCCTCGAGCTCGCGTTCGAAGGCCTCGTCGATGGACGAGACGTTGAGGGGCACGCCGAGCGTCTGGCAGATGGTCGAAGCGCCCCGCCGAGGCCCCTCCCCCGAGTATCGCGAGGGCATATAGAACGCGCGGACGAGCTCCCCACATTTTTGGCGCCAGGCGTCCGGGCCGTAGCGACGCTCGAGGTAGTGCCGGACGACGAGCAGGGCGAGCAGGCTGTCCCGTCCCCCTGAGAGGGCGATGCCGATCAGCTTGAAGCCGTTCTTCTCAAAGTAGTCGCCGACGCCGAGCGAGAGGGCGTCGAGCAGCTCCTCGCAGTAGGCCGCCCGAGCCGATGGCTGGGTTTCGGTCTGAGACGCCGGGAGGAAGAAGCTGCGTGAGGCCGGCGTGGGGTAGCGGAGACGGCTACGATCGGGGCCGGGCTCGCGGGCCGACACGACGTGCACCTTGCGCCCATCACGCATGAACGCCTGCGCGTCCTCCCGCCACGTCGTGTTCTCGGCGCGAAGTCGGGCCGTTCGGTCCAGGTCAACGACGACCGCCTCGAAGCCCGCACGGAAGCGCACGGCCTCCAGCGCGAGGCGTCCGTTCTGGCAGACGAAGCCCCCACCATCGAAGACCAGCCCGTCCTGCGCGCCCACAGCGTTCGCGTAGGCCAGCACGCACTGGTTGTCCGCCGAGCGTGTGCACAACATCTCGCGCCGCGTGCCCTGCGCGCCCAGGCGGTAGGGCGAGGCGCTGACGTTCACCACCAGCTCGGCGCCGCTGTAGGCTCGCCGCCGCAGCGGCCCATCGGGGGACCAGGCGTCCTCGCAGACCTCGACGGCGAGCGTGCCGAAGTCGAACTCGAAGAGGAGGTCTCCCAAAGGCGTGCCGTCAGCGAGGACGACGTGCTGGAACGCGATGCCCCTCGAGAACGTGCGCGCCTCGTAGAAGACGTTGTACGTCGGCAGCTTCTCCTTCGGCACGAGGCCGAGCACCCGACCCCGATGCACGACCGCGGCGCAGTTATAGCGATGCGCCTGATGCGAGACGACGAGCCCGAGCACGAAGACCGGCGTCAGCTCCGAGGTCTCGGCGGCGAAGCGGGAGAGCGCGTCGGTCTGCGCGTCCACGAAGCTCTGCCACTGGACGAGATCCTCGGGGGGATAGCCGCCGATGAGCTGCTCCTGGAAACAACCCACGGTCACGTCGAGCAGCGCCATGCCCCGCGCAAACTCCAAGGCGCGATCGACGTTGGTGGTGGTCGCGCCGACGGTCGTATTGACGCTCGCGATGGCGAGCTTGACCAAGCGCATCGTCAGTTCCACTCCTTCTTGAAGTCAGAGGCTCGTACCATGAGGCGGTCTACTGGGCAACGTGGCGACCGGCGCGCTCGCGATGTCGTCCCAGTGGGCGTGGGTCAGGGCGCTTCAGTCCTGACCGAGGGCGGCCTCGGCGCTCGTCAGCGTCAGCGCGCGGGCCAGGAGCGTGTCGATGCGGTCGGCCGGGACTGCTGCCAAAGCGAGCGTCACAGTAGCGTGACCTCGTTGGCGACACGGCGGTCGAACAAGGCGGCGACGGGCACGGGGTTACGCAACACACCCG
>SHZC01000142.1 GCA_009692505.1 Myxococcales bacterium
TGCCCGCGCTCGTCGTAGGGCCCTTCGCGTCCCGCGTTCCTCAGGCCCGCCGCGCGTCACAGAAGTTGATGCACCTCTGGTTCAAAGACTGCTGCGATGGCACCGGCCTCAACCGCTCGCTCGTCGACGGCCACAAGCTCGATCAGGTCCCCCAGTGCATCTTCGTTTCGAACCACGTCAGCCTCATCGATACGTTGGTCATCGGCTCTCTGCTTGATCGCGACTACCGCTGGGTCGCCAAGGAGGGCGTCTTTCAGGTGCCCATCCTCGGCTGGCACCTCCGCTTCGCCGGCCACATCCCGGCCTACCGCAACGATCCCTCCCGCAATCGCTCCTTGCCTGTGCTCATCCACAACGCGGTCAATGAGGGCGCGTCGGTGCTCTTCTACGCGGAGGGTGGACGGTCCCGCGACGGCGAGCTGAGGCCGTTCAAGATCGGGGCCTTCCGAGCCGCCATCGCCGAGAACCTGCCCATCGTGCCGCTCGTCATTCGGGGCACACGTGAGATCCTGAAGCCGGGTGAGCTCGATCTGGCGATGGACCGAACGAAGTCCTGCACCGTCAAGGTGCTCGACGCCATCCCATTACCGACTGGCGGCGACGAGCGGAGCCGGGCGGAGCGACTGCGTGACTTGACCCGCGAAACCATTTCGGCAGACCTGAATCTCTAAACTCAATGACGACCCGACACCGCGTGACATTTGTGCAGGGCGAGCAACGCTGGGAGCTTGAGGTCGACGACGGCGAGACCCTGCTCCGAGCGGCGCACGCCTGCGAGGCGCCCGTTCACACGCTCTGCAACGGCATCGGCGCGTGCGTGCAATGCAAGGTCCGCGTCCACGGCGATATGGCCGCGCTCTCCGTGCCCAATCACCTCGAACGCGACCGCCTCGGCAACATCTTCCACCTGACGCAAGAGCGACTCGCGTGCCAGTCCAAGGTGCACGGGGACGTGACGGTCGAGGCCCTGCCGGTTCGCCTCCCGAAGAAGAAAGCCCAAGCTGCGGGTATGCTTCGTCCCTTGCGCTGACAATTCGAGCCCCCGTTGTTAGAGTCAGCGACCATTCATACGGAGAAGTGACCCTTGACGGCCAAACGCCCGATGACGCTGACGCAAAAGATCCTGTACGCGCACGCCATCCATGCCCCTGCGGATGGGCTCCGCGCAGGCGACATCGTGCGGATCAAGGTCGACTGGACCATCGCGAGCGAGCTGGCGTGGAACGGGATGGACAAGACCTACGAGGCCTTGGGCCGCCCGAAGATCCACGATCGCGAGCGTTTCTACCTCGCCGTCGATCACACGGTCGATCCGGTCACGCTCGCGACGGATCCCCGCGCACAGAAGCTCGCCAACCTCTCGCGCGACTTCGCCAAAGAGACCGGCCTCCGGCACTTCTACGACGCCAACGAGACCATCCTCCACACGCGCTTCTATCGAGACCTCGTCCAGCCCGGCGAGGTCGTCCTCGGCGCGGACAGCCACACCAGCAGCCACGGCGGCTTAGGTGCCTTCGCCATTGGATTAGGCGGCGCCGACATCGCGGTCGCCATGGTCCTGGGTGAGTCGTGGACCGAGGTCCCCGAGGCCATCGCCGTCGAGTATCGGGGCAAGCTGCAATTCGGCTTCGGGGGCAAAGACATCATCCTGAAGACCCTCGGTGACTTAGGCCGCAATACCGTCGCGATGGAGCGATCGGTGGAGTACGTCGGCGAAGCCACCCGCGCCTTCACGACCGATACGCGGTTCACGATCGCCAACATGACCGCCGAGTTTGGCGGGCTCAACGGCATCTTCGAGGCCGACGAGATAGTGGCCACTTGGCTGACCGGGCACCGCCGCTCACACAACGACGGGGCCCGATACTTTCGCGCCGATCCCGACGCGATCTACGCGGAGCGACACGTCATCGATCTCGACGCGCTCGTCCCGCAGGTCGCCAAGCCCTTCTCGCCCGACAACGTCTTCGGCGTCTCCGACGTCATCGGCATGAACCTCGATGGCTGCTTCATCGGCGCGTGCACGACGACCGAGGAGGAGCTCGTCTTAGGCGGCCTCCTGCTCGAGGCCATGATGGCCAACGGCCACGTCTCGAAGGTCACACGGAACCGGCTCGTCGTGCCCGGCGATCTGTCCATCGCCGCGACCCTACGAGACGCCGGCCTCATGGCCGCGTACGAGCGCGCCGGGTTCCGCATCGCGCCCCCGGGGTGCAGCATGTGCCTCGGCGTGGCGAGCGAGCGTGCGTCCGAAGGTGAAGTCTGGTTGACGAGTCAGAACCGGAACTACGAGAACCGGATGGGCAAAGGCAGCCTCGCCTGGCTGGCCTCCGGAGCAACGGTGGCCGTCTCCGCGCCGAGCATGACCCTCGTCGACCCGAGGCCGTTTCTGGGCACGATTGATCAGGACCGCTACGCGCGCATCCTCGGGCGCACGGCCCACATCAACGTGCCCGAAATCCGCGTCGTCGAGCCGACACCCGTCGACTCCGGGGTGCGCGCCGCCACCGAGGCCGCCGAACCGACGGCGACGAGCACCCCTGTGCTCAAGGGCGGCGTCCAACGCTTCGGCGCCAACATCGACACCGACGCGATCATCCCCGGAGAGTATTGCCACCTGACCGAGCTTACGGCGCTCGGCGAGAAGGCCTTCTTCCACGTCCGCCCCGGCTTTGCCGCGCGCGTTCGCGAGGGGGGATCGATCATCGTGGCCGAAGAGGCCTGGGGCAGCGGCAGCTCACGCGAGCAGGCGGTGTGGGCCTTGAAGGGCGCGGGCGTCCAGGTGGTGATCGCCATGAGCTTCGCGTTCATTCACAAGCGAAATCTGGTCAACGAGGCCATGCCTTATCTCGTCATGCGCGACCCAGAGTTCTACGCAGCCGCCACCGATGGCCTCGAGGTCGAGGTCGATCTCGCGCTGGGCACGGTCCGCGTCGCCGATCGTACTTTCCAGGCCGAGACCCCGACGCGCATCGTGCAGGCTCTCAGTCGCGAGGGCGGGATCGTGCCGGCCATCCAGGCCCACGGGCCCGAGGTCTTCGAACGCCTGACCGCCTGACCGCCTGACCGCAGGGCGGCCTGACCACCGGGAGAAAAATCATGTGCCGATCTGCCCTGGCCGCTCTCCTCCTGCTGTTCGTCGCCAACGTCGCGTCGGCGCAGGTCCCCGAGGCCTCGGACGTCCCGGCGGCCCCAGAGGCCTCGGCGGCACCCGTTTCGGCCGGGCTTCGGGCCACCGAGAACGGCGGCTTCGGCGAGGTGCCTTGGGGTACGAACATCGTCGGGTTGCATCGGGCTTGGCCGGGGCTGAAGAAGTTCTACCCCGTCGCCAAGGTCAAGAAGAGCATCGCCAACAGGGACATTGTGGTGCTCGAGACGAAGGTCAGCTTCAAGGGCAAGAATTATGACGCCCGCCTCTTCCTCGACGCGACTGGGCTGTTCCGCGTGACCCTCGAGTTCTCGGCCGTCGAGGTGCCCGGCCAAGCCGATACGCTCGACAAGCTGCTCGATCCGATCGTCGGTGATCTCTCGACCCCCGACGAGGAGCTGCCCGAACACCGCATCTGGCGCGGGGCCGTGTCGGTCGTCAGCGCGACACGAACACAGCACGTCGGCTCGTTTCGCGTTGAGGTCTCTTTCCATCGCAAAGACGCCTTTCGTTCCGAGACCTCGGGTGGATCCCTCGGCATTGACTGAGCCTCGTCGCCGCGTCCTGCTCTGGGACGTCATGGACACGCTCGTCGTCGATCCCTTCCGTGAGGTCATGCCCACGTTTTTCGGCATGGACCTAAACGCCCTCGGCGCGCTCATGAGCCGGAAGGCCTGGCCCGCCTTTGAGCGAGGGGAGATTGACGAGGCGACGTACTTCGCGACCGCCTTTATCGACCAACGGACCTTCGACGGTCCCGCGTTTCGCGAGGCGATGGTCGACGCCTACCGACTCATACCGGGGGTTGAAACGCTGCTCGCCGAGCTTACGGACCGCGGCGTGCCCATGTTCGGTTTCTCGAACTATAGCTCGTGGTATCTGCGCCTGGACGAGCGGATGGAGCTGTCCCGCTTCCTGGACTGGCAGCTCGTCTCCTGCCGGACGGGGCTGCGTAAACCAGACGCCCTGAGCTACCGGCGCGCGGTCAACGTAGCGGCGGCGGCGCCAGAAGACTGCCTCTTCATTGACGACCGCGAGGTCAACGTGGAGGCCGCGCGGGAGAGCGGTCTTGTGGCCCACCGCTTCGTCGACTCGGAGGCCGCACGCAAGGTCATCGAGGACTTCCTCTCCGCGCCGTAACCGACAGCCTCACTCCGGGAGGATTCGGAACTCCACCCGGCGGTTCACGCTTCGACCGGCCTCGGTGGAGTTCTTCCCGATGGGCTGCTTGTCGCCGAAGAAGTCCACGTCGATTCGCTCGGCGTCGATGCCGTGGTCGACGAGGTACTTCTTGACCGCCAAAGCCCGCTCTTTCGAGAGGTCGATGTTGTCTTTCGCCTCGCTCGCCGTGTCCGTGTGGCCGGAGATTCGGAGCCTTCGGCGGGTCCCCTCGAGCTTCTTCATGAGGTCGTCGAGGATGTCGGTGTCGCGGGACTCGAGGCGCTTGCTGCCGGGGCCGAAGTAGACGCAGGGCCGTTTCTTGTGCGTGCCCGTGTGAGCAGCCGCGGCGGGCTCGGCCGGGAGCGGGGTCTTCACGACACGCGGCGGCGGCGGCGGCGGTTCAGTCGCGAGAGGCGGCGGCGGCGGCGGAGGCGGCGGCGGAGGCGGCGGCGGCGGAGGAGGAGGAGGCGGCGGCGGCGGCGGTTCAGTCGCGGGGGGCGGCGGCGGCGGCGGAGGAGGCGGAGGCGGCGGCGGCGGTTCAGTCGCGGGGGGCGGAGGCGGCGGCGGAGGAGGCGGCGGCGGTTCAGTCGCGAGGGGCGGCGGCGGCGGCGGCGACGGCGGGGCGAGCACTGGCTCCGGTGCAGGCACCGCTACGGGTACCGCGACGGGCATGGGGTCAGGCTCACGGGCCTCCTCAACGATGGGCGCGGGCGGCTCGGTCGGCGCCGCTTGGCTCACCTCGGCCAAGGGCGGGGCGTCGGCGGGTGCGTGCTCCGGCGTGAACGACACGCCGCTCAGCAGTCGAAAGACCGGCGTGCCCGCGTCGCCGATGAGGCCGAGCCCGGCACCCACGTCCGCGCTCAGCCCGCCTCCGAAAGCCCACCGAAGACCGGCGAGGCCCTCAAGCGGCTTGGGCGTCCGCTCGGAGCTCGCGTCGTCAGCCGGGGCCGAGCCAAAGAGCTCACCCATCAGCTCACCCGAACCACCGACGGGCACCGAGAGCGCGACCGAGTAGATGAAGTCGTCGCCGATGCGTGTCTGGACGACGTCTTCCGTCTCGGTCCGGTGCCGGTAACCCAGGTTCAAGTGGGCCGAGACACTCGCAAGCCTCATACTGCCGACGACCATCGGCGCGAACGTCAACCCGGAGTCACCCACGAAGGCGTCCTCATCGCCGGTGGGCAGCGTGACCGGGAGCGCGACTGCGAGCGAGAAGGGCCCGTCACCAGAGATGAGGCGCGCGCGGGTCAGGAGGCGAAGATCACCGAGCGCCGCGCCTTCAGCGTTCGCCGCCTCTGGGCCTTGACCCGCGATGAGATGCAGCGGCACGTCGAGACCGACCAAGAGCCGTTCGCCGAGCCCCATCGCGACGATCACATCGGTCGTGATCAGATCGGTGACGAGCTTGGCTTTGACGTTGCCCTTTGCATCCACGGTCACGAGCGGCTCTCGCCCGTAGTTGAACCGCACGGCACCGATGAGGTGAAGATGTCCGGGGACCTTCGTATCCTCGACCGTAAACCCGCCGGTGGCCGTCGCCGCTGGCAGGAAGTGCTGCACGCTCTTCCCACTCGCCGCAACCGGCAAAGTGGTCACTGCAACGCATATCATCCTGCGAGTTAAATTATCCATGACATCCCATTTCGAATCAGAAAGAAGCGTCGACCGGTTCCATGCTGCTAGAGTTCCCGGCAATTCGGAAAGAATTTGCGGTTTGAAAATGCGCGAGTTCCTGTCGCTGTCCGTGTTTCTGCTGGTCGGCTGCGCGCCTTCGTGGGGGCTGGCGCAGGCCGCGCTCCTCCAAGGTCTTGGCGGCCCGGCCGGCTATGGGGTCAACGAGCTGCCCCCCGAGGACGACGGCGCGTCGGGCCCCATTGATCTGACCGCCGTCTTCCCCGGTGGCCTCAGGTTCTACGGTCGGTCTCAGGCAAACTTCTTCGTCCAAACCAACGGCCTCCTGACCTTCGGCGGCCCGTCGACGCACGTCGAACTCGCGCCCATCCCCAGCCTCGCGGTCCCCGGCATCCTCCTCTGGCACGGCGACGCGGACGCCTCGTCGGTCGGCATTGACAACGGTGTGTACTGGGTCGTGGACGCCATCGGGCGCCGGGTCGTCGTCACCTGGAATGACCTCGGATATTGGCAGCGAGGGACCAACCTCCGGAACCGCGCCCAGCTCGTCCTCTCGGCGGTTGACGGCGCGGGTCTCGGGGACTTCGACTTGGAGCTCCGCTATGCGCGGTGCGAGTGGACCTCAGGGGACGCCCACGGGGGCGTACAGGGGCTCGGCGGGACCGAGGCTCAGGTAGGGTTCGACGCCGGTGATCGGCTGACGGCTTATCCGCATGAGGCCTCTCAGACCGAGCAGATCCTCCAACTCTGTAACGAGTCCAACGTCGGGGTGCCCGGCCTCTGGAGGTACCGGTTCCGCGCGGGCCTACCGGCCGAGTGTGGGAACGGCACCTTGGACGCCGGTGAGGGCTGCGACGACGACGACGTCACGGGCAACGACGGCTGCTCGGCCGTCTGCCGGGTGGAGCGGGATGTCGACGCCGACGGCCTTTTCGAGGGCTTTGACAACTGCACAGAGATTCGCAACGCAAACCAGGCCGATCTGGACGCCGACGGCCAGGGAGACCCCTGCGATGCCGACGACGACGGGGATGGGGCCGTCGACCTCGTCGACACCTGCCCGATACTGCCTAATCCCGACCAGGCGGACACGGATAGGGATGGCCTCGGCAACCTCTGCGACGACAACGACGACGGCGACGGGTTCCTTGACGTGGACGACGTCTGCCCCCTCGTCGCCGATCCCAATCAGGCGGATTCGGACGGCGATCTGACGGGCGACGCCTGCGAGGGCGACGACGACGACGATGGACTGCCGGACGCCCTCGACAACTGCCCGAACTTCCCGAACTCCGGTCAAGTGGACCAGGACGACGACGACCTCGGTGATGACTGCGACAACGACCTCGACGGCGACGGCTGGGCCAACATCGTCGACGGCTGCCCTGACCTCTTCGACCCCGAGCAGTTCGACGCCGACATCGACGGGCAGAGCGATGTCTGCGACGACGACGACGACGGCGACGGCCTCCTGGATGGGGCTGACAACTGCCCGACGATCAACTCACCGGACTCTCAGGATGTCGACCTCGACGGGCTCGGAAATCCCTGCGATCCGGACGACGACGGCGACGACATCTTCGACTTCGACGACCTCTGCCCCTCGGTCGCCGATCCGCAGCAGACGGACTCGGACGAGGACGGGCAGAGCGACGCCTGCGACGGCGACGACGACAACGACGGGCGCCTCGATGCGCAGGACAACTGCAACCGCAAGCCCAACCCCGCCCAAGCGGACCTCGATCAAGATGGCGCAGGGGATGTCTGCGACGACGACGTGGACGGCGACGGCGTGCCCGATGGGGAGGACAACTGTCGTCTTGCCCGCAACCCGATCCAGTCCGATGTCGACGGCGACCTGCTCGGAGACGCCTGCGATGGAGACAGCGACGAGGACGGCGCGCCCAACGTTGAGGACAACTGCCTGCTCGTGCCCAACCCCGACCAGTTCGATTCGGACGACGATGGCTTGGGAGACGAGTGCGACGACGACCTCGACGCCGATGGGGTCGCCGACGAAGTGGACAACTGCCGGATCGACGGCAACCCGAGCCAGGACGACTTTGACGGCGACGACATCGGGGATGCCTGCGACGACGACCTCGACGGGGACCGAGTCGGGGACCTCCAGGACAACTGCCCACACACCGCGGCACGGGACCAGGCGGACCTGGACGGCGATGGCCTGGGCAACCCCTGCGATCCCAACGACGACGCCGATTTCCAGCCGGATGAGACGGACAACTGCCCTCGCGCGATCAACGACGAGCAGGTCGACGCGGATGGAGATGGGCTCGGTGACGTCTGCGACTTCGATCGGGACGGGGACCAGATCGCCAATGCCGTCGACAACTGCCCGGACGTCGGCAACCGCGACCAAGGCGACGCGGACCGCGACCGACTCGGGAACGCCTGCGATGCCGACGACGACGGCGACGGCTTTCTCGACCCCGACGATGACTGCCCACGCTCGGCTGACCCCCTTCAACTCGATCTCGACGGCGATGGGATCGGCGATGCCTGCGAGAGCGACGCCGACGACGACGGCGTGCCGGACAACCTCGACCGCTGCCCCGGAGTCTTCGATCCGGAGCAGCTCGACTCCGACGGGGACCGCTTGGGCGACGGCTGCGACGAAGACGACGACAGTGACGGCCGCCCAGACCTGACCGACAGCTGCCCCCTAACCCCCGACCCGATCCGCACGGACCTCGACGGAGACGGCCTGGGCGATGCGTGCGATCCCGACGTCGATGGCGACGGCGTGAACCGCGCGGTGGATCCCAATGACCGGGACGCGGACACCGATGACGACGGCTTGGCCGATCAGGTCGAGGGCGTCGCGGACAGCGATCTCGATGGCCAAGTCGACGCGGCGGATCGGGACTCCGACGACGACGGTGTCCCCGACGGGATCGAGGCGGGGCTCGTCATGGGAGCGCGCGACACGAATCGGACCTTCAGGCCTGATCGCGATCCGTTGACCCGGACGAACCCGAGAATAGCGGACACCGACAACGACGGCATCCGGGATGGTGCCGAGGACACGAACCACGACGGTCGCCGGGATGCGGGCGAGAGCGACCCGAACGTCGCGGACGCCCCGAGGCCGGTCGACACCGACCGCGATGGCCTCACGGACGCCGAGGAGCGGGCGGCTGGCCTCAACTTGGCCGACCGGGACTCCGACGACGACGGGCTGCGTGATGGCCTCGAGCCCAACGCCTTCTCGGACGACGACGGGGATGGGCTCATCAACGCCCTCGATGCCGACAGCGACGACGACGGCCTCGCAGACGGCACCGAGGCCGCCCTCACGCTCGACGACCTGGACCCCGACACCGAGCTTGCGGCGCGCGCGTTCCTGCCCGATGCCGATGACCGCACATCGACGAGCCTCCTCGTCGCGGACTCGGATGGCGACCTCAACCTCGACGGGGCGAGCGACCCCGACCTCGACGACGTGGACTCGGATCTGGACGGGCTGGCCGATCTCACAGAGACGACCTTCGGTGCTGATCCCCTGGACGCCGACTCCGACGAAGACGGACTCGCGGATGGCGCGGAACCCAACTGGCGCTTCGATGTGGACCGCGATGGCCGCATCACCGTGCGGGACGCGGACAGTGACGCGGACGGGCTGCCCGACTCCGTGGAACGTGGCCTCACCCGCAGCTTGCCCGCGACGAACCTCGCTGCCGAAGCCTTCGTCGCGGACGCCGATCCACGAACTACGACCTCTATGTTGAGCGGCGACAGCGATCACGGCGGAGTGGCCGATGGCGCCGAGGATCTCAACCGCAACGGCGCTCGGGAGCCCGGCGAGACCAACCCGATGGACCCCAGCGACGACGGGCTCGCGCCGGGTGATACAGACGGCGACGGGCTCGTCGACGCCCAAGAGGTCTTCGCCGGATTGCCCGTCGACGACGCGGACGCCGACGACGATGGCCTGATCGACGGCGCCGAGCCGTTCTGGAGTGACGACACCGACGAGGATGGCTTGATTGACGCCCTCGACGCGGACGCCGACGACGACGGGCTCTTCGATGGCACCGAGGCCGGGATCACATTGCCGAGCCCCGACACCGCGCTGGGAGCCGGTCACTTCGAGCCCGACGCCGACCCAAGTTCACACACCGATCCCGCCCATGCGGACACCGATCGCGGCGGCGTGCCGGACGGCGAGGAAGACTTCAACCAAAACGGCGCGGTCGAGGGGATGGAGCTTGATCCCCGCGATCCGACGGACGACGTGCGGCGGCTGGACACGGACGGCGACGGCATCCGGGACGCCGTGGATCTCTGCCCTCGCATCGCAGACAACCAGGCCGATCTCGACCGCGACGTGCTCGGTGATGCTTGTGACGCTGACGACGACGGCGACGAGATCGACGATCTCGACGACAACTGCCCCGTCATCGACAACGCCGATCAGGCCGACCGGGACCTCGACAACATCGGGGATGCCTGCGATCCCATCGACGACCCGCTCGTTCGCACCGATCGGGACCGGGACGGCATCAGGGACGCGGTCGACAACTGCCCGGATCATGTCAATCCAGAGCAGGTGGACCGAGATCGGGACGGCCTGGGCGATGCGTGTGATCCCGAAACGATTCTGCCGGATGCCGAGGTTGACGGGCCGCCTGCCATCGACGGGAGCCTCGGCGACCTCGCGGTTGACGACCTCAGCGGTGCAGACCCCGGCGAGCCTCTCGACGCAGATCCGGCGGACGCTGTGTCGATCGACCTCGGCAGCGGGGACTCGGGTGATGCCTCAGTCGACGTTGAGGTTTCAGCCGCGCAATGCGATGGTGGAGACTGCTTCGAGGGTCAAGCCGTCGGTCGCACGATCTTCAACTGCTCGGCTTCATCTGCTGCGGCCTTGCCCTGGACGACGGCGCTGTGGTCCACGCTCTTCCTTCTGGCCCGCGTGCGGCGGAGAGGACATCAGCCATGAATCGGCTGCTCGCGTTCGTTGGCGTCTGGTGTTTTGCTGTTTGGCTCTCGGGCTGCGAGCCCCTTGGCTCCCCGGGTTCCGACGCGCTGGGCTCAAGCGATGGAGGCGGGGACTTCGGAGACGAAGGGCGCGCCGACGTGCCGAGCCCGGGCTCCCTTGACGGGGCGCCCGACCGGGACGCGCCGACCGCGGACCGGCTCCTCGACGGGTCAGGCGGCGACGGCCCCGTGGACTCAGGCGGGCCCGACGCGGACGTCCACCTCGCGGCCGACGACGGCGTCGCCCCCTGCCTCACCGACGGAAACTGCGGAGCAACAGAGTACTGTTCGGGCGATGGCATCTGCCGTCCTGGGTGCCGGACCATGGCCGCGGACAACTGCCCTCCCGATCTCACCGGGCACCCCCGAGCGTGTAACGTCGACAGCCGGGACTGCCTCCCTGTCGCAGCCTGCTGCGCGGCCGACGCAAGCTGTTCCCTCACACCGGTCGACGCCTGCAACGGGATCACGCTCGAGGGAGCCTTGAGCTGCCGCCAAGACCCCTGCGGCACACGCTGCCTAGCCCATGCAGACTGCAGCGCCGATCGCTATTGCCACCCCGTGGACTTCCTCTGCGCGGTCGGCTGCCGCGAGGGCGTTCATGGAGCCTGCCCCCCGGACCAAGCGTGCCACCGCGAGACCCAGACCTGCGACTTCATCGCCTGCCAGATCGAGGGCGACTGCAGCGATCCTGAGCAGTACTGCGACCGCCTCGGCGCGATGGCCTCGGACCTCTGTCTCGACGGCTGCCGGAGCGATGCGGTCTGCCCGGCGGGGGCCCGTTGTGGGGCCAACCATGTCTGCGTTTTTCAGTGCGATGCGGCAAACGCGGACTGCCCGCCCGGTACATTCTGCGACGGTGCGAGTGGCCGGTGCCTTGGGGCCTGCCACGACGATTCCGACTGCGCCCTCGATGAGATCTGCGACCTTGAGCTTGAGCAATGTGTGCCGGGCTGCCGCGAAGATGAGTTCGAGCCTGACGACCTCGTCGACCAAGCGCACGTGCTCATGCTCTCCGACCCCGGTGCCGACGGCCTGCGAACCGCGCTCGCGTTCGGGCGCGTCTGTGACTTCAATCCGGATGTCTTCGCGGTCCGTCTTCCGGCAGGCAGCCGGCTACGGGTCCGACTCGACTTCGCCGCGGAGAGCGTGCTGTATGCGGGCCTCTTCGCCGAGGGCCAGGACGACAGCTTCGAAGTCGCCTTCGTGGAGAGCCCATCGTCTCTCTTTTTTCCGGCGATCGGCGCAATGCTCCCAGAGCTCACCGTCTATCTTCGGGTGCACGGGGACGTCATACCGGGCGTCGGCTACGACCTTGAAGTCGCGGTCTCACCACCGGGTGAGGGCTGCTTTTCCGACGAGCGCGAGCCCGGCGATAGCCGCCCCGCCGGGGCCACTCGGCTCGCGGTGATGGAACAGTCGTTTCAGGGCGCCATCTGCGCGGCTGACGAGGACTGGTTCGTTCGCCGCATGGGCCGGGATCACGGGCTTCGGCTCAAGGTGGTCTCGCTGGCTGGGGGCGGTCCCCTCATCGCCGAGCTCTACCGCGCTGGGGGCCTCGGGGCCCTCGCCCTGCCCGCGCCCGACTACGTCACCGAAGCGACGCTCGTCGACGAGGAGGGGGCCTCGTTCGAGCTCGACCTCCCCGCCGATTCGAGCCGCTTCTCCGACGAGGATTGGTTCTTGCGCGTTCGCGGCGCGAGCCCCGACGCCGAGGCAGATTATCGAATGGAGGTCATCCATCGGCCCGGTTCCGGCCAGTGCGGCGACGACGGTCGCACCGAGCCCAACGACGAAGTGGGCCTGGCGGTCGCCCTCGATGACCTGCCCGAGCTGAGCGAGGGGGCACGCCTCAGGCCAGATGTCGACCACTTGGTACCCATCGACACCGCGCTCTGCGTCGCCGATCTCGATGTCTTCTGCCTGCTCGCTGATCTCGACGACGAGCTCGCCGCGAGCGTCGTGAGCGCGGCGGCGATGTCTCTCGTTTGGCTCGACGGGCTCGGGGATCCGGTCACCGCCCCCACCCCTTCCAACCTGCCCCTCGATGAGCCGCGCCGTGTCGCTCGCCTCGGCCGCGCCACGCCGGGTCGTTACTGCGTCCAGGTCTATGGGCTGCCAGGGCCCTACACACTCAACGTGCGCAGGAGCCCCGCAGCGGCCTTCGAGTGCGCGGCCGACCAGGACGAGACAGATCCATTGACGGGCCGCCGCAACGACACCGCAGCGTTCTCAACACTCGTTCCGGCTATAGGTTTCGACACCGCGCACTTCACGATCGACTCGGGTTACCTCTGCGATATTGGAGGGGCCACGGACGAGGACTGGTACCAGTTCGTCCCTCCCATTCTCCCGGCGAGGCTCTGCATCTCGGTCGATGGGTTCACCGAATCGGGCGCGGATGTAGACGTGGAGCTCTACCTTCCGGGCGGCGCGGACAACGCTGTATTCTGTGAGCGCGACGTCGAATGCGGCCTCGACGGGCTTCGATGCGTGGACCATGAGTGCGTGGCTTCTGCGGAGTCCGCGCGCACCGGCGAGGCGGTTGAGATCATCGCTCGGCCCCGATCGGCGCCGGTCCCTCTTACCGGCGAGCACTACCTGCGCGTCTTCCGGGGGGAACCACCGGGTGCGGGCGTCCCCTATCGAATCAACGTCACCGCGCAGAGCTCGAGCGCCAACGGCTGCGCTCCCGATTGGCGCGAGGCCTTGCGCCCCAACGACGCGCAGGCCGACGCGATCTTCCTGGGTCGCGGGCCAGCCGCGCTGTGTGACGCCTGGCTATGCCCTGAGGAGCAGGCCGGCGGAGATTGGTACAGGATCACTGTACCGCCGGGCGATGACCGGAGCGTCTTGGTGACCTACGACGGGGACCATGAAGGCCGCCTCTTCATCTACGGATTTGGGCCGCAGACCGATCCAGACGACCTCCTGTCCGGCCTCGTTCGAAGCGAGCTGCTTGCGGGTGATGTCCAATGCCTCAACCTTCGTGGGGGCGACGCAGAGCAGACCTTCGAGTTTCAGGTCTATGGGGACCGCATCTCGCAGGATCGACTCGACTACAGCCTGAGACTGGCACGCACGCGCTTGGCCGCCTCGGCCGTCGGGGCGTGCGTGACGCTCGGCGGGCCTGAGCTCCCCGCTTGCCCACCCCGCGCGGAGTGGGAAGAGTTCCCTGGGTTCGGCCACCTTCAGCCTACAGGCTGTTACGCCGAGCTCGCGCTGCCCTGACGACAGTCGGGGCACAGGCGCTGAAGGCCAAGTCCGCTCCCGAG
>SHZC01000143.1 GCA_009692505.1 Myxococcales bacterium
GGGCGGCGAATCAAATTCCACGCAATCTGATCGGCAAAGCTCAGAAAATCTGGTAGACGAACCGCCGTTTACGGTTCTTTCGGCTGGAGGACCCATGCAGCTCGTCATCAGTCGCGAAGCCCTGTCTCGTGGCCTTGCCCGTGTTCAGGGCGTGCTCAATCGCAAGGCCACCTTGCCGGTGCTCTCAAACGCGCTGCTCGAGGCCAGCGTCGACGGTTTCCTTCGGATCGCCGCGACCGATCTGGACGTGACCTTCGACGGGCGGCTGCCGGCCAGGGTCGTCCTGGCCGGTCGGATTACCGTCGATGGTCGACGCCTCTACGAGATCGCCCGGAACTTGCCCGGCGAAGAGGTCTCCATCTCCGTGGACGAGGATCTTCGGATCGTCCTTCGGTGCAAGACCTCCGAGTTCGTCCTGCTCGGGGCCTCGGCGGACGGCTACCCAGCGCTCCCCTCGGCCGGCGGGGTCGGTCTGCACCGAATCGACGGGACGGCCTTTCGGTCGCTCATCGAACGTACCCAGTTTTCCGTTTCGACCGAGGAGTCGAGGCCGGCACTCAACGGCGTCTTTCTCCACTGCATCGGGGCCGGGCGGGTCCGCATGGTCTCGACCGACGGTCATCGACTCAGCCTCGCCGAGCGCAACCTCGGGCCGGACTCGAATCTCGGAGAGCGCGATGGCGTCATCGTGCCCCGCAAAGGCATTGGTGAGATCAAGCGGCTCCTCGACGAGGTCGGCAACGAGGTCGAGTTCGGCTTCCTGCAAAACAACCTCGTCATGCGGTCGGGCGATCTTCTCCTCTTCGTCCGGCTCATCGATGCGGCTTTTCCCGACTACAACCTCGTCATTCCCCGCTCGAGTGAGCGGCGGGTCTCGGTCGAGCGTTCCGTGTTCTTCTCGGCGATCAAACGCATCGCCATCCTCGCCAGCGAACGAACCCACGGAATGCGCCTGGAGTTCTCCAAGACGAAGCTCACGCTCGTCAGCGACAATCCGGACCTCGGCAAAGCCCGTGAAGAGCTCGAGGTCGAAGGCTTCACCGGCAGCGACCTGATGATCGCCTTCAACTCCAAGTACGTCATGGAGATCCTGAGCGTCTTGACGGCCGAGCGGGTGGTGCTCCTGCTCAACGAGGCCCTCTCGCCCGGACTGATTCGCGAAGAAGCCAACGACGACGACCTCTTTGTCGTCATGCCGATGCGGCTCTGATCAGCCGCGCGTGATCCTGCGTCGTCTGGAGACGCGTGGTTTTCGAAATCTCGAAGACCAGGTCCTCGACTTTCACGAAGGCTTCAACGTCTTCGAAGGCGGGAACGGGCACGGCAAGACCAACGCGCTCGAGGCTCTGTACTGGATCGCGACGCTGACGCCTCTGCGGGCCGGCAAGCTGACCGAGCTTGTCGCTTTTGGGCAGTCGACTTGCCTTGTTCGGGCTGAGGTCGAGCTCGATGGCCTTCAGCATCGGCTGGAGTGTGGCCTGAATGGCCCGGAGCGCGTCGTTCGGCGTGAGGGAAAGGCGACGCGGGCGGCGGCCTACTTCGGCGTGCTCTCCGCGATCCTCTTCACGCCCGAAGACGCTGGACTGCTGCGAGAGAGCCCCGGCGCCCGACGACGGTATCTCGATCGCGCGATCTTTACCGGACGCTCGAGCCACCTCTCGGTCGTGCTGGAGCACCGCAGGGCCCTGAGGGCTCGAAACGAGTCGCTCAGGTCGTCGAGTGACCCTCACCTCCTCGAGGCCTTTGAGGGCACCCTTGCGGCCAGCGGAGCGCGCCTCGTCACCGCCCGTCGAGCCTTCGTACAGGAGCTCAGCGCGGAGTTCGCCTCGGCTTATGCTCATGTCGCTGGGAGCGGCGACGGACCCGTGCTGACGTACGAGCCGAGCTTGGACCTCGACGACCCCGAGGGACACGCGCTCTCGCTCGCGGCAGACCGTGCCCGGGACCGGGACCGAGGGTTCACGGGGCGCGGCCCCCACGCCGACGACCTCTCCATCAGCCTCGAAGGCCACCCGGCGCGGACCTTTGCCAGCCAAGGGCAGCAACGGGCGCTCGTGCTCGCGCTGAAGGTGGCGGAGATTCGGCGGCTCCGCACGCTTTTCGACTTGACGCCCGTGCTCTTGCTAGACGACGTGTCCAGCGAGCTCGATGGCGTGCGAAACGCTCGACTGTTCGAGGTCCTGTCCGACTTCAAGGGGCAGGTCTTCGTGACGACGACCGATTCGAGCCATATCAAGACGCCCCGACCGGCCAGCGTCTTTGAGGTCCTTGCCGGCCGAATTCGAGGCCGCCCCCATCCCTGAGGAGAAACCGTGGAGAAGTTCGTCATTGAAGGTCGCCGCAAGCTCGGCGGCACGCTGATACCCGGCGGGAACAAGAACGAAGCCCTACCCGCCCTCGCAGCCACGCTCCTGACCGCCGAGCCCGTGACTCTCAGAAACGTGCCTCGCATCCGGGACGTCATGGTCATGTGTGACGTCATCAAGCGGCTCGGCGCGACGGTCGAGTGGATCGAAGACAATACGGTCCGAATCACCGCCGCTGAGCTCGACGGCGAGCTCGACAGCGAGCTGTGTCGCCGAGTGCGGGCGTCGATCCTCTTCGCCGGTCCGCTCGTCGCACGACTGGGGCGGGTCACGCTGCCGCCGCCGGGCGGGGATGTGATCGGGCGGCGGCGGCTCGACACGCACTTTCAGGTGCTCGCGGCCTTAGGCGCGGAGGTCCGCTTCGACAGCGGCTACGAGCTCCGGGCGAAGACCCTCTCGGGAGCCGACGTCATGATGGACGAGGCCTCGGTGACCGCGACGGAGAACGCCTTGATGGCCGCGGCACTCACCCCCGGCAAGACGATCCTCAGGAATGCCGCCGGAGAGCCCCATGTCTGCGGGCTCGCCAAGATGCTCACGAAGATGGGCGCGGAGATCACCGGCATCGGGAGCAATACGCTGACGATCATCGGGACCTCACGACTTCGGGGCTGCGAGCACACGATCGACAGCGACTACCTCGAGATCGGCAGCTTCATCGGCCTCGCCGCGGTCACCGGCGCGGCTCTGACCATCGAGCGGGTCGTACCCGACCACCTCCGCATGATCCGCATGACCTTCGAGAAGCTCGGCATCCACTTCGAGCTCGAGGGCGACCGCCTTCACGTGCCCGCAGACCAGAAGATGGAGGTCCGCCGAGACCTGCACGGCCACGTCCCGAAGATTGACGACGCGCCCTGGCCGGCGTTCCCGACCGACCTGATGAGCATCGTCATCACGGTGGCCACGCAGTGCTCAGGCACCGTCTTGTTCTTCGAGAAGATGTTCGAGGGCCGGATGTTCTTCGTCGACCATCTTCAGAACATGGGCGCGCAGATCATCCTCTGCGATCCCCATCGCGTGGTCGTGGTGGGGCCGACGCCGCTTCGAGCCGGTCGCCTCGAGAGCCCGGACGTTCGCGCCGGTATGGCGCTGCTCATCGCCAGCCTCT
Source organism: Myxococcales bacterium (assembly GCA_009692505.1). Taxonomy (GTDB): domain Bacteria; phylum Myxococcota_A; class Bradymonadia; order UBA7976; family UBA1532; genus SHZC01. The sequence continues at coordinate 3,478 of SHZC01000143.1, forward strand.
GCGCCGAAGGCGAGACGACCATCTACAACATTCACCAGATTGACCGGGGCTACGAGCGCGTTGACGAGAAGCTCAGGGCGCTCGGTGCGTCGATTCGACGACTCCCGGTGGACTGAATGCGGAGACCCGTGAGGCCTTACTTCAGGCCCGCGCTCGTCCGGAGGGTGTTGGCGCGGTCAATCTGCTCCCACTTGAAGCCCATGTCCTCGCGGCCAAAGTGGCCGTACGATGAGGTCTTCCGGTAAATCGGCTTGAGCAGATCGAGGTGCTCAATGAGGCCACGGGGCTTCAAGGGGAAATGGTCGCGGACGAGACGCGCGATCTTCTCCTCTTCGATGCGGCCCGTGCCGAACGTGTCGACGCTCACGCTGACCGGATCAGCGACCCCGATGGCATAAGCGAGCTGGACCTCGGCGCGCTCGGCGAGCCCCGCCGCGACGATGTTCTTGGCGATGTAGCGGGCCATGTAAGCCGCGCTCCGATCGACTTTGCTGGGATCCTTGCCGCTAAACGCCCCGCCCCCATGACGGCCCATGCCGCCGTAGGTGTCCACGATGATCTTTCGCCCGGTCAGCCCGCAGTCGCCCATCGGACCGCCGATCACGAATCGGCCCGTGGGGTTGATGTAGTAGCGGGTCTCGGCGTCGACGAAGCTGCTCGGCAGCACCGGCTCGATGACGAACTCCCGGACCAGCCGGCGAAGATCCTCGGTGGAAATGGAGTCGGAGTGCTGCGTCGAGAGGACCACGGCCGAGATGCGGCGGGGTTTGCCATCTTGGTACTCGATGGAGACCTGGCTCTTGCCGTCCGGCCTAAGGAACGGGAGCGTTCCGTCCTTTCGGACCTTGGCGAGGCGCATGGTGAGCTTGTGCGCCAGCGAGATGGGCAGGGGCATGAGCTCGGGCGTCTCGTTGCACGCGAAGCCGAACATGAGGCCCTGATCGCCTGCACCCTGCTCCTTCTCCCCGCCCTCATCGACGCCCATGGCGATGTCCGGCGACTGCCGATCGATGCTGGTCAGGACCGCGCAGGTGGTCCCATCAAAGCCGATCTCGCTGCTGTTGAAGCCGATGTCCCGGACCGTCTGGCGCGCGATCGCCGAATAATCGACCTGGGCTCGGGTCGTGATTTCCCCGGCGATGCAGATGTATCCGGTCGTGACCATCGTCTCGCAGGCCACTCGACTCGTGGGGTCCTGCTCAAGGAGCGCGTCGAGGATGGCGTCGGAGATGGCGTCGGCGACCTTGTCCGGATGGCCCTCTGTGACGGATTCTGAGGTGAAGATGTAGTCGCGGCCGGCCATGGTGTCTCTCCAAGTCTTGTACTGAACGGGCGCATTCTAGGAACGGTCGTAGGTCTGTCAACGCCCGGTCGAATCCGCGGGCAACCAGATGAGCCCTGTACTAGCGTGGCAGGTGCCATGTTTCGACCGTCCAGGGCCATGATCGCGCTCCTGCCACTGATGCCGGGCTGCACTGAGGAGCGGGCCTCGGAGGGGCACGCGCTCAAGGCCGCGCTCTCGGCCGCGGAGGCGAAGGCGAACGACGGACGCATCGATTTGACCTCGCTTCAGGGTGAATCGGGCATGAAGGGCCTGCGGCAGATCTTGCTTCGACCCTTCTCGAGGACCGCGCAAGCCGCGGCCGCCTCTGCTGAGATTTCGAGGGACAAGAAGGAGCCGAGAACCACGCAGCGGTACGACGTATCGTTTGAGGTGACGCTGACGCCCCACTCCGGACCGGGGATCCGGGTCGTCGACGCCCTTGAGACGCGCATCGATGGGCTCGGCGACTTCGTCCTGCGACACCAGGTGGCCTGGGCTTCGGCCGAGGGACCCGGCGAAGAGGGGCGGCGCTGCTGGCGGGTCGGGCCCGCCGTTTACTTGGCCCGTGATTATGGGCCGCCGACGCTCGTAACGCTCCGGGCCTTGGAGGATCGCCGCTGCCTGGACGGGACCACCGCGGCCCTCTCGGAGTTCATCGTCTCCATGCTGCCCGGCTTGCGGCTCGTCGAGGCCGTCGAAGGGCCCGAGGGCGTGAAGGTCACGCTGGCGCTTGCTGAGGCAGCGGCAGCGGCACCCGCGGTCCCGGCGTTCTACCGACCCAGCGAGGGACCCCGCGCTGTCGAGTCCGAGGCCTGGTTTGGCCCACGAGCGACGCTGTTTGCGACGCATGGCACGCTGACCCGTTGCCAGGTGGAGCTCGTCTTCGAGGTGGCGACTGGCGCCTGGGTCTCTGCCCGGGTCATCGCCAGCTTGGCCTACGAGAAGAAGGGGACGAGGGCCCTGCTCGAGGTGCGCGGCACCTTGACCACCCGACCGGACGAGATGCCGATCGAGGCTCCGACGGAGGCCCGCATCGCCGCCCCCCGTTCCAGAATCTTCGATACGGTGAAGCGGGCGCTTGGCGAGGAGCCGGTCGTCCTTGGGACCACGAGCCCCCTGCCCGAGCCCGGTGATGCGCCGCCCTTGACCCTCACGCCCGGCGCCGAGAACGCGCCTTCACCTCCAAGCGAGAGCCCACCATGAATCGCCCGATCGCCTTCGGTGGTGCCCGCCGACTCGTCTTGAAGATCGGGAGCGCCGTGCTCAGCGACGGGGGCACCTTCGACCGGGTGGCCTTCGTCTCGCTCGTCAGGGACCTCATTCGGCTGCGAGAGGGTGGGCTTGAGATCGTGGTCGTCTCGAGCGGAGCGGTCGCCTTGGGCATGGAGCGGCTCGGCACGACCGTTCGGCCGACGGAGACGGCGAAGCTTCAGGCGACGGCCGCCATCGGGCAGGGTCGGCTCATGCGGCTTTGGGAGGATGAGCTCGGCAACTACGGGGTCCGGGCCGCGCAGGTCCTTCTTACCCACGATGACCTCTCGAGTCGGCGGCGTTTCCTCGCGGCCCGCCGGACCTTGAGGGCCATCCTGGAGCTCGGCGCGGTCCCGGTGATCAACGAGAACGACACGGTGGCCGTCGAGGAGATCAAGATGGGCGATAACGACGTCTTGTCCGCACAGATCGTCAGCCTGGTGGGGGCCGACTTCCTGCTCATCGTCTCGGACGTCGACGGGCTCTTCGACCGCAACCCGAGCGACCCCGAGGCGAAGCTCATCGACTGGGTGGAGACGATCGACGCGGAGCTTGAGTCGAAGGCCGGCGGTAGCGTCTCGCGAATTGGCAGCGGCGGGATGCGGACCAAGATCGCCGCAGTGAAGCAGGTCAATCAGATTGGCGTTCCCGCCGTCGTCGCCGGTGGTCGAAGCCCGAAGCTCCTGCCTCGCCTGTTCGCCGGCGAGGCCTTGGGCACCTGGTTCTGTGCCCAGCCGACCCGGTTGAGCGCGCGCAAACACTGGATCGGCTACGCGCTACGCCCCGCGGGGACACTCACCGTGGATGTGGGCGCGGCTCGGGCGCTCGCGATCGGGGGCAAGAGCCTGCTCCCGGTCGGCATCACCGAGGTCGCCGGGGAGTTCGAAGAGGGCGACTGCGTTCGCATCGTCGATAGCCAAGGCGTCGAGCTCGCCCGTGGGCTCGTCGGCTACGACGCCGATCTCGTCAGGAAGGCACGGGGCCTGCACTCCGCCGAGGCGGTCCTCCTGCTCGACGCGGGAAGTCCGGAGATCGTGCATCGCGACGACCTCGTCTTGATGAGCTGAAACCGAAAACCGTCGTTTTCTCTGGCTGAAACCGAAAACTGTCGTTTTCTCTGCGACGAGCCCTCGACGTGTCCGACCTCCAGTAGGCACGACACAAGAACGAGGGGGGGCATTATGTCCAAGTGGGTCGATGGGCTGCTGACGCTGATTTTCCCGGGTGAGTGCTTGAGCTGCGGAGAGCTGACGCCGGGGGAGGCCTTCTGCCCCGTCTGCAACTCGTTTCTGAGGTCGAGGGTCGAGACGGGTCCGTTGCCGACCTGCAAGGTCTGCGATGGCCGATGCACGACCCCTGGGCCCTGTGGACAGTGCCTGCTTGAGCCGCCCCCCTACGAGCGGGCCTTCGGGCTCTTCGACTACGCAGGTCCGATCGGAGACGCGGTAAGGGCGGCGAAATACGGGGGGCGTGTCGAGGCCACGAGGGCGGTCGTCAACGCCGTGCGGGAGGCCGTGCCTCGGGGCCTGATCGAGTCCAAACCGGACCTCGTCGTGCCGATTCCTCCACACCGTCGGCGGCGCCGCGTCTACGAGATGGATCTGCCTCAGGCCATCGGGCGGACCCTCTCCGATGTCTTACGGACCCGGTTCGAGGGGCGTGGCCTGAGCCGCAAACGTGACATTCGACCCCAGGTGGGGCTCGACGCCGCCGCGCGCCGCTCGAACATCCGGGGCGCGTTTGAGGGCACCCAGCGCGTGGTGGGCCGGGACGTCCTGGTCGTCGACGACGTCCGCACGACCGGCGCGACCCTGAGCGAGGCCACTTGTGCGTTGAGGGCGGCCGGAGCCCTTCGGGTCCGCGTGCTCTCCGCGGCGTATGTCGATGACCTCTGAATCAGTCGACTTCCGCGCAGGCGCCGTCGAAGAAGCCGGTCGGGGCACGGCAGGGCGTCATCGACATGGCGCTCGGGCCCTCGTTCCGGAGTCGCTCCACCCGCTCGGCGAAGGTCGCCTGTGCGGCCGCCAATTGCGCAGCCGTGAGGTCTGGCCAGTACAGATCCGGGAGGCCGAACTTCGGCAGGCCCCGCGTGAACAATCGAAAGCCCGAGCCGGACTTCTGCGTGACGAGGCGGACTTGACGCTTGCCGATGACCGGGCCCGAGAGCTCTTCGGCGAAGGCCTCCGGGGTGTAGGCGCGGCGAGTCAACATATCGACGATGAACCCTCGGCACCGTTGGGCGGCCACGAGTGCCACGAGCCCACCGAGGCGGACTTGACCCGCGGCCGGGAGCAGCGCCGCATCGGTTCGGATGATCACCCCCAGCTTGGACTGCTCGGCGGCAGGCCGAACCTCGACCGGCAGATCAGCCAAGATGACCTTGAGTTGATCGGCCGGAATGGCCCGCGTCGGGGGCTCGGCGAAGTCGGCGGAGAAGCTCACGCGGTAGCCGTTGGGCACGAAGATCACGGCCTTGCGCACCTCGCTGAAGCGCTGAGACTCGCCGTTCACCGCAGCATCAACCGCCTCAAAGTCCTCCTTCGACTGCATCGCCGCGAGGTCGTCCGTCATAATAAGGTAGACCTGCAGCGAGGCGACCGCCGGGTCCGGCCAGGGGCGATCGTCGTCGACAGCGGGGGCCCGGCCAACGGGGGCTCGAGCCCCGCAGCCCGAGAGGGCGGCCAAACCGGCGAACAGGAGCGTACGGGTCGTCGACAAGGTGGGAAGTGTGCGCATGGCTCTACCTATGCGCGCACGCGAACACCTGACGCAACGGCGCGGGGCGGCCTTTTGTTCCTCTGCGGTGGGTTCGATGATGGGCCCATGGATACTCGGCACCTTCGATCACGAGTCCCCGCGCTTGCCAGGCTCGTCCTTCTTTTGACCGCCTGCGCGGACGAGACGAGCCCCGAGCGACGCTTGACGGCTCGGGATGGGTACTTCGCGCAGAGGGACGTGATCGTCACGAGTGGGGATGTAGCGGACCCGGGCGACCTCACGCGACCGGGGGGCGACGATGGGGAAGCGGACGGCTCGCCCGACGTCGCGCTGCCCGACGGTTCAAGGGACGGCTCCAGCGGCGGCTCCAGCGGCGGCTCCACTGACACCTCCAACGACGCTCAAGACCGGCTCATGAGCGACCTCGAGCGGGGCACTCCTGACCGTGCGGTTTCCCCCGACGCCGCGGCTCCGCCCCCCGACGCCGCGGCTCCGCCCCCCGACGCCGCGTTACGACCTCCCGACGCCGCGCCACCCCCCCCTGGGCCCACACCCGTCGCCTGCGGGCAGGGCCCCGGGAGCAGCCTCTTCCAACTCCACTGGGGCGGCGGCAGCCACAGCGCGCAGGTAGACGTCTGGGAAGCGAACTGCGAGTACTCCCTAGCGCCCGGGAGTGCCTGCAACGCGCTACCCATCTGTCGGGGAGGCATCGGCTGTGAGGTCGGCACCGCCATGATGGGCTATGCCCTCGCGCTCGAAGGCGGCAACGAGTACCTGCAGATTCGCTTCGACGTGACCCGGCTCTTTTTCAACCGGGTGACGGTCTACATCCAGGCGCGCTCCCTGTCGCCGGGCGCCACGTCCGACCTCGAGTTCTGGTCGCCGCTCTATGGGGGTGGCGTGCTTGAGGGCATCAGCCAGGAGTTCGAATACCACTGGTATTGGGTGGACTGGTCCGACTACCTGCAGCCCGGCGATGATCCCGGCCTCACGGCGATCCGCTTCACCCCGGCCGGAGGGGCCGGTGCTGTGGGTCTTCATGCGGTCGAGGTCTGCCTGGAGTAAGGCCCGGCTTTACCTCAGAGGTGGGCCTCAGAGGGGGACCGAGCCGTCCGAGCACACCGCCAACTCGGTGGAGAGCGCGCGACAGCGTGAAAAAAAGGCGGCGAGCGTGTCCCGGTCGAGCGTGTCCAGGAGCAGCGTCCGGCGCCAGGCGATCAGCGCGACGTCCGATTGCAGCCCATCAAACGGCGTCACGATCAGGCGCGTGACGCCACTCCGGCATTGAGCGTCCGAGGGCGGATCGGCGTACAGCGACTTCAGGGTCTCGATCGTCTCGGCCGGCGCGTCGGGTCGATGCAGGATGACCACCCAGCCGTGCTCCAGGTTATGCACCCAGTTGCGCGGCTCCAGCGCGGTCTCGTAGACCCCACTCCTCGCCCACCTCGCATAATGTGAGCCGGAGTTCGGGGGGGAGGTCGCATAGGTGACGACCTCACCTTCGTCAACATGGATCGCTCTGACGGGCTCTGCGGTCAGGAGGCCCTCGAGCAGGGGATCGGTCTCGCAGAGCAGGGCGGTCGGGGCGTCGCTTGTACCCCCATCAAGGACGGCGGGGTCTGACCCATCTGGTCCCGGCCCCTCCGATCCAGGCAGAGGCTCACCGCAGGCCGAGAGGCCGAGGATCAGAACAAAGCGCAGCGCGATTACAGGTGCAGAGGGGGTCAACATGACGGTGAACCCTACACCTCGACGCGGAGGCCTTGTACAGTCTGCGTCGTGGCCGTGACCGACTTCCTTCGAGGTTTGAACCCCGCGCAGCATGAGGCGGCGTCGACGACCGAAGGTCCGGTGCTCATCCTCGCGGGGGCCGGCTCGGGTAAGACCAAGGTGATCACCTGCCGGGTCGCGCACCTCCTGCAGCGCGGCGTGGCGCCGCATCGCATCCTCGCCGTCTCCTTTACGAACAAGGCCGCCCAGGAGATGCGCGACCGCGTCCGAGCCCTTTGCGGCAAGCAGGCCAACGACTGCTTGCTGTCCACCTTCCACGCGTTCGGCGTGCGTTTCTTGCGGGAGGAGCACGCGGCCTGCGGGCTGTATCCGGGGTTTTCGATCCTCGATGAGGCCGACCAGCACGACGCGGTCCGGGTGGCGCTGCGGTCCTTGGGGTTCTCCACCGAGCAGTACGAGCCCCGCGCGATTCATCAACGAATCGGCCACTACAAGAACCTCCTCCAGGCGCCCAGCGGTCGCCCGATGAACCCGCTCGATGGCGTCGTGGGCCACGTCTTGCCGCTGTACCAACAGCGCCTCCGGGCGATGAACGGCTGTGACTTCGACGACCTCATCGGCCTGCCGGTGCTCGCCTTGGAGAAAGACCCCGAGGTCTCGGCACGCTGGGCCGACCGCTTCCGCTACGTCATGGTGGACGAATATCAGGACACAAACGCCGCCCAGCTTCGGCTCCTCAAAGCCTTGGTCCGAGGCTCGGGCAACCTCTGCGTGGTGGGCGACGATGACCAGAGCATCTATGCGTGGCGTGGCGCGGTCGCCGGCAACATTCTGCGCTTCGGCGAGACGTTTCAGGGCGCCCGCGTCATCCCGCTCACGCAGAACTACCGCTCGACGAACGCGGTCCTGCGGTGCGCCAACGCGGTCATCTCGAACAACCCTCAGCGGCACGAGAAGTCGCTGTGGAGCGAGAGGGGGGACGGCGAGCGCGTCCGCTATCAGATCCTCGACAACGACGAGGAGGAGGCCCGCTGGGTGGCGACTGACGTGCTCAAGCAGCGCGCGACCCGCAAGCTCGCTTGGCGCGACATCGGCATCCTCTACCGGACCAACGCGCAGTCCCGGATCATCGAGGACGAGATCCGCAAAGCCGGCATCCCCTACCGCATCATCGGCGGCACGCGTTTCTACGACCGCAAGGAGATCCGGGACGTCGTCGCCTGGCTGCGAATCATCGCCAACGGCTTCGACGAGGCGGCTTATCGTCGGGCGATCGCCACGCCGCCCCGAGGGGTGGGTGACGCCAGCATCGAGCGGCTGGCCGAGTGGGCGAAGGCGCGGAGCGTCCCGTTTTTTCGGGCGGTGCAGTCCGCGGATGAGCTGCACCAGATCCCCCAAAAAGGGAAAGACGCGCTCCGCGAGATGCGGGATCTCATCGAAGCGTATCGCCTGCGCTTCGAGACAGAGCCCCTCGAGGACGTCTGCCGCGACCTGCTCGACGACAAGCGCATCGGCTTCGCGGACGAGTGCGTGCGGGCGAGCAAGGACGCCCGTGAGATCCAGCGCCGCATCGACAACATCCGCGAGCTGCCCAGCGCGCTCTTCGAGTTCCGCAAACGACACGAGCTCTCCAAGCTGGAGGACTTCCTCGCGGGGCTGTCGCTCGATACGCGTAAGGAAGAGGACGGCGACGCTCAGCGGGACGAGCTCAGCCTGATGACGCTGCACGGGGCCAAGGGGTTGGAGTTCGACGCCGTCTACCTGCTTGGCCTCGAGGAGGGGCTCCTGCCCCATCAACGCGTGCTCGACGGGGACGGCGCGATCGAGGAGGAGCGGCGGCTGTGTTACGTCGGCATCACCCGCGCCCGGATTCTCCTGACGCTGAGCGGGGCTCGAATGCGACTGAGCTACGGCAAGGTGCAGCGGCGAAAGATCTCACGGTTCATCTATGAGATCCCCGAGGCCCTCCTGGATGGGGGCCATGGGGGCGTCCCGGTCCCGGACACGGCGGAGCAAAAGGAAGCGCGCGTCGAGGCCGCCTTTGCCGCGCTTGACGACATCTTCCGGGACTGAGACGTCGACGGCCGCCGCGACGGTCCAGAATGGACATTCCCGACACGTCGGGCGAAAGTGCTGCACGAATGGCCCGCCAAAATCTCCTGCTCGTAGACGACGACGCCAAAGCCCTGCGCGTCATGGAAGTCTCCCTCCGAAACGCGGGTCACTCGGTGACGACCGCGACGAACGGCAACGACGCGCTCGCCAAGCTTGAGCAGTCCCGGCCTGCGCTGGTCCTTTGCGATACGCAGATGCCCGGCATGGACGGCTATGAGCTGTGCCGACGGCTGAAGGGCGATGAGCGGTACAAGGACATCCCGTTCATCTTCCTGACCGACCAGAGGGCCATCGAAGACAAGATCCGGGGCCTGGAGCTCGGCGCCGACGACTACCTGACCAAGCCGATTTACATCAAAGAGGTGGTCACGCGGGTCTCGATTGCGCTTCAAAAACAGGAGCGGGCCCAGCTCGAGCGCAAGGACAAGCGGCGGTTCTTCGGCTCTCTCGAAGACATGGGCATGGTCGACCTGCTCCAGACCATCGAGCTCGGTCGCAAGTCCGGGCTCCTGACCATCGACCGCCCCCCTCATGCGGCGCGGGTCTACTTCGTCGACGGCCAGGTCATCGACGCGGACACCGGCTCGCTGAAGGGCGAAGATGCCATCTATCGGCTCCTGACTTGGGGCGAGGGCAACTTCGAGATCGACTTCAAGCCCCTCGAGCGCGCGCGCCGCATCCAGACGAGCACCCAAGGGCTGCTCATGGAGGGCATGCGCCGAGTCGACGAATGGGGCCGCCTCGTGGAGCAGCTCCCCTCGATTCAGACCGTGTATCAGGTGGACTTCTCCGAGCTCTCCGATCGCCTCGCGGACCTGCCCGACGAGATCAACGGGCTCCTCCGGCTCTTCGACGGCCACCGCTCGGCGCTGCAGGTGATCGACGACGCCCATCTCGGGGATCTCGAGGCGCTCGGGGCGATCAGCCGACTGTACTTCGAGGGCGTCATCTACGAGGCGCAGGGCAAGCCGGCCGAGAAGCCCGTGCCCGCTCATCCCCTCCGAGCGCAGCCGACCCCGACCCCGGCGATCGGGAGCCTCGAAGACTGGCTGGGCGAGGCGAGCCCGCTGGCTTCGTCGCAAGCGGACGACGAGCCGCAGGGTGTTCTGCCGCGGATCTCGACCCCGGCGGCGCCGATCCCGCTCGCGCCCGCCTCGGTCCCGCCAGGCCCGGCCGCTTATTCGATGGCGCCCCTCTCCGGCGCGTCCCTGCCTCCATTCTCAGCGGACCCCCCTTTGGTGGCGGCCCCCCCCTCCGCACCTCCCCCCGCGGCGGGGCTCGTCGACTCGCTCTTGCAGTCGGCGGCCGCTCCGCCTGTCGAGCCCATCGGGCAGACGAAGGCCCGAGAGGTGCCGGCCCCTGAGATCGCGGCCCCTGCACCGGCTCCGGCCGGCGGAGATGATGAGCGTATCCGGCAGGCGTTGAAGCTGACGGACAGCGCGCCGCCCGCCCCCCC
>SHZC01000144.1 GCA_009692505.1 Myxococcales bacterium
AAGTGAGCGTCTCCGGCGCGAGGCCCACGATCATTCGCCGGACCATCGGCCCTCTGAACTTGAGCGTCCGACGCCGCATCCACCGGCGCGGTCCCGCCTCCCGGGGCGTCCGAAGACAGTGACCCAGCGCAGGAGATCGTCCCCAAAGCCGCCCCCAAAAGGGCGGTGACGACGCTGGCGATTGAGCGAAGGCCACGACTGCGATACGACACAAACGCCATGAATACCTCCAAGCAAGAACGCCCGCACGCCGACATCTTCACCGCGATCGACGCCCAGATCGAGGCCGAGATCCAAAGTCTCATCGAGCTGCGTCATGTCCTGCACGAGCACCCCGAGCTGTCCCGCGCGGAGCATGAGACGACAAGCCGCATAGAGCGCGCGCTCGCCGACGAGGCGGTCGTTACGCGGCGTGGTCCGGGGGGGGTCGGGCTCATCGTCGACAGCGGACCTTCGACCGGCCCGCGAATCTGCGTGCGCGCCGACATCGACGCGCTCGCCCTCACCGAGTCGACCGACGAGCCCTTCGCCAGCCGCCGTCCGGGCCTGATGCACGCGTGCGGACACGACGTACACACCGCGGTCGTGCTCGGCGTGACCAAGGCACTGTCCCGCCTCGCGCCCGAGCTCCCGCTCCGCTTCCTCTTCCAGCACGCCGAGGAGGCCACGCCGGGGGGCGCGCTCGATCTCGTCGCTGCGGGCGCCATGACCGACGTTCGCGCCATCCTCACGCTTCACTGCGACCCCAGCCGAGACGTCGGGCGCGTCGGCTTGCAGAGCGGCCCGCTGACCGCCGCCGCCGACGTCTTCGAGGTCACGCTGAAGGGCACCGGAGGCCACGGGGCGCGGCCCCACGAGACGCAGGATCTCGTCCTCTGCGCGACCCAAGCCATCGCCGCCCTTTACCACGCCTTCGATCGGGGCATCGACGCGCGCCTGCCTCTGTCCATCAGCGTCGGCGTCCTGCGCGCCGGCTTGACGAGCCCCAATGTCATCCCCTCCGAGGTGTACTTCGCGGGCACCGTGCGGACGCCGGACGCCCAAGCGCGGGCGCAAGTCCCGTTCATCATCGAGCGCGTCCTCGGAGGCCTGGGCCAAATGTGGGGCATCTCTCATTCGCTTGACTTCAGACGCGGCGCGCCACCGGTCCACAACGCGCCTTATGTGGTGGCCGCCCTCACCGACGCCGTGGCCGACGTGCTCGGGTTCGAGGCCATCGATCCGCCGTCTCTGCCGAGCATGGGGGGCGAGGACTTCGCGTGGTACCTGCCCCACGCCCCAGGCGCGCTGCTTCGGATCGGGACCGGCAAGGGCAGCCCGCTGCACAGCGCGACCTTCAGGGCCGATGACCGGGCGATTGGCCTCTCGTCGAAGATCCTCGCGCGGGCGGCGATCATTCTCGCGCTCGCACCAGAGGCCCTCATTGACGCAGCTCGGCCTCCAGAGAGGTGAGGTGCGCCTCGAGCTCAATCGCGGCTTTATCGCGAGCGTAGGGTCTCAGCGCCTTGCGGGCGGCCTCCAACTCCGCGCGTGCGGCGGCCCGATCCGCGCTCGGCTCCATGCGCAGGAGGCGCGCCCAGCGGAGGTGGGCACCCACGACGGCGAGGCCCAGCTCGTCGTCCTGCGGTCTCTCCTGCGCGAGCGACTCACCGAGCACGGCGGCACGAGCGGCGAGGGCACGAGCCTCTTTGAGGCGCGCCCCGTCGGTTCCCTCTGCGGCCACCTCCCGAGCGAGCGCCTGGGCCAGGTTACCCAGCGCCGTCAAGAGCGTCCGGCGTGCCTCTCCGCGGGCGCCCCCGACCGCCAGGAGCCCCTCCCGATGAGCGTCGATCGCCGCCTCATGCCGACCGGAAGCCGAGAGCACGGTCCCCAGCGCCGTCGCCGCGCGTCCGTGGTCACGCTGCTGCTCCTCGGTCAGGCCAAAGGCCCGACGCCACACCAAGGCCCGCCGATAGCGGGCCTCTGCGCCGGAGAGATCACCGGCCCTCTCCGACCGCGCCGCCGCCTGCATATATCGGTTCGACGCCAGCCTGCGGAGTTCATCGGCCGCTTGGGGTTCGGCGTTCTTCACGCGGGCCTCGACGGAGACGAGCATTCGTTCGTCAAGTGACTTGACCAAGGCCGCGTCGGACCTTGCGACCGCCGCCTCGATGACCCAGGCGAAGACGGGCGCCGCGTCGAAGCCCAGACCGGCGGCCTCGGCGTGGCGCACGGCCTCGAGGTGGAGCGGCACGTCGTCGCTTTTCGCGGGCAAGAGCGACAACGCTCGCCTCAGGGTCTCGGCGACCGCCGCGTGAAGCTCGGCGACCGGGACCACGTCGGTGTCCTGTCGAGCCGCCAACGAGTCGTCGACTGCGCGAACCGCGACCACGAGCCCATGACGCGAGCCCTTGGCGTCCTTTCGCGTCTGAAGATCGGCCAGACGATTCGCCGCGGTGACCCGGTCCAACGCGACCGCGACGTCGCCGGGAAAACGCCACATGACCTCGGCGGCCCAAGCGTCCGCGCGCTCGACGCGGCTCTCGAAGTCTGGGTTTCGACCGGCGCGGCGGGCGACCTGCGAGAGCCGGTCGAGCGTAATGTAGCGGGCGCGTGCGGCCGTCCGATCGGCGGGCGAGACCTCCAGGACCTCATCGAAGGAAAACGCGGCCCCGACCAGCTCGCGCTCGGCGACGTCCAGGAGGTTCTGCAAGAGTGCGTCTTCGCCCGACCGCAGGTGGACAAAGGCCTCAATCCGTGCGCGCTCCAGGCCCGACGGCCCGTTCAATCGCTCCAAGGCGGCGAGCGTCCCCACGAGGGTCAAGCCGATACAAGAGAGGACGAGCAGCCCTATCAGCAGGAGCCGCGCACGAGGGGTACCGAGCATCAACGGCACCGTACCCCGCGACTCCCGCGGCCGCGTCATGTTTTCATGCTGGATATGAAGCAGTTTCTTCTGGGAAATGACGCCTTTCGGGGATCCTATGTCGCGGAGGCCCGCTCGTACCTGGAGCGGCTCGCAAGCGAGAAGCAGTCTCCATCGGCCCTCTATATCGGGTGCAGCGACAGCCGGGTCATCCCTGAGCTCCTCACGAGCAGCTCGCCGGGAGAGCTCTTCGTCGTGCGGAACGTGGCCAACATCGTGCCGGCCTTCGAACACGCCGACGCCAGCGTGGGCGCGGCTCTGGAGTACGCGGTCGCGGTGCTCAACGTCGAGCACATCGTCGTCTGCGGGCACTCAGGCTGCGGCGGCATCAAGGCCATCGTCGATGGGCACGCCGCGCTCCGCGCCCTGCCGAACCTGCACCAGTGGCTCGACGACGCCGCTCAGCCGCTGCAGGCGGAGTTAGACAGGGACCTGCCCGGATCAAGCCTCGTCGATCGGCTCGTGGAACGAAACGTGCTCGCTCAGCTTTGCAATCTGAACACCTATCCGGTCGTCGCCGAGCGGCTCCAAGCCGGGGTCATTCAGCTCCACGGCTGGGTCTATGATCTGCCCACCGGCCGCGTGCGGGTCTTCGACGTGAACGAAGATACCTTTGTCCACTTTGACGGCCAGTCGACGTAAGTCACAGGCGCCGGTTTCAGAGCCGATAGACGAACGTCTTCACAGACGGCTGGCCCTCTTCGGGGTGGTCAACAGGCATCGGCAGAACCTGCTCGAGGCGGGCCTGCTCCGGCAGCCCGCGCTGGGCCGCCTTGAAGAACGCGCCCGGGCTGACCCCGCCGTGGTTGGTGATCGCCCAGAGCTGCCCACCCGGCTCCACGAGCGGCGCGGCGAGGGTCAAGAGCGCGGCATAGTCCTGCGCGGCCGACCATCGTTGACCCTTCGCGCCGATGCTCGTGCTCGGCGGATCGAGGATGACGAGGTCAAAACGCTCGCCCCGCTTGCCGAGTCGGCGCAGCCAATCAAAGACGTCGCCAAAGATCGCGTCGTGGCGCGTCCCATCGAGAGGACACCCATTCGCTTGAAGCTGCGGGTCGATGCGGGACAACCACTTGCGGTCCAGATCGATGCTCACGGTCTTCGCCGCCTGACCCACGGACGCGGCGACGGTGAAGCCCCCGGCATGGGCGAAGGTGTTGAGCACGCGACGGCCCCGGGCAGCCCCTCGGGCGAGGCGCGCTCGCGTCTCCCGCTGGTCGAGGAAGAGGCCAGTGGAGAGGTGTGAGCCGAGCTCCACAAGGTAGGTCACGCCGTGTTCGAGCATCGGCATCAGCACCGGCACGGCGCGGCCCCTCAGGAGACGTGGCTTAGGCTGCCCGCCATGAGAGCGATCGCTCTTCGCGTCGACGACCCAGACGCTCTCCGCCGTCGAGACACCCTCGAGGCGCAGCAGCTCAGCGTCCGCGCGAAGGTCATTGCACACAATCCAGAGGTGGTCGCCGTAACGGTCCACCCGTAGACCTTCGGCGCCGTCGGCCGCGCCGTTGTGCTCACGAAAGCAGGTCGTGTGAAGCGAGCCCCGGAGCCCAGACCTCGAGGCCTCGGGGGGGTGCCCAAGGTAACGCGCGAACACCGGCGGACGCTCGGCGACAAACGGCGGATAGCCCGGCACCTCGATGCGATCACAATGGAGGAGGAGCCTCGGCGCGCGAACGTCCAAGGCGTCTCCATACCGCTGATCCCCCCGGATCGGGTGTCCGATCGAGGCGAAGTGCGCCCGGATCTGATGGGTCCTGCCGGTCTCCGGCCGAGCCTCGACGACGGTGTACGAGGGCCCCGCCCGGAGCGTCCTCCAGCGGGTGACAGCCGGACGGTCGGGCGCCTCCGGCACGGGCCGGTTGATTACACCCTCGGGCAGACCCTCGGTCAGACCCTCGGGCAGACCCGCGCCGCCGCCAAGGGTCCCGTCGACGACCGCGACGTAGACCTTGCTCGCCTGCCCAAGGGCGAAGGCGGCGTGCAGGCGAGACGCGCCCTCGCTCGACTTGGAGAAGAGCAGGACGCCGGTCGTGTCCACGTCGAGTCGGTGATGGACCCCGAGCGGTTGACCGTTGAGCCGCGTCGTCTGGTGGGTGACGACGTCCGGACGCGTCGTCTCGCCGTCGGCGTGGGTCAGCCAGCCAGCGGGCTTGTCGACGGCGAGCAGGTCGTCGTCCTCGTAGAGAACGACCGGGATTTCATCGGGCGTGGGGTCGACCGAAAGAACGTGGGGACGCGAACGCATTCCAGCGGAACCGTTTCTCTCAGCGGATGCCGGCGCGTTCGAGGTGCGGCTCGAGGCGACCGATCAGCATGAGACCGAACATTCGGAAGTCTCCGAAGAGCGACCAAAGCGGGTGCTTGAACGTCGCCGGGCGGTTGCGCTCGATGATGAAGTGACCCACCCACGCGAACCCATAGCCCACGAGCGGTATCGCGATGAGCACGCTTGGCTCGGCGAGCGCGGTGAAAGCCAACGCGATCACCAGGCTCGTTCCGATGAAATGGAGCCTCCGATTGAGCGTCTTCGCGTGCTCGGAGAGGTAGTAGGGCCAGAAGGCTTCGAATGTCTCGAATTTGCGATATTCCATGGCGCGCGCAGCCTATCACTCCTCGGGCAGCCGTTCGCAGAGATCGTCTGGCCCCAGGCGGATAGCCCCAGCCGAGAGGCCCGAAGCCGCAGGCGAAACCCGGACGAGGTCGAAGCGACTCAGGTCGAAGAGATCCTGATTGGAGGCCGAGCGATCACGCTTCTGGAGCTCCAAGGTCTCAAGCCCGGAGGCCCCACAGACGGTCACGCGGCTCCTCCCCTTCTCGTCGGTGCGCCGACCCACGACACGCACGGTGGGCGCGGCGACCTCGCCAAGCTCAGGGCCCGGTTCGTGCGCGACGAACACGGTCGCCTTGAGGACCTCACGCAGCAGCCCGGTCCGGCGATCGACCTCCCGCATGAACTCCGGTCGCTCGAAGCGCCACTCCCCATGACACCAGTCTTCGACGTCGCGAAGCGCGCCGCAGGTCGAGGCGTGCGTGCACGGCCAGGCGACGTGAAGACCGACGTCCACGCAGAGATCCCGGAAGGCCAACACTCGGCGCGACTCGACCTTCGAGGCGGGCTCGACGACGAGCAGGCGGGCACCCGGTGCCATGACCCGGCGAAGGTTGGCGATCAGGTTCCGGTCATTCGATTGGTCAAGCTCATTGACGACATTCATGCAGACGACCGCGTCGAACGGCCCGCCTGGAACAAGAACGTCGGGCTTCGACCAGTCGAGTCGCGCGGTCGAGACGCCCTTCATCCCCAGGGCTTGAAAGAGCTGACTGGCGGCCGCTGACGCCAAGGGCACGTTGTCGGTCGAGAGGCCCGTGGCGCCGTCAAGCCCATGCCGACGCGCATAGAGCTCAAACGCCACGAGGCCCGTGCCTGGCCCGCTCCCGACATCGAGGATGCGCGGCGTCTGTGGCCAGGGGGCCGAGCGCGCCGCCGCGTCCAGGAGCGGCCAGAGCTTGGGCACGTTGGCGCAGAGGTAATACGTCCGGTACGCCGCGAGCAGGTCGTCGTCGGCGAGATAGCCGCCGAAGGACTCACGCTCGCGAGTCAGCCCGGCGTTCAGGCGCAGCACGCCGCGCACGATCCGGTCCCGGATCTTCGGCTCAAGCAGGTCGCCACCCACGACGCGCGCGAGGGCGTCGAGCAGGTCGCCTTCCAGCGCGAGGGTCGGGCCCGCACGACGCGAATTTCGAGACATATTAGCGACTGTAACGCATTCCGCCGCGACGCTCTTCTGGTGCATTCTTGGGTCGATGTCGACGTTGAACCCCGGGCCAGTCCGACCGAGCCTCGCCGTTGGGCTGGTTGGCGTATGGCTCGCCGCGTGCCTACCCTCCACCGATTCATCGATCGACGTGACGACCCCGCTCTCGCGATTGGAACAGGTCTTCGGCCCCGACTTCTTCGATCTCACGCGCCGGACCCTGCACCTCACCCCGGAGGCCCAGCGGACCTTCGAGCTCCCGGAGGTCTTCGGCCGCGACCGATACAGATTCCTCGGCGTGACCGATCTGCGCCGGATCGACGGCGACCATCGTGAGGCCGTCGTCGACGTGAGCATCGATCGATGGCCGCTCTCGGTGGGCGTCTCGGTCGGCCGGGTCCTTGGCGAGTGGAAGGTCACGGGCTTCGAGCCGCTCGAACACACCCGCTGGAGGCTGCGCTTCCTCGACCAGGAAGGTCTCCCGAGAGCCGGGACCGCGCGACCGCTCCAAGTCGGGCTCGATGGTCGAGACGCGGCCGGCCGACCCTCTGCGGTCATCGTCCTCCTGGCCGATGGCGAGACGCTCGCCGTGGACGGTCGGCAGGTCGAGAACAGTCGGGATGCCGTCGTCGGGCGACTCCGCGAGGCCATCGCACTGCGTCAGCGGCTCGCCGAAGCGGTCCATGCTCAGGCGCGCGCGCAGGGCGGTCTGGGTCTGCGCGCCGACGAGGTGGCCGGGCGACTGCCGGTGCTCTTGGAGTGGGCGAGGGCGGCGGGGCTGAACGAGGCCGTGCTCCTGGTTCGCGCCCCGGACGGCAGCCCCGCCTACCTGCCTCTGCCGCGTATTGAAGAGCAGCCACCGGGCCGCTCCGCCCCGCCGACCATCACCTGTTCCCAAGAGCTCGACGTCCTGGTCCTGGAGATTGAGGGTCAAAGGGCCACGGTGCCCATCTCCGCGAACGGGCCGATCGACGCCCGGAGCCTTGAGCAGGCGCTCGCGGGTCTAAGGCGAACACACGGAGGGATTGTCGGGATTCGGCTGCCCCTCGGGCTCTACTCCTCGCATGGGCACACCGCGGCACTGCTCGACGCGCTCCGGGCCGCCGCCCCGGAACTGCCCGTCTTGCCGGTCCTACCGTCGTCAGACATGAGCGACGAGCCCGTTGCGCCATGAAGACGATCGTCGCACGCGCCGCTGCCTTCGGCCTGCTTCTGCTCCCGGCGTGCGCCCCGGACGCCGAGTCGACGATCGCGCTCGACG
Source organism: Myxococcales bacterium (assembly GCA_009692505.1). Taxonomy (GTDB): domain Bacteria; phylum Myxococcota_A; class Bradymonadia; order UBA7976; family UBA1532; genus SHZC01. The sequence continues at coordinate 7,922 of SHZC01000144.1, forward strand.
CCGAGGCCGCGGCGGTCGACTTCCTCTCGCGGCACCTCTTCGACGCGCCTGAGACCCTCGTCGCGGCCTTCGTCACCGAGTTGAACCCCAGCGCGTTCCCCCTGCGCCTGGTCGCGGACACGCCCGAGTCCTTCAGGTTCGTCGATATTGGGCGACTCCGAATGGTCGATGGTCGGGCCGTGGTCACGGCGTTGTTCACGCTCGACGAGGTGCCGCTCCTCTTCGAGTTCTGGCTCGAGAAACAGGAGGGACGCTGGCGGATCGCGGGTTACGAGAACCGGCCGAGGCCCACCAGTGAGGCTGCGATGCCGGCGCTCGCCCCCCCTCCGCCCGTGGCCCTCGTCGCGGCCGCGTTTCGAAACGCCCTCAGTATTCCGGCCTTCCCGGTGCAAGCGGCCTCCGCTGCTGTCCCCTCGGGGCCGGCTCGGGGGCGAATCGACGTTCGCATCGCCGAGCTTGGCACCGGCTGCGGAGCACCTGCTCTCATGGAGACCGCCCTCGCGCACGCGGCCGCCCGGCTTCGGATGTGCTGGGAGACGGCCCTCGAAGGTGCTTCTGCTCGACCGGGAAGGCTGACCTTTCGACTGAAATTCAGCCCCGAGCAGACCGGCCCCGCAACGGAGCTCGTCGAGACCACGATGCTGCTCGCGGGCCTGCCCGACTGCATGTCCGAAGCCCTGGGCCAGGTGCGCCTGCCGGGGAAGTCCTGCGAGGTCACAGCACGGATCGTCTGCACGCCGCTCGAGGACGCCCCCCCTCCGGACAGCCCACGCGAGCCCTGAGGTGACGCCGCGACTCGCGCCTCTCCTCTCCGCGCTGCTCGCCGGCTGTGGCAACGGCGCGGCGGTTCAGGGTGTCGATCCGCCCTTGGACGCGGGCGGTCCGCCCTTGGACGCAGCCGATCCGCCCTTCGACGCGGGCGATCCGCCCTTAGACGCGGGCGACCTGCAGCCCACGCCGCCGCGCCCAGGCCTGGCGGAGTTCGACGGTCTTGAGATCGAGCGGCTCCTCAGCCTGCGTGCGCGGTCCCGACCGGCCCAGCCTGATTCCACCAACGCCTTCGCCGACAGCGAGGACGCCGCGTCTTTCGGCGAGGCCCTCTTTTTTGCGACGAACCTCTCCCCGAAGAACGTCGGCTGCGTGCTCTGCCACGCGCCGGCAAAGGGCTTCTCCCAGCGATTGAGCTACGACGGCAAGGGCGGCCTTGGCTTCCGCAATGTGCCCACTCTGATCGGCGTGGCCGGGCAGCCGTGGTTCTTCTGGGACGGGCGCGCCGACTCCGCTTGGGCGCAGTTCCCAACACCCCTGGAGCACGTCGCGGAGCTGGGTAGCGACCGCCTCTTTCTGGCCCACGCCCTCGCCTCCGACCCCTTCCTCACAGAGAGATATGCCGTCGCCTTCGGGCCGCTCCCCGACCTCAGTGATCACGACCGATTTCCGAGCCGGGGCCGACCCCCACGCGACGGAGACGAGGCGGCCCCGGAGGAGACGGCGGCGTTAAACGCGGCCTGGTCGGCGATGGCGCCCTTGGATCAGCGCGTCGTCAACGACATCCTCGTCCACTCGGCGAAGGCCGTGGCCGCCTTTGAGCGGCGTTTGGAGCCGAGCGACGCCCCTTTTGACCTCTTCGCCGACGCGCTCGCCTCAGGGGATCTCGAAGGCCTCGCCTTGCTGTCGAACGAAGCGCGTCAGGGCGCGAAGCTCTTCGTCGGCCGGGCGCGCTGCTTTGCCTGCCACTCGGGACCGCTGCTCTCGGACGGAGAGTTTCACAACATCGGCCTGCCCCCTCACCCCTCCATCCCCTCCGATCCGGGGCGCGCCGCGGCGATCGCCCAAGTCCTCGATGACCCCTTCAACGCCGCTGGACTGTATAGCGATGACCCCGAGGGCGCGCGCGCGCAGCGGCTTGGCTCGCTCGCCCCGAACGTCGAGCTTGTGCTTGGCGCCATGAGGACGCCCTCGCTCCGCAATGTGGCCGCGACACAGCCCTACGGACATGACGGCCGGTTCTCGACCCTCGTGGAGCTGCTGCGATTCAAGCTCTCGCTTTACGGCCGGCCGGAGCTCGGTACGCGAGACCCCGCGCTCTCGCCGATCGTGCACGACGAGGCGGAGCTGAACGCCCTCGTGGCTTTCCTCGAGACCTTGACCTCCCCGCCGCCTGTAGACCTTTAATACCGGCTATCGCCGAGGGGGCGGCGTCACCTCGGAGGGGGTGCCCCGAGCCGGACGCGGAGTCCACGCTCGGCGCCGTCACGTCTCACGGTCAAGGTGACGGTGTCGCCGATGTTGTGATTCTCGAGCTCGGCGAGCAGGTCGTCGGTGCTCTCGACCTTGCGATGGTCCACCGCGATGATGAGATCACCCACGACGGTCGCCCCCCCCCGTCCGCGCCTCACGCCGAGCAGGCCGGCCACACCCGCGGGTCCGCCGCGGTCGACGTCGTGCACCAGGGCACCCCGAAGGCCAGCGCGTCTCACGACCCGGTCGTCCGCCAGACGCAAGCCGAGGATGGGGCGAATCAGCCGCCCATGCTCGATGAGCTGAGGAACGACGCGGTTGATGATGTCCACGGGCACCGCGAAGCCGATCCCCGCGCTCGCCCCCGAGGGGCTCTGGATCATGGTGTTGATGCCGATGAGGCGGCCGTGGCTGTCGAGCAGCGGCCCGCCCGAGTTGCCGGGATTTACGGCCGCGTCCGTCTGGATGCAGTCGTCGATCTCGCGACCCGTGATCGCTCTGATCGTTCGACCGAGCGCGCTGACGACGCCCGTCGTGAGCGTGTGATCGAGGCCAAAGGGGTTGCCGATGGCCAGCGCGGATTGGCCGACGAGCAGATCAGCGGAGGTCCCGATGTCGATGGGCCGAGGCACCTTGCCCCCGCGCACCCGAATGACGGCCAAGTCCTTATCGGGCGCCACCCCGACGACCTCGGCCGGCCACTCCGACTGGTCATCGAAGGCGACCTGCAGGCGGCTCGCCTCGGCGATGACGTGGTAGTTCGTGACGATGTGCCCCGCCTCGTCCCAGACGAAGCCCGTCCCGCTGCCCTGCGGAACCTCGGTCACGCTGCGGGACCACGCATCCCGATATTGCGAGATGCTGGTGACGAAGACGACCGATGGGGCGACGCGATGAAACAGCGCGATCGTCTCCTGCTCGGCGGCCGACAGCGGGCCCCTCGGCGTAATCGGCCGCGGGCCTGCCAGTGCCGTGGTTGTGGCGAGGAGAACGCCGACCGAGAGGACAAGGACCGCGGTTGCCCTGAGGCGATTCAGCCGCTGAGCAAGACCGCGATTCAGCCGCTGAGCAAGACCGCGACTCGCTCCAAACCTCGAACATGACTGCATATGACCTTCACCGAGACCATGATGGGGACCGCCAGGATGGCCCCGATGGGTCCCCAAATCAGGAACCACAGGGCCATGGACAAGAAGACGACGAGGGCCGAAAGCTTGACGGCGCTGCCCACAAACTTCGGATCGAGGAAGCTGCCGATCACCCCGTTGATAGCGATGAGCGCGCCGACGACCCAGAGGCCCTGCGGCAACGAGAGCTCGGGCTGAATCAAGGCGATGACCATCGGCGGCACGGACGCCAGGATGGCCCCCACTGTTGGGATAAAGTTCAGCGGGAAAGCCAGCAAACCCCAGAACAAGGCGAAGTCGACCTGCAAGGCGGCGAGCACGCCCCAGACACAGAGGGCCGTCAGCGCGGACAGCATCGTCTTGGCGAGCACGTATGCCCGGACGTCGCGCCCGATGCCATCAAGTGAGCTGGTGATGGCGTTGCTGGTCCCGTAGGCCTCCACGATCCGAGCCCTTATGGCGGCACCCTCGAGCAGGATGAAGAGGTTGATGAGCAGCATCATGAACAGGGCACCAATGCCGCTGCCCAGGGCCCCGACGACACCGCGCAGGATATGCGCGCCCGACTCGAGCAGTTGAGGTAACACCTTGGTTCGCAGGTTTTCTTCCAAGGTCTCGCGATCGGCGAAGGTGCCCAGCAACGAGGCCGCCGCGTCGAGGGCTCGATGGGCGACATCGGCCACGAGCAGCTGATACTCGGGCAGCTTCTTCATGATGCCCGGGGCCGTCGCCGTAAAGAGCAAGGCCAGGAAGAGCACAGGCAGGGTCGCCACGAGCTGTCCGGCGAGGACCGCGATGATGTCAGGGACGCGCCGCGCTCTGAGGCTCGCGACGACCGGATGCACCAGGATCGCCAGCAAGATCGCCAGGAGCGCCGGCATGAGGATGGGTCGCCCGAAGTGCAGGCCCAACATGATCATGGCGACAGCGGCCAGACGGAAGGTCAGACGGCTGGCGACGGTGCCCGTCTGAAAGCTCGGATCATTAGGCAAGGAGCCAGCCATCATCCACCTCGGCGCTTGAGTTCTCATCCGCGGCATCGACCATCTCGGCCAGCTCGCCATGACGCACGTCGTCCAAGAGGCTGAGCTCTTCCTCGAGCGCTACAGCCGTGCCCCGCAGCTGCTGAAAGTCGTCGGCCTTCAAGTGCAGGACGATGCCGCCCGTGGCGAACCGCACCGAGGCATTAGTCGGCCGACCGGAGAGCAACGAGGCCTCGCCGAAGACGTCCCCTTCGACGAGGGTCGAGACCCGCACAAGCTCGCCCGCCTGAGTTCGGGACCAGACATGAGCCTCGCCATGCAAGACCACGAAGAGGCCCGGCGCATCGGCCCCCTGAGTGATGACCTCGACGCCGGCGTTGACAGGCACGATCTGGAAGGCCCGCACAAAGCTCTCCCGCAAGGCGAGCCCACCGAGGAGGCGGCTCTGGCGCATCACATTGGCGACGAGGCGCCGCTTGACCATTCGCTCGAGCTGCTCGCCCAACTCCGGGTGGGCCCGACACAGGCGGTTGACCGTGTCGAAGTCGAGCTGCCAGACGAGCGTGGGCTCGATGGCGATGACCGAGGCACGGCGTGGCACGTCCGTCACGAGGCTCATCTCGCCGAGCAGGGCCGGGGTCGTGGCCGTGGCGATGACCGAGACGGTGCCATCGGGCCTCGTCGCCTCGACGCGCACCCGGCCTTGCGCCAGGAAGAAGACGCGGCGGTCGGATGGACCCTGCGCGATGATGACCTCGTCAGGCCCGAAAGTGCGCTCGACCAGGGCCCGAGCGACGGCTGAGAACGCGGATACGGGCAGCGCCGAGAACAGGGGCACCTCGGGCACCAGCGCGTCGGCCGGCAGCGTCAGGCCGGCGTTGTCCTGGAGGAGCCTCAGAGCCAAGTCCACCTGACGGTCTTCGCTCTGGGGAAGCTCGATTCGAAGGGGACCGACGAGCGGAGGCGGCTGACGGGTGCCCACCGACCAACGCTCGGCGCCATATCGCTCAGCGAGCTCCCGTAGGAGGAGGTCTTGGGTGCCTCCGGTCGTCCGGCGCAGGGTCAAGGCGAGGGCCGAGACGAACTGCCCACGACCCGAGGCGAGGCGCGCCAAAGACGCGAAGGCGCCGCTCGCTGCCGGCACCCCACGATCAAGGAGCGCTTGCGCCAAGGCGACGCGCGGGCCCAAGGCTGCCGGCTGCTCGGCGAGGTCGGTGAGCAGCGACGCCAGCGGTCGAACAGTTGACATCTCGGGGGACCTCCAGCGCCGTGAGCTGCAACGCTCCTAGCCGAAGTCGAGCGCCCCCGGCAACTCCCGCAATCAGGAAACATTGACATGGACTATTTGGATGCGGGATGACGCCCAACTCGATCCGGCGGAAGTTGTCCGTCGTACCCGAGCCTGACTGGTCTGCGTGAGGGTCCGAGCCTCACGTGCAGCGAGTCCGATGAGGTCGCGTTGAATACCAGCCAGCACAGTCAATTGGAGAGTCGTAACATTCGGGGTGCCGACTCCCACCGGTTTGGAGGTGCAAGTTGAAGGACTTCGTGGAAGTGCGGCCACTCAGGTGGTCAGCCACGTCGTTGCTCGCCGCAGGCCTCGTGCTCGCCGCCTGTGGCGACGGCGGCGGCAGTGCAGGCGGACAACCGACAGTCGACATGGGGCAGCCCGGCGACGCGGGCGGTGGGGGTGGCGTGCCCGGCGGCGCGGGTGGCGCGGGTGGCGTGCCCGGCGGCGCGGGTGGCGCGGGTGGCGTGCCCGGCGGCGCGGGTGGCGCGGGCGGCGTGCCCGGCG
>SHZC01000145.1 GCA_009692505.1 Myxococcales bacterium
CCGCCGCCGCGCTCTCCGCCTGCGGGGCACCGGCCGTCAAGCTCGAACGCCCCCCGACGACGCTCGAGATGGAGGCCATCGTCGTCGAGTCCACCATCGGAGACGACGGCTTGGTGCGCTCGGAGTCATACGATTCCAATACCCTCTTCACGGACGCGAAGTCGGCCTTCGACCGCCATGACTTCGACGACGCCGAGCGCCTCTACGGCAAGCTGCTCGAGCGTTTCCCGCAGAGTGAGTATGCGACGGTGGCGATCTACAACCGCGGCCTCTGCCTCGAGCAGCTCAAGCAGTACGGCCAAGCCGCCGCCCACTTCCGGCGATATACCCAGCTCGCTTTGACCTTGAAAGACCGCCGCGACGGCGAGTTTCGCTGGGGCTTCAACCTGGTCATGACCGGCGATCACGCCATGGCGCTGGAGCTCTACACTCGCCTCCTCCTGGAGACGGATCTCAGCCCGGCCGATCGCGTCGAGGTCTACCTGCGTCGAGCGATTTCGCTGCTGCGGCTGGCGCGGTACGGCGAGGCCGAGCGTGATCTGAAGAAGGCGCTGGAGCAGGCCCAGACGGCCTACCAGGGGTACACCGACGGGAATGAGCTCGTGGCCGAGGTCCACTTCCGGCGCGGGGAGATTTACCAGCGCCTCTGCCGCGAGGTGAACCTCAAGCTGCCCGTCGAGACCATGCAGGATGATCTGGCCGAGAAGGCTCGCTACTTCCGCCAATCGCAGAACAGCTTCATCGACGCCCTCAACGTCCGCCATGCCTACTGGGCGACGGCCGGGGGCCTCAAGCTTGGCGAGCTCTACGAGGACTTCTACACCGACGTGCTCAGCGCCGAGGTGCCCGCAGACTTCGATAAAGAGACGAAGAAGTATTACTTCATCGAGCTCCGCCAGAAGCTCGTGCCGCTGCTGGAGCAGTCGCTGGCCATCTACGAGAAGAACATCACCCTGTCGGACCGGGTGGGGGCCGACAATGAGTGGGTCAAAGAGACAGAGCGTCGTCTCGGGCGCCTGCGTGGCCTCATCGACGCGGCCCACGCCGAGAAGAGTGAAGACGCCTTCAAGCCGGACGTCCCGACGGCCTCGCAAGGCCTCACCGTCGATCCCGCGCCGCCGCCGCCGCCGTTGCCCCGATCGACGCCTGCTTCGGTAGAAGCCCCGGCCCCTCCGACTGAGCCGGGGAGTGCCGTCCTTTGAGCCCGAGTCCGACGACGGGCCGTGCAATGGGCCTGGACATCGGGGATCGCACGCTCGGCGTGGCCATTGGCGACTCGACGTGGACCATCGCCTCGCCCGAGACGACGGTGCGTCGAACCCGCTTCGACGACGACGTCAAAGCCCTCAAGGTCCTGGTCGTCGAGCACGAGGTGAGTCTGCTCGTTACCGGCCTCCCGCTGCGTCTCGATGGCCATCACAGCGAGCAGACCCGCAAGACGCAGGTCACAGCCCGAAGGCTGGCGGTCGCCCTCGCGCTGCCACACTCCGAGCAGGACGAGCGGTTCACCACGGTCGCGGCGCACCGAACCCTACGCGCAGCCGGGCTCCGGATGAAGGCTCAGCGGGAGGTCGTGGACGCCGTCGCCGCCGCCCTCATTCTCCAGACCTTCCTGGACACTCGGCGCGCTGTCCCGCCCGCCCGGTCTGTTTGACATCAGCCAGCCTGCGAAGCATCGTCCCCGGCCGCCATGCGCGCATTCCTGCTCACCTTCCTCATCGTGACCGCCTTGGTCCTCGGCACCGGCACGTATGCCTGGCGCCGCGTGACCACCTATCTGAGCCAGCCCATCGATTCAGCGGGCGGCAAGACGCAGGTCGTCATCGCCAAGGGCGCCACCTTCAAGGCGATCACGACCCAGCTCGAGCATGAGTCTCTCGTCACCGACGTCCGCGCCTTCGAGCTGTATGGCCGATGGATTGGCGCGGGGACGAACATTAAGGCTGGCACCTACGAGGTCGATCGGTCGTGGTCCCCCCAAGAGCTGCTCGACAAGCTCCAGTCGGGTGGCCTCGTGCCGCAGCTCCGCGTGACCATCCCCGAGGGCTATAACCGCTGGCAGGTCGCCGATCTGCTCTCCGCTGCGGGCCTCGTCTCTCGAGAGAAGTTCCTCGCCCGCGTCGAGCGCGACGACCTCGAGGGCCGCCTCTTCCCGGACACCTACTGGCTGAAGGTCGCGCCGCCCGCCGAGAACGTCGATGTCGTCCTCGACGCCCTGACCGCGCGCTTCGAGGCGGTCTATGCGGAGCTTCTGCCCGGCGCCCCGGATGAAGCCCGGCTCCGCGCCGATCCCGAGACCCGGCGGCGGCTCATCATCTTCTCGTCGCTCATCGAGAAGGAGGCCCAGGCCGACGCCGATCGCGCGCTCATCGCTCGCGTCTTCGTCAACCGCGTGGAGAAGGGCATGAAGCTGGAGACGGATCCGACCTGCGTTTACGGCGCGTCGACCTACAAAGAGGTTCCCCATCCGCGGTTCTGCAAGGACCCCGACAATGAGTACAGCACATACATGATCGCGGGTCTGCCGCCGACGGCCATCGCCAACGCCGGGCGCAAGGCCTTGGATGCCGCGCTCCGACCGGCGAAGGGGGCCGAAGCCGCCCGCCTCCTCTTCTTCGTCGCCAAGAGGGATGGCACCGGCGAGCACCACTTCAGCGCCACCCACGAAGAGCACAGCCGCGCCGTCGACCGGTATCTCAAAGGGGGAGGACCGTGAGCAGGCGAATCGTCATCGAGATGCAAGGCGTCGATAAGCGTCGACTCGCCGAGGTTTGGGCCCGGATGCGTCAGGGCGAGAAACTCGTCGGCGACGACACCTACCTCGGTCGCTCCATGGCCGACCACCCGGAGTGGTTCCCCATCTTCGAGACGATGGACGTGCTCGCCGGAGATGATCGGCAGCCGAGCGGCGAGGACCCCTTCGAGCACCTCACGTTTCATCTCATCGTGGGCTCGCAGATCTTCCACCGGAGCCCGGACGAGGCGGAGACCTTCTACCGGCTGCGCCTCCGGGCGGGCGACGACCCGCACGAGATCGTCCACATGATGATCGCCGTCTTCCAGCGGCACCTGGCTTGGGCGGCCGAACACCCGACCGCCGATGGTCGCCCGCACATCGACTTGAAGGCCTACGGTCAGACCCTTAAGGTGCTCTGGGCGCTGAAACACAAGAAGCTCTGGGAGCGACTCGGCTTCGATGAGGCCCCCGCGGTCCACGGCAAGACCATCCGGCGGCGCAGCAAGTAGAGGCCGTTCGGGAGGCCGTTACCGAAACGCCTTTGGGCAACGGTTGAAGCTCCGAGACCCGGGCCGCCGGGCCCGGCGACGAGTCTCCCTCGCTCGATCCCCATTGGACTCGCCCGAGGCGCGCTCCTCCCTTGGGGGCCCCTCCCGCTCGACCTCATCGCCTGGGCCCTCTGGCCCTTCGTTGGCGTGATTCCGGCGTTTAGCCGCCGTTGGCGGCGCCGTCGGCCCGGGGCTCGAAGCAACACCGGTCGCCTATCGCCGCTTGCTGTTACCGCAACACGCTCCGAGCAAGGGCCATCAGGGCAGGGTCTCGCAGATGGACGGCAGCGCCGCCGCGCAGTCGAGGTCATTCCACAGAGGCTGACCGCCGATGAGCTCCGCGCAGTCTTCGTTGCCGCCCCAGTCATTGGGCTCGCCGCCGTTCCAAAAGGCGTTGTCCGGGGGGCGCGCCACGTTGTCCCAGCCGCGGAACGTGCCTTCGCTCACGAGGTCGCCGTGGCCGATCCAAAACGAGCCGCCCTGGATGCGCGAGGCCTCCCTCGACAGGTACGTATTTTCCCGGGCGTTGTTGACGATCACCAGATCCAGACCGAGCGACTGGCAGTGGGTCCGTGCCTCAGCCCAGGTCCGGGCGCGGGTGCAGAACCGATACTGACGGCCGCCCGCGTTGCGGAGCACGCAGTCACAGCCGTCCGGGCCTTCGTCGGCGCGGCCATCGCAGTCCTGGTCTCGCTGGTCGCCGCAGATCTCGGCTTGACCGCCAAAGACGGTGGCGTCACCGTCGTTGCAGTCGTCCCCACAGGCGTCGTGCCCATCGCGGTCGGCATCGAGCCCCCGGCCGCAGGGGGCCTCACAGATCAGCCCGAAGGTGTCGTCGCAGCTCCGGTCGTTCCAGCCGAGCCAGTCTTCGACATACGCGGCGCAATGTTCGGCACCTCCCCCATTGTCCGGCTGGCCGTCCACGAAGTTCGAGTAAGTCAGGGGCGCGCCGTCGCTCCACTCGAAGACCCCTTCGACGCGGAGGTCCGTCGCGCCCAACCAGTACGACTGGCGGCGGTTGTTCATGGCCTGCTCGAACAAGAACCGATCCTCGTCCGCGGTGTTGATTGTGACCAAAGTCGCGCCGACCTCCGCGCAGTGGTCGATCGCTTGGGCATAGGTTCGAGCCGTGGGGCAGATGAAGTACGGGTGCCCGCCGCGCTGGATGGGGACGCAGTCGCGGCAGTCGAGGCCGTCGTCGGCGTAACCCGAGCAGTCTTGATCGATGCCGTCGGCGCAGACGTCGACCGCGCCGGGGTAGACCGAACGGTCGTTGGGCGCGCAGTCCTCGGCGCAGAAGACGCCGTCGCCGTCGACATCACCACGGTCGAGCAGGCAGGCGACCGCATCACCGACGAGCTGCCGTCTCAGGCGCATGAAGTCGATCGTCGCCTGCACCTCCCAGTCAGCGGTGCCGATGTCGAACTCCTTGCGGGGGTCCATGTCGGCGAGCGGTCGCAGCCCCTGCCAGAGCCCGGCTATCCACTCGTCGAGGGCGGTTCGGTCGACGGCGTCGAGCACATCGACGAGCCGTAGATTGTAGGTCTCTCGGCAGGCGCGATCGGCCATGCAGGCCCGCATGAGCCGTCCGTTTCCGCCGTGCATATCCATGTGTTCCCGAAAGGTCTGATCGACGCCCCACGGGTGGAGCGTGAGGCGTCCGTCGCCGTCGAAGTTCATCAGCCAGTTGTTCTGCGTCCAGGCGTAGCCGTCCCAGTGGCCGACGTAGATCTCCGCGGCCATGACGCCCAAGACCTGGTGCCAATCGATGAGGTCGACGGTCGCGGCCATGACCCCGTCGGCGGGCGCGGCGTCGAGGACCGCGACGAGGGCCTCGAAGTCCGATCGGTCGTCGGGATCGCCCTCGTCCACCTCGACATTAAACGTCTCGTGCGCGAAGAGATCTTGACCGTAACGGCCCTCGTAGAGGTGCACGGAGCTGTCGAAGTATTGGTCGATGTAGACGTCGTCGTAGGTCTCGATCTGCGCGTAGAGGCCGTAAGGCTCGCCGTTGAGACGAACCCAGACGTAGCCGATGCGGGGGGCTGCGAGGCCCATGTCCCGCATGAGCGCGTAAGTCGACCACTCGTGCACGAAGGACGGATCCTGGACCATATTGTTCAGGGTCAGCGACTCCAGCCCGTCGACAGTCTGCTCGGGATCGTAGAGGTTGACGTCCACACGAAAAGCCGACTTGCGGTCCAGGGTGCGGAAGCTGCCCAATCGGCCCTTGAGGTGCACGCCGACGTCCAACCACGGCCCCTCGACGCCGTCCGCGTCGGTGAGGCGGAGGCGTGAGGGCACGTAGAGGCGAGGATCGACGCCGAGGCTCGCCAGGCCGGCGTCGTCAATCTCCAGATCAATCGCCGTCGGAAAGAAGGGGTCGAAGAGCCGGCCTCCAAACGCGGCGCGCGCTTGATTGGGCGCGCCACGCGTGGGCGTATTCTCGACGAAGTCGCCTGTGCCGTCCGGTAGACGCCCGAAGGTCCACGCTTCTGCGAGCTCCGGCGGCGAGACGACGTCCACGACGCTTCCGTCCGGAGCGAGCAGCGTGATTTCATCCTGGCCACACGCGATGCCAAACGGAAGACCCACCTCAACGTCCAGCGGCTGCCGATACGCCCGAAAGGCGAACGGCGGCCAGGGGCCCTCCTCGGGCAAGGCGAAGTGGCGTCTTGGATCGTCGGGCTGGTCGGTCAGGACGAACCCGGCCGTGGAGGGGAGCTCGCTTTCGCTGGCGTTGTATATCTCCACCCAGTCGCGCCCGTGACAGTCGACCTCGTTGATCCTCAGCGCGGCTCGCGAGACGGGCAAGGGGGCGTCGGGCGACAGGTCCGGCGGCTGAGCGACATCGTTCAAGCCCACGTCCGGGAGTGGCCTCGGCAGGTCAACGAGGAGGGCCGCGTCGGACGCTGGGCCTGCGTCCTCGCTCGGCGGGGCCACGTCGGTCTCTCCACCTCCGGTATTGCCGTCCCGCCTCGGTCCATCAGCCTCGTCGCCCTGGTCGGACGCGGGTCTGTTCAAGGTCTCGCTCGTACAGCCCAAGGCGGCGAGCAGCGTGAGCGTCTTCAATCGCCACGTCATCGGGGCATCCTCCGATGGTCCTGAGTGTGATCGTCGGGTTGCTCTGCCTCGCCGCCACCGTGCCCTTGGCCATGGCGCTCCCCCAGATGGTGGCCCAGGCGTCCACGCAAAGCGGCCTTCAGCCTTTCGGGCTTGGCGTCGGACTCGGGCTGGTCGGCACCCTCGTGGTCTACAAGAAGCTCCCGATTTTGCCTGTCCTGGAACATGAACTCACCCATCTGGCCGCTGCCCTCCTCTTGTTTCGTCAGCCCCTCTCGCTCAGCGCGGGTAAGGGCAGAGGCGAGGTCGTCTACACGGGTCGAGGCTCGGTAATTATCAGGCTCGCGCCCTATGTCGTGCCAACTTTCACCATCGTATTGCTCTGTATCGGTCCGTTCATTGCCGACCCTTACCAGCGGTCTTTTCTCGTGCTGCTTGGATCGACGTGGGCGTTCCATGTCCTGACCGCCCTCGAGGAGACCCGCCCCTATCAGCCGGACCTGCGCGAAGGGGGTCTCTTCGTCTCGTTTTGCGCGGTGATCTTTCTGGACCTCGTCTTCTACTTCGGCACGGCCCTATGGTCGGTCGGGGGGGCCTCGCTCGTGGTGGACTGGCTCTCACTGTCGCTGGTCGCGCTCCGCGAGCTGACGGGAGCCTTGTCTTCGGCGGGGGCTTGACGTGACTGTGAGGCGGCGAAGTGCCGCACTTGGAGGGAACATGAGGAAAAGAGGCGTGAGACGATTTGCCGTCGCGTTGGGCTTTCACCTGCTCGCCTGTGGGGAGCCGGACCCCGCGCGAGAGGCCCCCGAGGAGGTCGTGGACGTGGGGCAAGGGCTCCAAGACCGGCCCACGGACGCTCCGGCCCAGAGCGATGCCTCGCCGCCGAGCGATACCTCCTCGCCTCCCGACGCGCGCGCGGGCTGCGGGGACACCACCTTCGCCTACGATCCCCTGTCCGGTGCCACGCTCCAGACGTTCCCCGACGACTTCTACACCGCCTTGGACCCGAGCAGACCCACCGGCCTGCGCATCAGCCTGAGCGGCGAGCTCGCGCCTTGGGTCGATCGGCTGCCCGGCAACTTCGCGTCCGTCTTTCGGCAGCTTGAGACCCTCGATGGCTGGGGCACGACCGCCGGGATCGTGCTTCGTTTCACCGGACCCCTCGGCCCGATCCCGGACGGCGCGGTCCGGCTGCTCGTCCAGGGCGAGGAGGGCGGCCCCGAGGTCCCACTTGACGTCCCATTCGAGATTCAGACCGCCGATGAGGGCGCGACGCTCATCCTCTGGCCGATGGTCCCGCTGCGGCCCGAGACCCAATATGGGGTGGTCGTCGGCGAGGTCTTGACCGACGCGGCGGGCGACTGTCTGTCGACCAACGAGACTTTGACCTCGCTCCTGGATGGCACGGCGTCGGACCCTCGGCTCGAGCGCCTCTTGCCCCGCTATGCGGCGTTGCTCGAAAGCGCCGGTCAGTCGCCGCAGGGCGTGCGCGCGGCCGTCGTGTTCACGACCCAGAGCATCGAGGTTGAGTCTCAGGCGATCGCCGCCGACATCGTTACGCATGACTTCTCCTGGTCGACGCCGCCCACCTGCGTCGACGCGCCCCTCTACCGGATCTGCGACGGGGCCTTCAGAGCCGCCGACTACCGGGGCGCGGAAGGGTACGTCGCCGATGGGACGCCACAGCTGGAGTACGAGCTGCCGGTCCGGGCGTGGTTGCCGCTCGGTCAGCCAGGGCCCTTTCCCGTCACGATCTTCGGCCACGGGCTCGGCTCGGGCAAGGAGCAGGGGGACGCCCTCGCCGAGGTTGCCGCGCCTATGGGCATGGCCACCGTTGCCATCGACGCGCCCTCGCACGGCCTGCATCCCACCGCGACGGCCACCGGCGACCTGCTTCAAATCATGGACTTCTTCGGCATCAACATCCTCGCCCAGCGGCTCGACGCGCTCGTGCTCCGCGACCACTGGCGCGAGTCGACCTACGACAAGCTGCAGCTCATCCGGCTGCTCAACGACGACGGGGATCTCGACGGCGATGGGGCTTCGGATGTGGATCCCTCGCGTCTGTCTTACTTCGGCGTCAGCCTCGGCGGCATCATGGGCCCAGAGCTGCTCGCGCTCAGCGACGACCTCGGCGCGGGCGTCTTGTCGGTGCCCGGCGGGCGCGTGGCCTCGATCATCTCCGACGCCCCGCAGTTCGAGATCCTCATCCGCGCCATGACCCCGCCCGGCACGCCCCCCGGTGAGGTCGCCCGCTTCTTCCCCGTGCTCCAGACCCTGCTGGACCGGGGGGACGCGGCCAACTACGGCCCGCGGATCTTGTCCAATCGCCTGACGGATGGGCCTTCGCCCCACCTGCTCTTCGCGATGGCCATCAACGACGAGATCGTGCCCAACGTCTGCAACCGGGCGTTGGCGCGAGCGATCGGTGTGCCCCATGTGGCCCCGGTGCTCCAGGAGGTCGGCATCATCGGCGAGGCGCCCCCGACGCCGTTCTCCGGCAACCTCGACGATGGACAGACGACGGCGGGCCTCTTTCAGTTCGACCACATCACGCGCGGCGAAGGACGGCCCCCGGAGGTCGCCGAGCACAGCAACGTCCCCTCGAGCCGCGAGGGCATCTTGCAGGCGACCCACTTCCTCAAGGCGTGGATCGAAACGGGCCTGCCGGAGATCATAAACCCGCTTGACGTTCTCGGGACCCCGCCGCTCCCCGCGAGCGAGGGGCGGTAACGCGGAGTCGAAGGTCGCTCATGGCCAAACGTCTCAAGCGTCGTTTGGGGCGGGGGGTACGAAGCGCGTGCGTGCGTTCGTGCCGGGCGAGCGCGAATCGTCGTATGCGAACTTCTAACGTCACGTTCCTCGCCCTCCTCAACGCCGCGCTCTTGGTCGGCTGCAGCGACGACTCCTCATCGGACGATCGCCAGGTCACCGAGCGCTCGGTCGTCGAACTCCATCTCGACGGCTTCACCGAGTCGCTCGAGCGGGATCCCACGTCCAAGGCTGAACTCTTTGGTCGCATCCGCGGCGACCTCGAGGAGAACCCCACCTTCTTCGGGAGCACGGTGGCGAGCCTCGACGACGCCTGCCGGACCGCCTACTCGCCTTACGTCTACCGGCTCCCGAGTGGAGCCATCAGCGAGAAGGATCTCGCAGGGGATCCGGCGTACGACATCGATGCGCAATCATGGTTGACCACACCCATCGCGGCGGGTGAGGGGGTCTGGTCGGAGCCGTACTTCGACGCGGGGGGCGGCGATATCTGGATGGTGACGCGCTCCCAGCCTGTCTACATGGGCGATCGAGTCGTCGCCGTGGCGACGACCGACCTCGCCGTCGAGGCACCCTCGGACTGAGCCGCCTCCTGCTTGGCCCATCAGGAGGTCAGCCTGTCAAGGACAGGTCCGTCATCGAGTACACGCACCCCGACGGTGTGCCCAGTCGGCGAGACTCAGGCCTTGCGCAGGAGGACGACGAGGAAGCCCCCGAGGTGGGCCGTCGGTTTGAAGTCGCGGGCGAACCGCTCGGCGCTGGCCATCACGCGCCTGAGGCCCGGGACGTGGTGCACCTGAGCAAAGGGCGTGAAGACCCGAATGCCGCGCACGCCCTCAAGGCGCAGGCCTTGGGGCAGGTAACTGCGCACGTCGTCGAGGCTGTCGTAGCGGGTGTAGACCTGCTCGTCGGTCGTCGTCGCGCTGATGCGGTGGGCGGGCTTCAGGGATTTGATAAAGTATCGCAGGGAGCGACGATTGTAGAACTCGAGGACCGCTTGGCCGCCCGGGCGCAAGACGCGCTCGACCTCGGACATGGCTTTGCTGATGTCCGCGACGTGGGCGAGCACCTTGAAGCTGTAGACGGCGTCGAACGTCTCGTCGCCGAAGGGGAGGTCGGTCGCTGAGCCCTGCGCGACGGCGAGGCCGCGTGACCGAGCCTTGAGCAGCATCCCCTGGCTGATGTCGACCCCGATGGCCGAAGACGCCAAGGGGGCGATCTCCTTGAGGATCATGCCCGTGCCGCAGCCAATCTCCAGGACGGCCTTGCCGCGCGAGATGGGCTGGGCGAGCTCGACCTGCAGGCGATCGAGGAAGGCGTGGTACCCGTGGTGCCGCTCCTTCTCGTACCAGCCGGCGAAGTCGTCGTAATAGCTTCGGTTGTCCTTTTTCATGGCGGCGCATCCTGCGCGGCAACGTCCCGTGGATCAACTCAGTAAGACCTTTGCGGGTCGACGGACGTCAAGTAAGGTCGAGCGTCGCTGGAGAGAAGCTTGAAGACCTGTAGTCGCTGTGGTTTTGAAGGGGACGTCTCGCACTGTCCGAACGACGGTGAGGTGCTCCTCTCGCCGGGACAGGCGGAAGCGCCCGCCCCGCTGCAGCCGACCCACGCGCCGGATCACGCGGAACGGCATGGGCACCTCGCGCCGCGCGAGCAAGTGGCCGTCGGGTCGGAGACCGTCGCCGACGTGTCCTATGACGACCTGCTGATGCGGGATGAGAACTTCGGGAAGTGGGCCGAGCCGGAGGTCAAGAAGAAGGCCGCTGATCCGATGATCGGCAAGGTGATCAACGGGCGGTATGAGGTGCAGAGCCTGCTCGGCCAGGGCGGCATGGGCGCGGTCTACAAGTCCTGGCAGCCTGCGGTGAAGCGGACGATCGCGCTGAAGGTCCTGCTTCGGGAGTTCTCGGACAATGAGACCGTCGTCAAGCGGTTCCACCTTGAGGCCATGGCGGCGAGTCGCCTCCGGCACCCGAACACGATCTCGGTCTACGACTTCGGGCAGAGCGACGACGGCGTCTTGTACATGGCCATGGAGTACCTCCAGGGCGAGAGCCTGGCGCTGGCGCTCACGCGGGGCGGGGCCATGACCCCCAAGCGGGCCGTGCACATCATGCGGCAGGTCTGCAAGTCGCTCGCCGAGGCCCACAAGGCCGGGATCATCCATCGCGATCTTAAGCCCGACAACATCTTCCTCACCCAGATTGAGGGCGAGCGCGACTTCGTCAAGGTCCTTGACTTCGGCGTCGCCAAGCTCAAGGAGTTCGAGGGCAAGGAGGGCACGCTGACGCAGGCCGGCATGATCTTCGGTACGCCGAAGTACATGTCGCCCGAGCAGGCGCGCTCGAACAACCTCGACGCCCGCTCCGACATCTACGCGCTCGGGGTCATCCTCTACGAGCTGCTCGTCGGCAAGCCGCCCTTCACCGGGGACAACCCGCTCAGCGTGCTCATCGCGCACGTCAACCAGATGCCGCGGCGCTTCGCCGAGGTGAACCGCGACGTGAACGTGCCGACCGCGCTGGAGGCGGTGGTCTTCCGTGCCTTGAGCAAGGACCGCGAGCAGCGCCAGCCCCAGGTCGAGGTGATGCTCAGCGAGTTGGAGGCCGTCGACGAGCTCCTCGCCGGGGCCTCCTACGACTCGGTGGCCAGCCGCCTGCCCGCCCTCCTGCCCGGGGCCGACGGCTCACCGTCGCTCGTCGGTCCGGCGTTCGTGCCCGAAGGCAGCCTCGGCACCTTCTCCGGGCAGGGAGCCTTCGGGATCGGTGGCGGGACCGTGAGGCTCGACGCCGACGGTCGGCCCATAGAGGTGACGGGCGCGCCGCCCACGGGCGAGCTGAGTGGTGTGGGCGGCAGCTCGCGTCGTCCGAGGCTGACGGTGATGGCGGCGATCTTCGTGGGGGTACCCGTCTTGGCCGCCGGGCTCTACATGTTTCTTCGTGGTGACCCAGACGCTCCGATTCCGACTGAGCTTCAGGAGCCGGTCGCGGTGCCCAAGGCAGACCCGGCCTTGGCTTCTACGGGCCTCAACCTCGGGAGCCCGGCCTTGGCTTCAACGGGCGTTGCCGCGACGGAGGTGCCGACGGAGATGCCGATCCCGTCGCGCGCGACCGGCAAGACCTGCATCATCTCCAGCGTGCCTATCGGCGCCCGCGTCTACCGCGCCGACGCGCCCGAGGTGCTCATGGGCATCACGAAGGAGCCCGTCGAGGTGCGACTGACGGACACGACGCCGTTCCTCGTCACGCTCAATGGCTACAAAGACCTGACGATTGACGTCGATCCGGGCGCGAAGAACTGCTTTGCGATCGCCTTGCTCAAGCCGGCGCGGAGCTTGGCGACGGTCTCACGCGCCGCCGCCGTAAAGGAGCCCGCGAGCGGGAGCGGGCGAATCGTAATCGGTGGGCCGGGCACGGTCGCGCCGGCCACCACAGGCGGGAACCGGGCCTCAGCGTCGCTGGCGCCCGTTGACCAGCTCTGAGGCGGACCTCGGGCCCGGCCAGGTCATGGACCTCGGGCAGGGCTCGGGGCTCACGTTTTTCTCGGCGCTGTTGACCTCGGAGCAGGCCGTCATGGCCGCGCTCCTCGACGAGGTGCCCCTGCGCGTGGAGACCCTGCACATCGGATCGAGGGCGGTGAACACCCCACGCCAGACCGCCCACCTCGGGGATCCCGGCTGTCGGCTTCGGTACTCGGGCCGGACCTTCGAGCCGTCCCCGATGACGCCGACGGTGTCCAAGCTGCGGGTGCTGATCGCCGGGCTCACCGGGCTGGACTTCAACGCGGTCCTGCTCAACTTCTACCGCGACGGCCGGGACTCGATGGGCTGGCACGCCGACGACGAGCCCGAGCTTTTGCCTCACGCGCCCGACGACGTGAACATCTTCAGCCTCTCACTCGGCGCGCGCCGTCGGTTCGTCCTGCGCCACCGAAGCACAAGCGTGCGTCACGTCTTCGAGCTCGGCGAGGGTGACGGCCTCCTCCTGCGCGGCGCGACGCAGAGAGACTGGCAACACGCCGTGCCCAAGACGACGCGTGAGGTCGGCCCACGCCTCAACCTCACGTTCCGGCAGGTGCGCCCGGGCCATTGGGGGACCGGCCACCGCCCGCATTTTGGCGAAAATCTTACAGGTGTTTGCCACTCAGCCTGAATCGCTCGTCGCGGCTCTGGTGCTCGGCCGAGAACAGGACCTCCACCGTCAGTCTCCCGCGACGGGGTCTTCTGTGCGCTCGGCGAGCAGCTCGAGGTCCAGCAGGTCCTTGGGGCGGCCCGTAGCGCGCTTGTTGGCAACGAGGTCGGCGCGTCCGAGAAATGCGAGTTCGAGGCCACCGACGGAGCGCCGAACGCGTCCCTGCCACGCCTGCTCGAAATCGACGCCGCTGATGGATGTGAGGACGTCGATTCGGCGCGGGGGCAGCCCCATCTGGTAGACGGTTCCCGGGGCACAGAGATCCTCGGCCGTGATCCCATGCGCGGCGACCGGCGCGCCGAATCGATGGAGCGCGGCCTAGGCGCGTCGAGCGTTTTCGGGGTCCGGCCTCACGAGGATGTCCAGATCGCCCGTCGCCCGGAAGACGCCGTGGGCCGCCAGCGCATGGGCGCCCACGACGATGAAGTCGACGCCCCCCGCCACGAACTCGGTGAGGAGGTCACGGGCGTCCTCATCGAGAGCGGCCTCGTTCGTCACTCGGCGCCGCCCCCGGAGACCACGGCCGGGCACCATTGGCCCCGGTAGACGCGGCCCGGCATCGTCGATCGCGTGTACCGAGGCCAGGGGCGTCCGCTCATGGCCCAGGCCTCGCACGACAATCGCCAGATCGAAGCCAGGGCGACCTCCGGTGAGGTCGCCTCGCTCGGCGGCGCCTCGACGAGCGCGTGGATGGACAGAGACCAAGTCTCCCGGCGCTTCGCCGC
>SHZC01000146.1 GCA_009692505.1 Myxococcales bacterium
CGAGCTCGAGCGCGACCACACCCGCGAGCTCGAGCGCGACCACACCCGCGAGCTCGAGCGCGACCACACCCGCGAGCTCGAGCGCGACCACACCCGCGAGCTCGAGCGCGACCGCGCCCGCGAGCTCGAGCTCGACCGCGCCCGCGAGCTCCTAGAAGAGGTCGCCGACCAAGTGCCGCTCGCCGCCTTCGTGCTCGTCGAGCGCGCGGCCATAGAGGGCAGGTACGCCGCGCTCGCCGTGGGGCTCGAGCGTCTGGCGCGGCTGTACCCGCCCGAGATCGGCGCGTCGATCGTGTACCTCGCGGCGGAGTTGCATGAGTGGTTCCTCGGTGATGAAAACCGCGCCGCGCAGCTTCGCCTTCAGGCTCGATCGGGCACCCTGAACGTCGTGGTCTCGCTGAAGCGCGTCCTCTTGGCGTTGAGCGGGTCTCAGGCTCACGCCGTTGGACCAAACGTCGCATCGACGCTGAGAGACGAGTCTCTGGCGCTGCGGGAGACGGGCCTCGGGTTTGTCCTGGCCCTCAGGGCACTGGACCACGCCTCGAACGGATTCGACGGGGCGAATTACACCGGCGACGAGCTCAACGACGGCGCACAGGAGCGGCTCACCGCGGCGGTCCTCGAGCGTTATCCGGACGCGAGCTCAGCGCGTCGGCATCAGGCGAGGCTCGCCTATCGGACCCGCCGATGGGCCCCGTTGATCTCGAGCCTGGAGCAGGCAGCACCCAGAGAGCGTGCCTCGCGTTTGGTGCTCGCGGCCCTGCATGAGCACGCGCGCCACGACCCGGAGACCGCGCTGTCGACGCTCCACGACCGCGCCTCCGAGACCCCGCCGCGTCAGGTGCGGGACCTCTTATGGATTCGCACGCAGCAGCGTCTCTGTACCCACGCCGAGCCCGCCGAGCGGGTCCGGGGCTGGCAGTGGGAGGCGGACGCGACTGACCTGCCGACGCGCCGCGCCGGACTGTACCTGAAGATCGGCCGGCTCCTCCTCCGCCATGGGGCCGAGCAGGAGAAGGCGCTGACCTATCTGTTCTGGGTGCTCGACGAGCTGCCGCTGAACCTGACGGCGATGATCCTCATCGAGGAGGTCTGCCGGAGCCGAGCCAGCGATCGACCGCTTATGGAGATCCTCCGCCGGAAGTTGCCTCTGCTCGATCGGCCCGACGATGCCTTTCTCGTGCGGCGCGAGCTCGCTTCGCTCACGGAGACGGTCACCGGCGACCTCGCGCGGACTCAACCTGAGAGCGGGTCTCCGGAGCTGGAGCCGCGTCTCGATAGCCGCCCCGCCGTCGGGCAGTTGCCGCCGTATTCTGCACCCGTCGGGCGCGAGGTCAGCCGGATCTCGATGCCGCCACTGCCGCGTCTGCCCACGCGCCGCTTGTTGGAGCCGGCCGCGGTCGCGGCTCCGGAGCTGGACGCCAGCCGCATCGCCGTCGCCCGTCGATTGAAACGCGCCCGTGAGCTGGGGCAGGCAGAGCCAGCCGACTTCCCCCACCATGGCGATGAGCGGGTCGCCTCGCTCGTCGGTGAGCTGAACGCCTCGCTGGACGCGGACACTCGCGCCGATGCCGCGGGGCGTCTCGGCGCGCTCTACGCCACGATGGGTCACGTCGACGACGCAGCGCGCGCGCTGAAGACGGTCCTCGCGTATCGCGCCCACGACGCGGCCGCGCTGACCGCACTGAGCGCGCTGTACGCCGAGAACGGGCGGTTTGTCTCGCTCGTCGAGCTCCTCGAACAGGGGCTGCCGTCGCTTGGCTCCGACGAGAAGAAGCAGAGGCGGCTCCTCGAGATCGTGGAGCTGCGTCGCGGCCCGCTGGGCGACCCAGTCTCGGCGTTGGAGAGCCTCAGGGCCGCAGCGGTCTTTGGGCCGGTCTCGGAGCTCGCCATGACCCTCGCGCGGACCCTGGAGGCGAGTGGCCTCGTGGCTCCGGCGGTCTTGGCGTACAGCCTCGTCGATCCCGAAGGCGAGCCGGCCCCCGAGCGCGCCTTGAAGATGGGCAGCCTCCTGCTTCACCAGCTTCACTCGCCAGCCAAGGCGCTGCCGCTCCTGGAGATTGCGGCGGCCGTCCTGCCAGAGGCCAAAGGTGAGCTCGCCCTCGCCCGTGCCGCGACGGGAGATACGTCGGGGGCCTTGGCTCTGGTCAATGAGATCGGCGAGATCGGCGAGATCGGCGAGATCGGCCGAGAGGCGCGGCCGGCGGGAGGCGTGCACGCCAAGCTCGCGCTCGTTTTGGATCAGCAAGGCGCCGATCGCGAGCTCGTCCGCCACCTCAACACCCAGGCCTTCGAGGGCGGCGACCGCTCGTCGACCCTGCTGGAGCGGCTCGATCAGCAAGCCGTGGCCGCGAAGGACTGGGACCTCGTCGCCAGGGTCGTCGAGGCTCAACTCCTGGCGACCCAGCGGCGGCGCAACCCTGAGGCCACGGAGTCGGAGCTTCGGGACCTCTCGGTGCGTCTCGGGCACCTCTACTACAAGCGACTCGACCGGCCCTTGGACGCCGCGCGCCAGTTCATTCAGGCGTTTCGCCTCCACCCGAGCGACCTCGGCCTCTACCGGGTCATCGAGAGCCTGCTCGCGAAGCAGGCGCCCGATGAGGCCCAAAGACAGCTGCAAGCCGAGATGTATGAGGCGTTCTTGTTCGGGGCTCGCTCGAGCACCCGCGATCGTGTGAAGACGGCCGTGAAGCTCGCTGCGGTGCTCGAGTCGCAGGGCAAGAGCGAAGAGGCCCTCAATCGCCTCCGAGACCTGCCCTCGACGCCTGAGGTCGTGACCGCGCTTGAGCGGCTCCTGACGAACAGCGAGCGACACGCCGAGCTCGCCGCCCTCCTGCGCGAGCGACTCTCGCTGCTCGCTTCCGGCCTCTCTCCCGGTCTGACCTCGGTGAGCGCACCGCTCGAGGGACGCTCGCCGCTCCTTCGCCGGCTCGCGCGGGTGCTCGAGACCGGGCTGCGGGATCTTGCGGCGGCGACGGACTGCCATCTGGAGCTTCTCGAGGAGCAGCCGGAGGATCTCGGTTCGCTGCGCGCGCTCGGGCGACTCCTCGAAGCCCAGAGACGTTGGGACGAGCTGTTGTCCTGTAGTGGACGTGAGCTCGCCTTGCTCACAGAGCCCAAACACAGAGCGTATGTGTTCTTCCGCATGGGCTCGCTTCAAGAGACGCAGCTCGGGCAGCTCGACCTTGCGGCGGCCAGCTATCACTCCGCCCTCGAGTGCGACCCTCGCTGCTTCCCGGCGCACCACGGGCTTCGGGAGCTGGCCGTGAATGCCGGTGATTGGGTCAAGGTGGTTGACCATCTCGGCCGGGAGCTGGCTTCGTGGGACGACCCGCGGGAGCGCGCTTCGATCCTGGCCCGCATCGCCGAGATCAAAGAGGAGCGCCTCGGGGATCACGAAGGTGCCCTGTCCTCTCACCGCCTCGCGCTCGCGATAAACCCGGCCAACCAGCTCGCGCTGACGTCCCTCGCCGCCGACGCGGTATCGCGGGAGGCCTTCGACGAGGCGGCCGCTCACTACCAGGTCTTGTCGACCCTAAACCTCGACAAGTGGCCGCGGACCCAGCGAGCGGAGGTCTTCTTTCGGCGGGGCCTCGTGGCCAAGCGCCTCTCTCGCAGCATCGAGGCGGCCGAGTGCGCCAAGCTCGCCTTGGAGCTCGCGCCCGACCATGACCTCGCCTTGTCGCTCCTTGTTTCCGTCGAGCCCCTCCTCCGCCCGGACGCGGCCTTCGCTGAGCTGTGGGCGCGGCTCGACGCGGTGCTGACTCGGGCCGAGCGGGCCGGCGATCTCGCTCGACAGACCCACGTCCTCGTCCTTCGAGGCGAGGTTCGCTTCAAGCTGCTTGAGCTCGACGCGGCCCACCGGGAGCTCGAGCGGGCCGCGGAGGTGTCTCCGGCGGATCAGGCCGCGCTGCGGGCCAGAGTCGAACTCCTGCTCGCCGAGCGTCGGATTGACGACGCGGCGGCTGTGTTGAGGGCGTTCAGCGGTGCTCCTCTCAGCGACCGAGGCCCTACGCCGGCCGCCCGGATGGAGACCCTGTTCTGGGAGGCGGACCTCCTCGCCGACCTCGCCATGGACCCCACCCGCGCGATCGCCTGCCTGGACCAGATCCTCTGCGCGCCCCTCTTGACGCCCGCTCTCCGGTGCGACGCGCTCTACAAGAAGGCGCAATGCCAGGCACTCCAGTCACACCTCGACGACGCCCGGCAGACCATGGAGACCTGCGTCGCCCTTGGGCGGGCGGCGGCACTCCCGGTGAAGACGCAGGCGCTCCATCAGACCTACCTCGGGCGCATGAACCAGGAGCTCGGCGGCTTCGATACCGTCGCCATCGGCTGCTATCAGACAGCCCTCGACCTCGACGTTCGGTGTGCCCCGGCCGCGCTCGCGCTCTTGCGCGGCTATGAGGGCCTTGGGCAACCGGACGCCGTCGATGCCCTCATCGTCGAACATCCCGCCTGGTTAGATCTGCCGAGTCTGCCCGAGGCGGCGGCGGGGCTGCTCGTGGCCTATATGGCCCTGATTCGTCGAGCCCGTGGGGATCTGGAGGGGGCTCGCCTGCTCCTGACTCGGTTGACGCAGCGTGAGGGACCGACGACGCGAGACGCCCGCTTCGCCCTCGTGCGCGCAGCCGTCGAGGCGGGCCCTGGAAACAGCGCGCTGGCCACCTTGCACCTCACGCGCCTCTTGGAGCGCGACCCGACGGACGTACAGGCGCTCCGGGAGCTCGGTGATGTGGTCAAGGACGTTGACGAATATGCACTGCAGGTCTTTGGCGCGCTGGAGCTCTTTGGGGCCCTCTCGCCTGCGGACCGGCCCCGCTTCGAGGCGTTGACGGTACGAGCGCGGCGGGTCTTCGAGTCTTCACCCAAGCCTCTATCCGAGACGCTCATCGCAAGGCACCTCGCGCACCCGGCGTGGTTCTCGCCGATTCTTCAGGTCATCGGCCCGCTCGACGTCGCCCTCGCCTCGCACTTCAGAAGCGCGGTCCTCCCGGGGCTCCGCTCCGCCCCCCATCACGACCTCGAGCTGGAGGCCCACGCGCTCATGTCGCTCCTGAGCTTCACGGGGGTCGAAGTCTGCACGTCGACCGAGGCCTCCGCGCTCGTCTCGCTTCTGCCCGCCGAGCGGCCGTCACTTGTGCTCGGCCCGGCGGCCCTGGCCCCTCCGATGCGCGCCTTGCATCGGCGCTTCGCGATGGCTCGAGCCTTTTGCTATGCCCGCGCCGGCCTCGCCCGACTTCATGATCTGAACGCCGAGCGCGCCGTCGAGCTCATGCGACTCATGGAGGGGCTGTTTTCGCCGAGCGCGGAGGGCAGCCTCCGGGAGGGCGCGCTTTTGGACCACCTCCCGAAGGACGTCGCCGAGAGGCTCCGGGCGGAACTGAACCTGCGGCGGCAGAGCGCGCTTCCGGCGATCTACACCGGCGAGTCGGCGCTCGTCGGGGTCGCCTACACCGCCGACCGCACGGGCCTCGTGGTCTGCGGCGCGCTCCGCCCGGCCGTGGAGGCGCTGGCATTCATGACGGGTGCCGTAGACCTCAATCTGCTGAGCGGGCTCGACCTCACATTTGCCGTGCGAGGCTCAAGTCGGCTCAAGGATCTCGTCAGCTACGCCCTCTCCGAAGACCACCGGACGCTTCGTCGTGCGGCCCGACTAGCCATTTGAGCGGAGAACACGGAAGAATACACGCCGCGCCATGACCAAGTTCTACCTCGGCATTCACACGGTCGAAGACGTCACGCTCCTGAAGCTCTCGGGCGTCATCGATGAAGACAACACCCTGGCCGCGAGCGCGCGGAAGATTGACGGCACGACGGTCGTCGTCGACCTCGGCGGCGTCGAGCGCATCAACAGTTGCGGCGTGCGCGACTGGGTCAACTGGCTCAACGACCTTGAGGCCAAGGGCAAGACCGTGGTGCTCGCCCGCTGCAGCCCATGCATCGTCAACCAGATGAACCTTGTCCATAACTTCGCCGGGCGAGCCGTCGTCAAGAGCTTCTTCGCGCCCTACTTCTGCGGCCGCTGCGACCGGGAACAGCTCCGCCTGGTTCAGGTGGACCAGTTCACCTCGGCCTCCCCACCCGTCGCACCGCAGGTCCGAGGCGAGGCCTGTCAGAGAGTGCCTTGCGAGCTCACCTTCGACGACATCGAGGAGAGCTACTTCGCCTTCCTCCCGCGCAGCGGCGGCAAGACCGGGGACGAGCGCCTGCCCGCGCTGCTCGACTCGCTCTCGCCGTCCATGAAGGACCGGATCAAGCGACTGGACACAGTGGAGAAGAGCGGCAACGAGGGCGGCCCATCGCCTACAGGCTCGTACTCGCCGCAGACCGCATCGCGGGAGGACGGACCCCCTTCGCTGAGCCGCTCGATGGGCACCCTCCTCCCGGGCCAAACCTCGTCCACCCCGGAGCTTGCCCAAGCCCGCCGCCTCTCCCGACAGCTCCTCGTTGTCGCCGTCGGGCTCGCCGCGGTCATCGTGGCCTTCGTCATCCACTCGATGCAGGCCCAATGAGCATGCAGGACCTTCTAAGCCTCCTCGAGCGCATCGGGCCCGTCTTCGTGGACGCCTTCTGCGTCGTCGATCGCGAGGGCCGAATCATCGAGTTCAACCGCCACTTCTCCAGCCTCTTCCCACGCAGCGTGGCGCGGAAGCTGCGCGGCACGGAGTGTTGCCAGTTTCTCAAGTTGGGCATCTGCGAAACGGGGGGCTGCCTCGCCGACCAGTGCCTGGAGTCACAGGCCGCCGTGCGCTTCGACGAGATCTTGGCGACGGTGGAGGGTCTCGAAGGCGAGCGTTGCTTCATCGTGAGCGCCGTGCCCCTCGCGGTCTCCGATGAGGACGAGCCCGAGGGCGTGCTCATTCTCCTGCGAGACGTCAGCGATCTCGCCGACGTGCAGAGAAAGTACCGCGCGTCGACGGAGGTCGAAGGCCGGGACCGCGACAAGCTGGAGGACGAGCTTCATCGCAAAGTCCGCGAGCTCCTGGAGACCAACACCGAGCTCAATCGGGTTCAGACTGAGCTGTCGGCCTTCAAGAAGGGGATCCTCGGCTAGTGCGCGGCCCCCTGTCTCATCTGCCCATCCGCGTGAAGCTGATGGCGACGACCATCGCGCTTTTGGTCTTTACGATCGGCTTGTACGGCGTGATGAACGTGCAGGATCTCCGACGCCTCCACGACGAGGGTCGGGTCGAGCAGGCCGAGATGCTCCAGCAGGGCGCGATGGCCGATGCCCAGAACGTCACGGGCGCGCTCGCGGCGACGACGGCGATCCTCCTTTCGAGCACGTCCTACGCCGATCTCGAGGCCCTGATCGCCGAGCTGCGACGAGCGGATCCGAGGCTCGTTCGGGTCTCGGTCATCGACGTGGACGGTCGGGCCGTCGCGGGCGGGCTTGTGCCATCCGCCTCGGCAGCTGCGGGGCTGGTGTCAATCACCCCGCCCCAGCTCAACGGCCGGGTCAAGACCGAGCTGCTCGGCCAGGGTGAGCGGGCCGATTTCATCCGCGTCACGGTCACGCTTCAGACGGCGGGTGGGGCTCCGGGTGGCCACGTCGAGGCGCTCTGGTCGGTGGCTCATATCGCCGATCGATCGGAGGCGCTGACCGGACTCGTTGAGCAGCGCAAGGCCAAGAGCCTGCTCAACTCCGTCATCGTCGGCACCCTGGTCATCATGCTGGGCGTGGTCTTGTCGATCTTGCAGAGCTTGAGAATCTCCAAGCCGATCCGGGACCTCAGCGAGCGGGTCGAACGTATCGCCCACGGTCAGCTGAAGGAGCGGGCGCCGGTGGTGTCGAACGACGAGATTGGCGTCCTCGCCCGGAACTTCAATGACATGGCTGAGCGCATCGGAGTTCTCCTGAAAGATACGAAGGAGAAGGCGACCCTGGAGAAGGAGCTGGAGGTCGCGCGGGTCATCCAGGAGTCCCTGCTCCCGCCGCCCCGCCTGATCGACAAGGGGTTCATCCAGTTTCAGGGCTTCTTCAAGGCCGCGAGCATCTGCGGTGGGGACTGGTGGAGCTTCGCCGACTTGCCCGGGGACAAGCTGCTCATCGTCATCGGTGACGTCACCGGACACGGCGTGAGCAGCGCCATGATCACCGCCGCGGCCAAGTCGTGCTGCGACACCTTGAGGCACGTCACCGAAGGCGAGCTGACGTGCAGCTTCCTGCTCGAGGAGCTCAACAAGACGATCTACGAGGCGGCCCATCGCAAGTTCGTGATGACCTTCTTCGCCACGATCATCGATCCAAGGGCGCGAACGCTCACGTTCAGCAACGCCGGTCACAACTTCCCGCTCTTGTTCCGCGCTTCGAAACAAGAGGGCGAGCCCGCCATCGTGCCCCTCGTCACGCGGGGCAACCGTCTCGGCGACGTCGTGGAGTCCCGCTTCCTCGAGCGCACGGTGCCGTTTGAGAGCGGGGACGTCGTCGTCTGGTATACCGATGGTCTCACAGAGGGCCTCGGCAAGACCGGCGAGGAGTACGGCGAGAAGCGGTTCCGCCGGTCCGTCCAAGCGGTGCTCGACCTCGGCCCCGATGCCATCCTGGAGACCGTGCTGCGGGATGCCGAGGCCTACTTCCAGGACTTCACGCACCCCGAGGACGACATCACGCTCGTCGTCGGCAAGTTCAGCC
Organism: Myxococcales bacterium; assembly: GCA_009692505.1. GTDB lineage: Bacteria > Myxococcota_A > Bradymonadia > UBA7976 > UBA1532 > SHZC01. The sequence continues at coordinate 8,639 of SHZC01000146.1, forward strand.
CGTCCCGTCCCTCGCAGGCGGGGTACCGGGACCAGCGGACGACGGAGCCCAACGCCGCGGGCTGAGTCCGCGCTTCAGCCGTGCCGCGACTCCGCGTTCTCTGTCAGCCATATGATCGACACCCGCTCGCCCGCGCTCCGGGCCGCCTGACCGACCTCGATGCGAATCAAGGCGTCGGCGCCACACAGGCCGCTCAAAGCCCCGCTCGACTGGTTGCGGCGCGCGTCCACGATGGGCAGACGCTCGGAGCCTGACCCGTCGGTGAAACCCGTGACGGTCGCCCGAAGGTAGACCTCGCGGCCACCGCCGGGCTCGAGGTCGTGAACGACCAGCGCGGGGCAGGGCCGCCGAAAGAGGTGCCGATGTCCCTCGGTCCCGAGCAAGTACGGCCGCACGAAGAGCTCGAAGGTGACGAGCGCGCTGACTGGGTTGCCAGGCAGCCCGAAGACCGCCGCCTGACCGGCGTGCCCGAACGCCAAGGGTTTGCCCGGCTTGATAGCCACCGACCAGAATCCAAAGTCCGGGCCACACAAAGCGCGGAGCGTAGGGCCGACGTGGTCGTGATCGCCGACGCTCATACCGCCGCACGTGATGAGCACGTCGCAGCGGACCACGGCGTCCGTCAAGACCCGCTCCGTCTCCGCTCGGTCGTCTCTGAGGGTTGGCAGGACCGTGACGCGATGGCCCATCAAGGAGACGGCCGCGGCGAGCGCCCAGGTATTGGTGTCGACGACCTCTCCTCGCCGAGGGGCACCGGCGTCCAGGGCGATGAGCTCGTCGCCGCTACCGACGATCAGCACTCGGCAGCGATCGAAGACGGGCAGCGTCAAGGATCCCATGGCCCCGCAGAGCGAGAGGTCCCCCGGCGTCAGAACTCGCCCGACCGCAAGTAGTGCTGTGCCGAGCTCCACGTCGCTGCCGGCCCGCCGGACGTTCTCAAAGGGCAAGACCAGGCTCAGAGCAGGGCTCCGCGGCTTCGGGTTGAAGAAAACGCCCGCCCCGTCGCGTCGGCTGTCCTCCTGCATGACGACGGCGTCGGCGCCGGGGGGCAGGGCCGCGCCCGTGAAGATCCGCCGCGCCGCGCCCGCTGGGAGCGCGAGCACCTCTGCGTTGCCCGCGGCCGTCTCACCGTCCACGATGAACCGTCGTTCAGCCACGACCTCGGCGGCGCGCACCGCGTAGCCGTCCATGGCAGAGTCATCGTAGGTCGGCAGCCGTCGTGCCGCGTGCAGGGACCGGGCGAGGACCCGACCGGCGGCGTCGAAGGTGGGGATCTCCACGACGGGTCGCAGCCGCACCGCTGCTCGCACCTGTGCCTGCGCCTCGCCTACGCTCACCCTCGGAGTGCTCATGGCAAGCCGCGCCGCCCGCCCCGAGCCCCGGGCCTCGTCGCGGTGATGACGGGCACGTTGAGCACCTGACCCGGCTTGATCCTCGAGGCCTTGGTCAGCCCGTTCTCCGCGCACAATGAGTCCAAAGCCGTGCCGTACCGCGAGGCGATGAGCCAGAGCGTATCGCCTCTCTGCACGACATACCTCTGCCGGCGAAGCGGGGTGCTGTCGTCGCGCCCCGCGAGAGTCAGGGCCAGCTCGGCAGCCGCGCTCCCAGACTTGACAGGCGTCAGCTCGGCGGGGTCGATGAGCACCGCCGACGAGGTGTCGAAGCTCGGCTCGACGAGCAGTCGCAAGACCATGCCGCGACGGAGGGGCACCTGCGGGTCCAGATCGTTCCACAGCCCGATGTCGCCGAGGCTCACGCCGAAGAAAGCCGCGATCTCCCCGACGTCCATGCGGTCCCGGATGGGAAAGAAGACCTCCCGCCGCCCGCCCGGTCGAACCTCCGCCGCGGGTCGGGTCCGCACGAGCAGGGGGGCTGGGCTGTGGCTCCGACCGTGGCCCTGACCGGGCACACCTTGGTCGTTGGGTACCAGGATGGTCTGTCCCGGTCGCGGCTCGCCTTGGGGCAGGTCGTTGAGCCGACGCAGGTCTCCATGGGTCGCGCCGGAGTCCGCGGCGATGTCCCAGAGTCGCTCGCCGAACCGGACCCGATGCTCGATGAAGACCTGACCGCCGAGCCCCTTGAGGTCGAGCCGCTCGGCCGCACGCACTTGAACTTGAGCCGGGACGATGACCATGAAGTCCGAGGGGCCGGGCGGCGTCTGAGCTCGACGCAGGGCCGGGTTGAGGTCGATGAGGTGCGCGAGGGGCACGTCGATCCGGCGGGCGAGGTCCTTGAGGGCGACCCCCCCGGGCACGAGGAGGCCGCTCACGGGCTCCTGGACTTCACGGACGATGTCGCCGAAACCAAAACGAGCGGGCTGTCGCAGGACGATCATCGCCGCCATGGCCTTCGCGACGTAGAGGTGCGAGCGGCCAGGCAGGGCCCCGGCCTTCAGGAGCGTCGAGTAGTCATTGGTATTGCCCCGCTTGAGGGCCTCCGACACCGCGCCCGGTCCGGCGTTGTAGGCGGCCAACGCGAGCGGCCAACTCCCGAAGTCCTGATGCAGGGACTTCAGGTAGCGGACGGCAGCCTCGGTCGACCGCTCGAAGTCGCGGCGTTCATCGACCCAGTCGTCGCTTCGCAGCCCGAGCGAGACGGCCGTGCGCGGCACGATCTGCCAAGGCCCCGCGGCCCCCGCCGGGCTGGAAAGAAAGGTGTCGAAGCCGCTCTCGATGAAGGGCACGGCGGCGAGCTCCGGCGGCAGTCCCTCACGCGCAAGCACGGCGCTCAGGCGCGAGTCGTAGATGCCCATTCTGGCGTACGACCGCGCGAACGTGGCCTTGCCCCTCGTCTTGTAGAAGTCGACGAAGGACCGCGTCAGCTCGTCGAGGACCACCGGCACCACGAAGCCGTCGAGGAGTCGTGCGGTCTCGGACTCGGAGGCCTGAGGAGAGACGGGATCGTCGAGGAAGCTCCTCCGCAGGAGAGAGACTCCGTCGAAGGGGGGCTGCGCGGCGACGCTCACCGGACCCAAAACGAGCGTCGTCGCCCAGATCGCGCTCAGTATTTCCACAACCACCAGGCACCACCATCGAAGGCCAAAACCGCCTCGTTCTCCCGGCTGGCGTACCCGTCGCTGAAGACGAGGTGAAGCGCTCGACCCTCGCGCTTCTGGTCGGGCTTGATCTCGATTTCCAGACGGTCGCCGAGCCGGTAGGACTGGATGTCATACGTCTTCATCTGCTGCCGGAGGTCGAGGCCATGATCGTCAAGCACAGTCCGCCGATCGGGGTGCGTGAGGAGCCGGAGCTGCAGCAGCTCGGTCCGATTGAAGGCCTCGCTCACCGCCTGCGCACAGGCCTCCGGCGTGGAGTGAGGGTACTTCAGCGTCTCTTGGTGGCAGGCCGTGGAGAGCAGGGTCGCGGCCACAAGAGAGGCCAGACTCAGGCGTCGGGATGTGGACATCGTTCCTCTCACGTCTCTGCAACGGCGCGCAGCATAGCGAGATTCCTGTTCGCGGTCGTTGTCGCGACGATGGGCTTTGGCGGGGCGGACGCGCAGGAGCGGCACGACCTCGCCAACGATGACCACACCGACTACTTCCGGTCGGGCACCGACGTGGAATACCGGCGCGTCTTTCTCGAGATGATCGACTACCACATGGCCCAGGCCGAGCGCACGGCGGACGGACCACCTGATCAGCGCGGGCGGTTCAACGTCGACGGCAGCTTCTGGCTCTACGAGTTCGAGCACAATTGCCCGGCCGACGACTTCAACCGCCTCATCGGACACGTTCGCACGGGCAAAATCAGCGTGCCTTTCCAGTCGCTGGTCCTCTTGCCGGGGGCCATGCCCACCGAGGCCGTGCTCCGAGATCTGTACTACGCGGGGAGTCTCGAGCGTCGGTTTGGCCTCGACCTCGAGCTGGCCGTGAGCATGGAGAACCAGACCTTGCCGGGGCGCGTTACTCCTGGCGCGGGGTCTGCGGTTGCGCCACACGGGTGGACGCCGCGGCCCTCCAGGCTCGACCCCGCGAGATTGACCACGCGGTCGGCCCGGACGGGCGGTCGGTGGTCATGAAGTGGCGCTCGCTCCTCGGCATCAATGAGTCCGTGGGGGGGTACGCCGAGGCCCGTGACCCCGAGGCGGTCGTTCGGCTCTTCTCCACCGACCCGAGCTTCCGCTCGCGCTGGCCCTTCTCGGTGAAGGGCGCCTTCGGCTGCGGCTGGGACGATCTGCAATCGACGACCGAGCGGTTCGTCGAGGCCTCGCGCTCCCTGTCGAACGCCAACCGTCGGGTCATCGTCTCCAATGAGGTCGACTTCTTCGAGGACTTCGTCGCGACGCACGGCGATGAGATCCCCCGGTACTCCGGCAGCTTCGGCAATGAGTGGGAGCGGTATGTGGCCTCCCTCGCCGACGTCTCCGCGAGGTTTCGTCGCGCCATCGAGAAGCTGCGTTCAGCCGAGGCGCTCTCGATCGTCGTACTCCTCGCGGCCGTGACCGTTACGTGGTCTTCAACCCGCTCGGCTTCGTTCGGGACGACGTCGTGGAGCTGGAGCACGTCGCCCTGGGTGTCTCGCATGTCGTCGATCTGAGCAGCGGGTCTGAGGTCCATAGCCAGGTCTGCGGCGCGGCCCTCCGAATCCGGGCTCCGCGTATCCCCGCGCTGGGCTACAAGGTCTTCGAGGTGCGCCCGGGCCCTGGGTCTGACCCTCCGAGCGGCGGCGTCGTGGTCATGGGCGCGTCTCGCTCGTGCCCGGCGGCGACGGCTCCATCTCGCAGGTCATCGCGCACGCCTTCCGGGACCGGGCCGTCCTGCCCGCCGGGGGGGCCTGGAATCGCCAAGGTCCACCGGGCGACGGCCAGGTCCGCGTTGAGAACCCCGGCGCCGTCTCGGCCACGCTCGTCGTCGACGCCCCGGGCGCCCCACGCCACACGACCCGCGTGACCTTAGTTCCGCGACCTCACCCTCAACCACTTCGTCGAGACGAGCGAGGCCGCCTTCGGCATCACCGTTTCGTCCGCCGACGCCCAGTTCTTCCGCGCCGGCAAACACGGGGCCTACGACGCGGCCGCCTCCATGCGCTTCGCCCGAGCACACCAGAACCCGCTCATCGCGGTGCGGGCGACAGGTGACGCCGAAGCCCCCCTGCCCGCCGGAGATGGTGGCAGCCCTGTAGACGCCGGGCCGCGAGGGGACGGCTCGCCGAGCGTCCGCGATGGGGGCGCGGGCGGCTGCGCTGGGGGGGCCGGGGGTGGGCACACGGGCGGCGCGATCGTCTTCGAGCTGGGTCGAGGTCAGGTGGCCGCCGATGGGGCGAGCACACAGGCTTCCGATCCGGCAGGGGCACCCGCCTGTCGCGCCGTCCTCGCCGGGTCGAACCGCACGTTGTGACCCTTTTCGCTCGCGCTGCTTGGCGTGGCCGCGGTATGGCG
>SHZC01000147.1 GCA_009692505.1 Myxococcales bacterium
TCTTCACTGAGGCGTCCCGCTCCCGAGCCAGGCCTCCATGGTCGCGAAGTCCGATTCCGAGAGCGGCGCGCCCAAGGGCATGGTGCGCTCGTCGATGGCCCGCGCTTTCACGCGTGACGCATGGGAGACGACCTCGTCGTAGGTGACGAGCGGAAACGGCGCACCGGCGACCGGCGGATTCGAGTGGCAGGTCCCGCAGGCTCGCGCGAAGACCGCCTCGACCTCGCCCTCCCAGGTCGGCCCGCTCGGCACGTTGACGTCAGCCTGCACAAGCCCTTCGTCGGCGCCGCTGTCCGGCGCGGGGCCGGTCGTCATGTCCTCGGTCGCCGCGTCGTCGACGGTGGCGTCCACCATCGCCCGATCTTGAGCCGGCGACTCGCCGGGGGACTCAGGCGAGCCGTTGCTCCACCAGACGAACAGCGACTCGCGCTCCTCGTCGGTGATGTCGCCCCCCAAAGGCATGGTCCGCAGATCGTAGGTTCGGACCTTGATCCGCTCCGCCCGCGCGCTGACCTGTTCGAAGGTCACGAGCGGAAACGGCGCGCCATTGCTGGGGGGCGCCGAGTGGCATCGCGTGCAATGCGCCTCCATGATCCCCGCGACGTGGCTCTCGTAGGTCACGCCTTCGCCGGTGGGCAGGCGATCTCCGAAGCCCGGGCAAGCGGAGAGGGTCAGGAGCAGCGGCACGGCGAAGAGGGGTCGCCGTATTCTGGGGGGGGTGCGCGTTTTCATCGTTCGTTACTGAAACACGCGACCGAAGGGGTCGTCTATACATGGTGATGCGCGCCCTCGAAGTTCGAGCGGAGTCGGAGGCCTTTGTGCTAAACGCCCCCGCATCGTCATGGCCGCGCGAATCAACCCTTGGTGGCTCATTCCGATCTCGGTCGTGGCCTTCGCGGCGATCGGTGGGGGCCTCCGCGCGCGCATCCCCCAAGCCGACGATTGGCGGGCGGCGGTCGCGGCGATTCGCGCGGAGCTGAAGCCGGGGGACGGCGTGACCTGGGCCCCCTACGCGCTCGGGGAAGGGCGGATCCACTTCGGCGACCTGCCGGTGTTCCACGCCGACCCTCTCTCGGAGACGGACCTGAGCCGGTACGACCGGGTCTTTGTGATGGGGGCCGCCGGTCACGACGCCGACGAGCTGCCGTCCGAGCACACCCTCGAGGCCCGGACGCGGTATGGCGCGCTCACGGTCGATCGCGTTCGGGTGGGCGGAGAGCGTGTCGTCGGTGATCTCTATGCCACGCTGGAGTCCGCGACTGTCAGCCGCTCAGGAGCGTCTGGCGACCCGCGAGTCTGCGACTTCTTCAGCGGCAGCGGCTGGCACTGCGACCTCCGGGACGACGCCGAGACGACGCGCCGCTGCCTCGCTTTACCGATAGCGCAGCGGTGGCAGCAGCGACAAAAGAACCCGGACTGCGGCCTCGATCCGTCTCTCCACGTCAGCCGCGACGTGAGGCTCATCGGGGGCGTGCCTCGGCGGTGCATCTACTTTCATCCCGTGGCCGCTGCTGCGGTGCGCCTCTCCTGGAGCGCGGCCCCGGCCGGAGAGCGACTCGTCGTCAGCGGCGGCTTCTCGGACCCCATGGTCGCCGACAACTATCCCAAGGCGATCCGCGTCCAGCCGCTGAAGCTCGTCGTGTCTCGTGGTGGAGCCGTGCTCCGTGAGCTCGACGTGCCCGCCGAGAAGGGCTGGTTCCGGCACGAGATAGAGCTGCCGGAGGGTACCGCGCCGATCGACTTCGTCCTGACGGGCCCGTCGCCGACCGACGCCGACTTCTGCTTCGATCCGGTGATCCAGACCTCGCGCGCGGAAGGTCAAGCGCCTTGACAAACCTGCCAAACCGACCCGACCGGCGGGACCACCTGATCGCCGTCTGTCTGGCCGTCGCGACCTTCTTCGCGCTCGTCTTTACCTCGAGCGAGGTGGGCGTGCCCCGCGACGAGAGCTTCTACTTCATGGCCGGCGACCGGGGCGGTGACTACTGGCTCGGGCTCGTCGACGATCCGGCCAAACACCTCACGCGCGCCGCCGTCGACGTGGGATTCAAGTACAACCACGAGCACCCGGTGCTCATGAAGAGCCTCTTCGGCATCAGCCACCGACTGCTGCACGATCGCTGGCAAATCGTCGACGACCATCGGCTCGCTTACCGCATCCCTTCGATGGCGCTGTGGGGTCTGGCTTCGGCGCTCACATTTCTGCTCGCTCGCCTCGTCGCCTCCCGAGCCGTGGGCTTCGTCGCGGCCCTGGCGTTCGTCTTCATGCCGCGCACCTTCTTCCACGCGCACCTCTCCTGCTTCGACGGCCCCGTCGCCGCGATGAGCCTCTTGATCGTCTACACCTACGTTCGAGCCATGAGATCTCGCGCCTGGTCCATCGCCAGCGGTCTCGCGCTCGGCTTGGGGCTCGCGACCAAGCTCAATACGTTCTTCGTGCCCTTCGTCCTCTTCTTCGTCACGGTCATCGACGTCGCCGTCTACCGCCTCCGAATGGGCCGCTTCCTGGCGCCTTCAGGTCAACGCGGGCCGCTCACATACGGGCTGTGGACCGGCGTATCGATGATCGTGCTCGGCGCGTTGGTCTTCTTCGCGCATTGGCCGTGGCTGTGGTTCGACACCGTGCCCCGTCTCCGGGAGTACATCGCCTTCCACGCCCACCACGTGAACTACCCCGTCGACTACCTCGGCACGCTCTACTACGACCCCCCGTTCCCCGTGCACTTCCCGATCGTCATGACGCTTTCGACCGTGCCCTTCGCCACCTTGCTCTTGGGCCTCGTGGGGCTGGTGGGCATCGTCCGCTCGGTCTGGTCTTTCCTCAGAGAGCACCGCGCCGACGTCCCCCAGGCCCCGCCGTGGGCGCTCGTCGTCTTGTTCAACTTCTGCGCGCCCATCGCGGTCATCGCCTGGCCCACGACGCCCATCTTCGGCGGCATCAAACACTGGATGCCCGCCATGCCTTTCCTCGCGCTGATGGTCGGACTTGGCGTGGAGCGACTCGTAAGAGGGCTGCGTCTCGCCGAAAGCCAGAGGTTTCGCGGCCTCGTCGTCGCCGGCTTGGGCGCCGTGCTGCTCCTGCCCGCCGCAAGAGACACCTTCGTCTACGGGGCGTACGGCGAGGCGTATTACAACGAGCTCGTCGGTGGACCGCTCGGAGCCGCCGAGCTTCGCCTGCCGCGGAACTTCTGGGGCTACGCGACGATTGGGGCGCTGCCTCAGCTCGACACCGAGGCCGCCGACGGCGCGCTCGTCTTCTGGCACGATGCGACGTCCGGCAGCGTCGACGCCTATAAGCGCGATGGCCTGCTCCGAGGCGACCTGCGGTACGCCGGGGACTGGATGGCCGCGCTGAGCACTTGGGGCGTCTATCACGACCAGCGCGACAAGCTCTGGGAGGAGCTCGACATCTGGCGAGCCTACGGCACCGACTGGCCCGTGGGGGGCGTCTTCGTCGACGGCGTGCAGCTCATCGGGTTGTACCGAAGACCGAAGGCGAGCGGCGCGGTCAAGAGCCTGCCGATCGACTAAGAACCCGGTTCAGCGTCGCCGAGACCGCCGAAGCTGAAGGACCCCGAGCACTCCGAAGGCCAAGAGCGCGGGCAGGCCGGAGCGTGAGGTCGGCGTCGCCGTCGAGCACCCACCGTCGTCGCTCGCGCTCGGCTCGTCCGTCGGGCCCGCGTCCGGCGTCGGGGCCAGACCCTGATCCATGCCCTGGGGCGGAGCGCCCATGTCAGGGCCGACGACCCCGCTCGTGACGGTGATCGCCGCCGACGCGGTCTGAAACTCGTCGCCGGTTGGGACGAAGTCGCCGTTGATGCTGTTCCCGGCCGCGAAGATCGTGACGTCTCCGGGCACAGCCGGCGCGGTGAACAAGAAGTTGAACGTCGCCGTATCGCCGTCGTAGGCCACGGGCGCCGCGTTATGCGTCAGCTCGCCGAGGATCGCCTTCAGCGTGCCGTCCCCGCCATCAGCGAGCATGCCGGCGGTGGCTCTGAGGTTGGCCCCCGCGCCAGGGACTCGGGCGTCAGGCTGCGCGCCGATGATATGAAGGGCGCCTTCGACCGTCTGTCCGGTCGCGACGGTCCCCGGCAGCTCAAGGTGGAGCGTGGGCTTCGTGCCGCCCGAGTGGCAGCCCGTGCCCGCGCAGCCCCTCTCCGAGCGGCCGGTGATGCCCGCGCGGTTGGCCAGAGCGCTCCCCGAGGTTCCCAAGAGCAAAGCCGTCGCGAGGAGGCAGGTGTATCGGCGCTTCATATTTCGTCAATCCCTTTGACTGTCAGGCCTTTTGACTATCGATTTCGACAAGGCTCAGTCGCGGCGGGGCGGGCGACCGCCTCGGCCACCACCAGGCTCACCACCGCCACGCGGGCCGCGATCACCACCGCCGCGCGGGCCGCGATCACCACCGCCGCGCGGGCCCCGATCACCACCGCCGCGCGGGCCATCGAAGCGAGGGCGGTCACCGTCGTCGTCACCGCGGGGACCACGAGGGGGCCCCTCGGAGAAGGCCTCCTCGCGGCTGCGGGTCTGCCCTTCGCCTTCGGACTCGATGGGCCAGCAGTTGCGGCTCAGCAAGGCGTCGACGAGCTCGGCCTGAGAGAGCTGCTCGCCTTCGACGAACGTCATGGCGCGGCCGAGGAACTCGGGGTCGCCGCCACAGCTGCCCACGCGGGCGATGTTGCGGCGATCGACGGCCTCGTCGGCCATCATGTCCCAGATCGGGCGACCGCGAGCCACGCGCGTCTCGATGGCGTGCAGCGTGGGCAAGTAATAGACGACGTCGACCATCGCCGAGTCGAGCTCACGGCAGTAAGGGTGACCGGCGAGGACGACGCCTTCGAGCCCTTCGAGCACGCTGACAGCGTCCTGCCAGACCCACCTCAGGCCCGCGGGCGCGAAGTTGCGGCTGGCGAAGGGGCCGTTGGGATCCCGCGGGATGAAGACGATGGAGCCCTTCTCGAGCGTCATCTCCACGCCGGCATACGCCGAGAGTCCGAGGGCGCGCATCTCGCGGGCGAACGCCAAGAGCCGGTCGGTGCGGTGCGTATCGGTGATGACCGCCCCGTGCAAACCGGCGCTCTTGGCGGCGGTCGCCAAGGCATTCGGGGTGAGTTCCTTGGGGGTCATGTGGAGATCGACGAGCATCGGTATCGTGCCTTTCAGGGCCGGTGAAGGCGCGGGACAGTAGTCGAAGCGTTCGTGATTCTCGACTGGAAATCATGTTCACTGCGTCTTCGCCGCTCGGTGGCGTAGAGTGCGACCGCATGGTGGACCCCAGCCGCAAACGTATTTCCCGCCTCGAGCGCATCGGATTGTTCACGCGCGACCAGACGCAGGACTACCCGTTCGAGACCATCGAGCGGCTGTTTTCGCGGACCAATATCCACGTCTATCGCCTGCCGGGGGAGACGCCGACCGAGCCTTTGGACCTCGTGATCGCGCTCGGTGGAGACGGCACAGTCCTGCGGGCCTTGAACGCCTTTCCCGGAGTGCCGGTGCTCGCCGTCAACTTCGGGCACCTCGGCTTCTTGACCGCCTGCGACCGGTCCGAGCTCGACTCGGGCCTCGTGCGCCTGCTCGCCGACGACTACCATGTCGAAGACCGCCTCACGCTCGAGGTCCGCCATGGCGACCGGGCGTATCGCTGCGTCAACGAGGTCGTCGTCAAGGGCACGAGCCACATGATCACGACCAATATCCGGGTCAACGATCAGCATGTCAGCCGCTCCCGAGGGGACGGCGTCATCGTCGGCACGCCCACCGGCTCGACTGCTTACCTCTTGGCTACGGGCGGCCCCATTCTCATGCCGCTCGTCGACTGCATCATCCTCAAGCCCTTGAACGAGTACAGCTTCACGAGCCGCTCGGTGCTCATGCCGAGCGATGCGCGCGTCAGCCTTGAGATCGCCAGCGACGAGCGGAGCGACGACATCCTGCTCGTCGCCGACGGGGGCGCGCCGGTCCGCCTCGAATCCGGAGCCCGCATCGAGATCACCCGCTCGAACGTCCCGGCTCGGCTCGTCTTCTTCGAGGATGACTCCTTCTTCCGCAACCTCCGAAGCCGCCTAAATTGGTCGAACGAGTCCACTTAGACACCGAAGCCCGAGCGGTCCGCGCCGAGCGGGACGCCGCGAAGTACGAGCGACTGCACGAGGTCACGCGACGTCGAATCGCGCACATCGCGACGGCCCGCCTCGTGTCGTTTCTCGTGTTTGCCGTGTTCGCCTTCGCGGCCTTCAAAGACCAGCGGCTGACCTTGTACGGGCCGATCGCCGCCGTCGGGCTGCTGACGTTCGTCGTCGCGCTTGTCCTGCACCGCGCGCCCTTCGCTCGGGCACCTCGCCTGCTCTCGCTCGCCGCCGTGCATCGTTCACGCGCCGCGCGCCTTCGCGGGGACTTCGGCGCGTTGCCGGAGGACGGCCGTCGCTTCATCGAAGCGGGCCTGCCGCAGAGCACCGAGCTGCAGGTCTTCGGACGGGTCTCGCTCTACCAGCTCCTGTGTCGCGCGGCCCTGCCCAACGCCCAGGAGCGGCTCGCCTCGCGCTTGATGAGAGGGCTGCCGTCGGTGTCCGCCATCGAGGACGCCCAGCGGGCCGCCCGCGCCCTCTCGCCGCGCCGCACGTTTCGACACCGGTTTGAGGCCGAGGGTCGCCTCGTGAACTTCGATTCCAAGCGCTTCGAGGCCTTCGTCGGATGGGCCGAAGAGGAGATCGACCGTCGCTTCTCCAGCCGATGTTTCGTGCTCGCGTCCGTCCTCGTACCCCTGACCTGGGCGAGCATTATCGGGGCCGTCACTTTTGACTTTCCGACGCCCTGGCGCGTCCTGCTCGGGGTCCAGGTGGCCTTCTACTTCGCCGCCTCGGGCCGCCTGTCCAAGCACTACGAGACGCTGCTCGGCCGCGATGAAGCCCAACCCTTCCTCGGGCTGAGGCGGATGTTCCAGCGGGTCGAGCGTCTTCGCTCAGCGGATCCGACCCTCAAGAGACTGCTCGACTCGCTCCGCATCGGAGAGCACACGCCGTCCCTGAGGATGAAGCGGCTCGAGGCCATCACCGACGCGCTGGCCGTCCGGCTCAACCCCCTGTCTGCGTTCGTGGCCAACGCCTTGTTTCTTTGGGAGCCCATCAACGTCGCGCGCCTCGTCGCGTGGCGTCGGCGGCACGGCAAGCAGATCCGCTCGGACCTCGATGTCCTCGCCGAGTTGGAGGTGCTCAGCGGCATGGCCGGATACGCTGCGGACTTCCCCGACAGCACGTTCCCCGAGGTCCGTGAGAGCGGTGAGCCGGTCTTTGCGGCTGAGGCGTTAGGCCACCCGCTCTTCGCGGAGAGCCGCCGAAAGACCAATGACTTCACGTTGATTTCGGGCGGTCGTCTCGTCCTCGTCACCGGCTCGAACATGGCCGGCAAGAGCTCATTTTTGCGAACCCTGGGCGTCAACGTCCTCCTCGCCCAGTGTGGGGCACCGGTGTGCGCGCGCTCGCTGATCCTCACGCGCTGCCGCCCCCTGACGAGCATCCAGATCACCGACGCGCCCGAGCAGGGGCTCAGCAGATTTTATGCGGAGGTCAAGCGAATCCGGACGGTGCTCGACGCCTGCGGCTTGGCCGAAAATAGGGCCGAACGTGAGGCCAACTCCACGCATGCAATCGACCCGCCTTGCCTCTACCTCATCGACGAGATGCTGAGCGGGACGAACAGCCGTGAGCGCAACCTCGCCAGCTTGGCCATCGCCGGTCGACTGCTCGCGTTTGGTCGAAGCTATGGGCTCATCACCACGCACGACCTCAGCATGGTCGCGCTCGAGGCCCGCTACCCCGAGCGCGTGCGGACGTGCCACTTCACGGACCGCTTTGACGGGGTGGCTTTACACTTCGACTACCAGCTCCGTGACGGCGTGGCCGTGACGACCAACGCCCTCGACGTGCTCCGACTCGAGGGCATCGAGGTTGATGAGACCGACGGTTAGAGGGCGGTCGCCGAGGTCGGAGTGGGGGCTGCGGGCGTGGCCGGGGCGACCACGGCGTTCGGGTCGATCCGGTACAAAACGAGCCGCCCTTTTCGAGCGATCGTCTTGGCCTTCTTCTCCTTGAAGAACGTCTCGGCGCTGCGCTTCTCCTTGGTGTCGAAGTCGCCCTCGTAGATGAAGAAGTACTCGGCGTTTTTGTCGCGGGGGAAGTAGTAGGCGAAGGGCCGATTGGAGATGTGGGCGCCCATGCGGCGGGTCGCTGATACCCGAGCCTCTTCTGGGACCGTGGCGGCCTGCTCTTCAATCCAGCGATGGTTTTGGAGCTGGTCGGGCGAGAGCTGGCGGACGAGTCGGCTGAACCCGCCGCGGAAGCTCTGGTTCTCGACGAAGGCCCCGAACTTCCACGACAGGAGCGCGGTCAGACAGAGGAGGAAGGTGAGGGCGTGCCGTTGGGCGTGAGCGGGTGAGAACCCCAGCCTCGCGATGAAGGGCCGCTGACGCAGTTGCAAGAGCGCTGGTGCGAGCATGGGCAGGCCAAAGCCCAAGAGTAGGCAGGAGTACTGAAAGTGAATCGAGTAGACGGCGTCGCGGGAGGCGAGCAGCGTAAACGCCAGGCCGTGAAGGAAGAGCAGGGGACCCCACCTCAAGAAGAACGGCAGGAAGCCCAGGGGCAAGAGGACGAGCAGGACGTACTGCACCTTCGCCGCCGAGAAGATGTACGACAACGCGAAGCCGGGGTTCGTCAGCGCGGAGAGCAGCATCTCCCGGACGCCCTTCTTGCCGGGCATCATGTCCTTGAAATACTCGGCGAAGCAGGTGCCGCCGGGCTCGCAGTTCATCAGGTCCGAGGCGGGCATGACGAGGCCCTTGGTCACGAGCAGCCACGTCAGGCTCACGACCGCGGTGGTGATATGCGGCCAGCGTTTGCCTTCTCCCCGCGTCGCGTATCCGTACACAGCGAGGCACGTCGCCAACAGTGCCATGTCCTCACGCACGAGCAGGAGCGTGACAAGCGCGACGAAGTACAGCCGCCAGGCGCGGCGCATGAACGCGAGGACCAAAGTCGCCGCGACGGGCAACATCATCGACAGGGAGTGGAACTCATAGAGGTTCACGCCGTGGATCGCCGGGTGAAGCAGGAACAGCGCGGCGAGGCTCAGACCCGCCGTCCGGGTGCCGAGGACGTGGCGGCCCAAGAGAAACAACGGGATCGCCGTCGCGCCGATCCAGATGGGCTGGAAGACGAGGAGGAACTCGGCTTGTGGGTATAGGAGATAGAGCGGCGAGATGAGCACGAGGATGGGATCGAAGTGGCCGGCGTAGTGCACGCCGCTCTTGAAGAACGAGCAGCCCAGCGGGTTGCCGTGGGCCGACTGCCAGAAGACGTTGTCGTAGTAACCGAGATCCGCGATCTGCGTGTTCAGGCCGTGGTGGTTGGTGATCGCCAGCCCGGCCATGAAGAAGGCGTAGGCCCCCCACATCGTCAAGAGAGTTGACCAAGTCAGGAGGCTCGCGACGCGGCTGGACAGACGCACCGTCAACGCGGGCAATCGCGAGAGGCCGCGCGTGATGAGCACCGCCACGCCGGTCGAGAGCAATATCGCCATGATCGGATGCGCCGTCTCGAGGCCCGGGTAGGCCAAGTAGATGATCACCGGCAGGGCCACGCAAAAGTGTCCGAGGGTCGCGAGGGTCTCAAGTGCTCGGCGCAGACCCGGCAGACCGAATCGTCTGGCGACGAGGACGAGCCCGAGGCCTGTGCCGAAGACGAGGCCCAGGAGTCCGGACAGCGCGTAGAGGCCCATCTGCGATCGGGTCTTCCAGTCGATCGCGTTCTTCAGGAGCTCGTCGAGCTTGTCGGTGTGCGTCAGCGGCCAGATGGAGATCGATAGGCCGAAGAGGAGCAGCGCGAGGAAGCTCAGGTCGTGGTGAAGCGTGGCGTCCGCGAGCGTCCGGCAGCTCTCCACGAAGGTCCGGCAGCCAAGGGCGAGGGTCCGCCAGCCCTTCGGCGTTCGCACAGCTTCAGCTGGAGGTCGGGTCTCGAGTTCTGGTTCGTCGGGGGGCACGGTCGCCGCGTGTACCGGAGAACGGCGGCCCGCGGCAACCGCAGTCGAGAGAGATTGGAGACGAACTTCGGGCCCGCACCGGCTCTGCGTCGTTGAGAAGTGCAAGCATTTGGTCTAAATCGTTGGCCCATGCAGCTCGACGCCCCCGCAAAACCCTCTGAGATTCATGAGACGGTCGCCATTCGGTTCGCCGGAGACTCCGGTGACGGGATGCAGCTGACAGGCTCACAGTTCACCGATACGACCGCGCTCTCGGGGAACGACCTCTCCACGTTCCCCGACTTCCCCGCCGAGATCCGCGCGCCTGCCGGATCGCTCGCCGGGGTCTCGGGGTTTCAGGTCAACTTCTCGAGCTCGCAGGTCTATACGCCCGGCGATGAGCCGGACGTGCTCGTCGCGATGAACCCCGCGGCCCTTCGCGCGAACCTCGCGGATCTGAAGCACGGCGGCATCCTGATTCTCAACACCGAGCAGTTCGGGCCGAAGAACCTCGAGCGCGCCGGCTACAAGTCGAACCCTCTGGAGGACGGCTCGCTGTCGCCTTATCAGGTGTTCCCGGTCGACATCACGGGCATCACGCTCCGGGCGATCACCGATCTGGGCCTCAATCAGCGCGTGGCCGTCCGCACCAAGAACTTCTTCGCCTTGGGCCTCGTGTATTGGATGTTCAACCGGGACATCCAGCACACGGTCGACTGGATCGCCTCGACCTTTGGCCCGAAGGACCAGACCATCGCCGAGGCGAACCTACGGGCGCTGAAGGCCGGCTATCACTATGGCGAGACGGCGGAGGTCTTCACCACCCGCTATACGGTCGCGAAGGCGGCGATCGCACCTGGGCGATATAAGACGATCACGGGCAATGAGGCCGCCGCCTTGGGTTTCCTCGCCGCCGCGGAGCTGTCCGGGCTGGAGTTGTTTCTCGGCAGCTACCCCATCACCCCGGCCTCCGACATCCTGCACTTCCTGGCCAAGCACAAAGGCCTGGGCGTCAAGACGTTTCAGGCCGAAGACGAGATCGCCGCGATCAGCTCGGCCATCGGGGCGGCTTATGCGGGTGGCCTCGCCTTGACGACGACGAGCGGCCCCGGCGTCGCTCTCAAGAGCGAGGCGATGAACCTCGCGCTCATGCTGGAGTTGCCGCTCATCATCGCGAACATTCAGCGCGGCGGCCCGAGCACGGGTCTGCCGACCAAGACCGAGCAGTCGGATCTGCTCCAGGTCATGTTCGGGCGCAACGGCGAGTCGCCCATCCCGATCATCGCGGCCGCGTCGCCGGGTGATTCCTTCTTTGCCGTCCTCGAAGCCTGCCGCATCGCGGTGCAGTTCATGACGCCGGTCATCTTCCTCTCCGACGGCTATTTGGCGAACAGCTCCGAGCCCTGGCGAATCCCGAACCTCTCCGATCAGCCGAAGATCCCGGTCACGTTTCGGACGGATCCCGTTGGCTTCCAGCCCTACCTCCGCGATGAGAACCTCGCCCGCCCCTGGGCCATCCCCGGCACGCCCGGCCTCGAGCACCGCGTCGGGGGGCTCGAGAAGCAGGACGGCAGCGGCAACGTCAGCTACGACGCCCTCAACCACGAGAAGATGGTCAAGCTGCGGGCCGAGAAGGTCCGCCGGATCGCCGACTCTCTGCCGCCCACGTTCATCCATGGCGACCCGGAAGGTGACTTGCTCGTGATCGCCTGGGGGGGGCCCTTCGGGGCGGTCCGCGCGGCCGTCGACAAGGTTCGGGCCATGGGCAAGTCCGTCGGGCACGTTCACCTCCGACACCTCAACCCCTTCCCCAATGACCTCGGAGACATCCTGTCACGCTACAAATGCGTGCTCGTGCCCGAGCTCAACCTGGGCCAGCTTAGCCTGCTCCTGCGCGCCCGCTACGTCGTCGACTGCGTGAGCTACAATAAGGTACAGGGCAAGCCGTTCAAGGAGTCCGAGATCACCCGCGCCGTGCTGACTCAGCTTGAGGCCATAAAATGAGCATCTACCCCAAAGTGACCCACACCGATGCGAGCAAGCTCGGTCGCAAGGACTTCCAAACCGACCAGGATGTGCGTTGGTGTCCGGGCTGTGGCGACTACGCGATCCTCGCCGCGGTTCACAAGGCACTGCCGGAGCTCGGCATCCCACGCGAGAACTTCGTCTTCGTCAGCGGCATCGGCTGCTCGAGCCGGTTCCCGTACTACACCCAGACCTTCGGCATGCACTCCATCCACGGGCGCGCGCCGGCGATCGCCACGGGCATAAAGACCCTGCGACCCGAGCTCTCGGTGTGGGTGGTCACGGGCGACGGGGACGCGTTGTCCATCGGCGGGAATCACCTGATTCACACGCTGCGTCGCAACGTCGATCTCAAGATTCTCATGTTCAACAACCGGATCTACGGCCTGACCAAGGGGCAATACAGCCCGACGTCGGAGCAGGGCAAGAAGACCAAGTCCTCACCCCTGGGCTCGGTCGACTACCCGTTCAACCCGATCTCTTTGGCGTTGGGCGCCGAGGCCAGCTTCGTGGCCCGCTCAGTGGACGTGGACAGCAAGCACCTGGGCGAGACCTTGTCCCGGGCCGCCGCGCACAAGGGCAGCGCGTTTGTCGAGATCTACCAGAACTGCAACATCTTCAATGACGGCGCCTTCGACTACCTGACCGACCGGGCCACGAAGATTGACCACGAGCTCCGACTGGAGCACGGCAAGCCCATGCGCTTCGGTCCCGGCGGCGCGAAGGGCATCGCGCTCGACACGCGGATGCAGCCGATGGTCGTGGACGTCGCGACGTTTGGTGAGGACCGCCTGCTCATCCACGACGAGACGAACGACGCGCTGTCCTTCTTCGTCAGCCGCCTGGTTCACCCCAACTTCCCCACGCCGGTCGGGGTCTTTCGCGCGGTCGAACGCCCGAGCTTCGACGAGCTCATGCAGGCGCAGGTCGACAAGGCTAAAGCGAAGGTCAAGCCCGGCGGCGTGCAGGCGCTGCTCGACGGCGGAGAGACCTGGACGGTGACGTGAGTGTGGCGGACGGGCCCTTTGCGGACGCGTTGGGGGCCTTCACCGGCCTTGAGCACGTCGTGCCGGTCGGGCGGGCGTCTTTGGGCATCGCGGCGGTCCTGCTGGCCTTCCGGGGGCAGGGGACGCTGAAGGTCGCGGTCTCGGCCGCGGTCTGCCAGGACGTGATCGCCGCGGTCTTGCTCGCAGGGGCGTCGCCGCTCCTGTGTGATGTCGAGCTCGAGACCGGGCTCGTGCCAAGCTCCGAGTGGATACGAGCCCGGGCGGCCGGCGCGCGCGCGGCGATCGTCGTTCACCTCTACGGAAACGCCGCCGAGACGTCCGAGGTCCGGCGGATCTTTGCGGCCCCGGACTGCCTGGTCCTGGACGACGCGGCTCAGGCCTTGGGGGCGCGCTCGTCGACCGGCCTTGCGGGCGCGGAAGGCGACGTGGGGATCTACTCCTTCGGTCCGACGAAACACATCGAGGTCGGGGGGGGCGCGCTTTGCTTCTCGGATGCCGGGCTCGCCGCGGAGAGTCGAGTGGCCCTCGCCTCATTGGGGGTGTCGCCGACCTCCGAAGTCGAAGCGGCGCAGCAGCGGTTTCGTTCAGGGCTGAACTTGGCGCGTGAGACTTTGAGAGCGGGTCCGCAGACCGAGATCCGGCCCTTCGCCGGCTTGCTCACGGGCTATGAAGCGGCATTGCGGGTCGAGTGGCGTCCGGAGTGGGGGCCGCTGATTGCTCGCGCGCTCCGGGCCTTTCCTGAAGCGCTGGAGCGACGTCGGGAGACGGCCGAGGCGTGGGGGGAGATCGCGTTGGCGGCCGGCCTCGTGCCCGTGGGTATGGGCCTGAGCCCGGCGACGAGGTCCGTCTGCGCGCCCTGGCGCTTCGCCTGTCGGCTCCCCGGCGCGGACTGGGCCTCGCAGCACGTCGTCGGTGAGCGCCTTCGCTCGACGGGCCTCAACGTGAGCCACTGGTATCTGCCCGGGCACTT
>SHZC01000148.1 GCA_009692505.1 Myxococcales bacterium
CTCGTGGCGATCACCCCCGGCTCCGACGCACGCGCGGTCGCTGGGACCACGGTGCATGGGTCCCCGCTTCGTCTGCGTCCCGATGCCCGAGAGCGCGCGGGCTCCAAGGAGCTCGTCGTCGACCGACATGGCCGACTCGAGGCCGAGGACGTCCGACGGGTCCTGAGTCGAGGTGGTCTCTACGTCACCGGGCTTCTGGGACCGGCCTTTCTGGCTTTCGAGCATCGCACGGAAGTGGAGGTTCGTGCTTGCCAGGGTCTGGTCTGCGAAGGCGATGCACTGGGCCTCGACGCCGGTCTCGGTGAGGTCGCCTTACGAATCTTCGTGGGCAGCCGCGTCCCCATCCCTGTCTTGCCTGGGCTGTTTCTGCCGTCCCCGCCGCCCGTCCTCGTCGAGTCCGAGGCGAACCACATCCGTGAGCAGGCTGAGGCCGCGCTCGAGGCCGCTCAGGCCGACTTGTCCACCCTTCGGCTCATCGACCGTCGCAACGACGCCCAAAAGGCGCGCTGGGCTGAGGAGCGGCAAACCCGGAACACAGAGCTCGAGGCGGCGCGACGGCGGGTCTCCGAGCTCGAGGGCGACCGGGCGGATTTCGAGGCCCTGAGGGCTCGGGCTGCCGAAGCGCGAACCGATACGCAGCTCGCGGTCGACGCGCTCGCTTTTGGACTCAAGGCGCTGGACCTCCCGCTGCCCGCGCCACCGGCCGTGGGTGGGCCGGCGATGATCGCGTTTTTGACCCTCGCCAAGGAGCTTCTGGAGAGGGTGGGTCTGGAGAGGCGCGCCGCGGAATCGACACCGCTCGGGACGCGGACCGTGGCCCTTGAGGCGCGGCTGGAGGAACAACATCATCGTCTGCGCCGCGAGGTCGACGAACGACGCCACCGGGAGAATGACCTCGAGGCTCTCTTGCGCGCCCACCTGGAGCTCGAAGCCATGCTCGGCCAGACCGTCGAGATCCTGGAGGCCGAACGCGACACGCTGCTCGCCGAGCGACACACGGCCGACGCGAACCTCGCGCTGCTCCGGGACGAGGTCGCCTTGATGCGTGCGGGGCCAGCGGTCTCGTGAGCGGTCGATTCCAGTCGCCGCTCATCAGCGTCGTGCTCGTCGCTCTTGTCGGCCTCTCGGTTCTGACGGCCCTCTACGTCGGCGCACGGGCTCGGCTTCACTACGTGCTCCTCGAAGCGGAGGCCCACCTGCCCGACCTGCTCGCGCCAACCCAATATCGGGTCATCAGCGAGGAGGCCATTCGTGACGCCGCAACCGCTTGGTCAGCGGCAAACGGCGTGCGAATCGTCGAGGGGACGTTGGCGATAGAGATTCGCCCGGTCCGAGCAGTCCGCCGGTCGAACTCGGGGTCGGCGAAGGGGGTCGACCCCATCGAGGTTCGCGTTCGCGCAAGGCTGCAGGCGGAGGTGCTCGGCCTGACTTCATCCACGCGAGAGGTCGAAGAAGCCCGGGCCGTGGAGGGCATAGCCGGCTTCTTTCTACCGACCGAGGGCGTGTTCGACGAAGTCCCCCTCAAGGCAACCGACCCCGAGCCCGTCGCGGCTTCGGGCTTGCCGCCCCTGCCCGTCGTTCTTCCGGCACTGCTCGACGCCCTGCGGATCGTCCGATTCGCCGAGGCCGAGCTCGCCAAGGCACTGCATCAGCGGCACCTCTCCGTCCCCCCCGTCCCAATGACCGCCCGGGGCAAGCTCCGCTCGGCATCCAGCTCACGAGCCGACCTCGCGACCGCCCGTTCGGCGATCGAGCCTTACGGTCGCCCCAAAGAGGCCCGAGCGACCCTCGCTCTCGGGGTCGACGGCCCAACCCTCATCCGCGACTTCTGCGCCCGGATACGGCGGCTGGAAGGCGTGCTAGAGATCGCGCACGTCAGCCTCGAGAAGTCTAGGCTGCCTTTGGGCGAATACCTCCTCGAACGCGAAGCCCAACACGGTCGAATGGACGCCGCGCTCGTCGCTCGCGGCATCTACACACCCTGATTGACGCCTTCTGCCGGCATCACCACAATCCGCCGCCGTGAAGCTGTCCAATCGCTGCCACTACGCCGCCCTCGCGCTGTTCGACATCGCGTTTCACAGCCGCGGCCAAGCCACTCAGGTCCGGCAGATCGCCGAGCGTCAGGACATCCCCGTGCGTTTCCTTGAGCAGATCTTCCAGGACTTGAAGCGTGCCGAGCTCGTCGACGGGAGGCGCGGGCGCAACGGGGGCTACTTCCTGAGAAAGCCGCCGGAGTCCATCACCATCGGCGACATCGTCCGGGCGACGGACGGTCCGCTTGACTTGACCTTCGCGCCCGATGACGCCCTGACCGAGAGCGCGCCGGAGTCGCGGATCGCATCCAGATCGGGGCGCGAGGTGCCAGCCACGGTCTGGACGGACATTGGCCAGCGGGTGACGGCAGCCTTCGATGCGTTCACCGTCGCTGATCTCGTCTCCCGCGCCGAGGCCCTGCGGATTCAGCGGGACGAGCCCCGGCTGATGTACTTCATATGAGCGACCTCGACGCCCGCCACGAGCACCTCCGCGCCAGCCTGCGGGCGATGGAGCGCGTCGTCATCGCCTACTCGGGTGGCGTCGACAGCACGCTCCTCCTTCGCGTGGCCGTCGAGGTTCTCGGTGAGCGCGCCGTCGGGTTGTGCGCCCTCTCGCCGAGCTTTGCGCCCTGGGAGCTCGAGGACGCTCGCCGCGAGGCCGCCGCCATGGGGGCGAGGGTGATCGAGATCGAGAGCCGTGAGTACGAGCGCGACGGCTATCGACAAAACGCGGGTGACCGTTGCTACCACTGCAAGAGCGAGCTCTTCGATCTCGCGGCACTCGAGGCGACGGCGCAGGACCTGGGTCAGCTCTGCTACGGGGCGATCCCGGAGGATCTGGGCGACCACCGCCCGGGCATGCGGGCAGCCGCCGAGCATGGCGTAAGGGCCCCCCTCATCGAAGCCGGGCTGTCGAAGGTAGACATCCGAGCCCTCTCGCGGCGGTATGGCCTGGGGACTGCGGACAAGCCCGCGGCGGCGTGCCTGTCGAGTCGATTTCCCTACGGGACGGAGGTCACGCCGGAGCGCCTCTCTCAGGTCGCGCGATGTGAGGCCGCCCTTCGGACCTTAGGTCTCCTTGAGCTGAGGGCTCGTTTTCACGGCGACCTTGTCCGCCTCGAGCTCGGGTCGAGTGAGCTGTCGCGGGTCTTCGCCGAGGCGAGTCTCCGCGATTGTGTCACCGAGGCCTGCCGGGCAGCGGGGTTCAAGTTCGTCAGCGTCGATCTGGATGGCTACCGCTCTGGAAGTGCCAACGCGGGGCTGGTCCAGATTCACGACGCCAGCCGGTCATACCGCCCGAATTCGACGATCTGAAAATAAAGTTGGCTTTTTCTTAGATGGCTCTGCTACGGTGTCGGCCGTTTCGGATCGTTCGCATTCATTCGCATATCGCATCGAGCGACCATTTGGGTCGCACGGGTCTTCACGGAGTCGTGAAGGCATTTCAGTCAGGCCCGTCCATGGCGGGCAATCAGGGAAGCAGAGAAGTCATGTCCAAGAAGCTCTTCGTAGGTGGTCTCAGCTGGGGCACGGATGCCAACGGACTCCGCGCAGCATTCGAGAAGTTTGGCGAGGTCACGGACGCAACCGTCCTGAGTGACCGCGAGACGGGCCGCAGCCGCGGCTTCGGCTTCGTCACGTTCGCCAACCCCGGTGACGCTGACGAGGCGGTCGCCAAGATGAACGGCGCGCAGCTCGACGGCCGCAGCTTGAACGTCAACGAGGCTCGCGATCGCGGTCCTCGTGAAGGCGGCGGCGGCGGCGGCGGCGGCGGCGGCGGCGGTGGTCGCGGCTTCGGCGGCGGCGGCGGCGGCGGTGGCTTCGGCGGCGGTGGCGGCGGCTTCGGCGGCGGCGGCGGCGCTGGCGGCGGTGGCCGTGGTCGTGGCGCTGGCGGCGGCGCTGGCGGCGGCGCTGGTGGTGGTGGTCGCGACCGCTGGTAGGACCTGCGCTCGGCCGTTCGACCCATTTGATGGGCCTGACGGCCGCGCAAGTTTGACCGGCCTCACGGCTGCCCTCCTCTCCTCCTCTCTCCTGTTCTCAATCCTCCCTCAATAAGTCTAGTCAGCCTTACAGCGGCCAAAGCCCTGTGGTGTTGACACCGTCCCAGCGAGGGGTCGTTCTGCGATAGGTCGCTGCGACTCCTCACGTCAGGCGATCGCGGCGCCTAGGCCGAGACCCCTGTACGGGGCCGTGGCGAAGTGGATCTGCTGCCCGTCCCCTCCTCGAAGGGTGGGCTCGGAGACGCGAGCGCCTCGTACATCGGTCCGCTGAAGGCTCGCGCCCTCGAGGGAGGCGCCGATGAGATTGGCGCTGCAGAGGCGGGCGTCGTCGAGGTGAGCTTGCTGAAGCTCGCTGCGGCGCAGATCCGCGCCCGACAGATCGGCGCGACCGAGGTCCGCGTGGCGAAGATCGGCGTCGAAGAGCTGGACCTCGGTCATGACCGCGTCGAGGAGACAGACACCTCGGAGGTCAATGCCGTCCATGATGGCGAGCTGAAGGTCGACGCCGCGCATCATCGCGCCCCACATCCGCGCGTCAGACAGGACCGTCTCCCGAAGGATGGCCCCCGTCAGATCCATGAGCCGACCGTCGATCCCGTCGAGAGTCGCCATGAAGAAGTCCGCGTCGGTCGCCCGCGCTCCGACAAGTCGGGCCCGCGAGAGGCGCGCCATCCGTAAATTGGCGCGAGAGAGATCAGCACCGCAGAGGTCCGCATCGCTCAGATCCACGCCCCGCAGGTCCGCGCCGACGAGACAGACATCGCGAAGTCCGACGCGAGGCAGGCTGAGGCAGCTCAGATCCGCGCCAGAAAAGTCCAGGCCGGAGAGCGACTGGTCGTCGGCGAGGAGGGCAAGAAAGTCTGCGCGGTGAAGGCTGCTCATGTTCGTCCCATCCTCGGGTTGTCTGTTCTGAGGATCAGATTCGGCGGGGCGTCTACCTTTCTCTACACCCGGTTCCTCGCGGACTCACTCAGGTCAAGGATCTCAACAGTCGAGACGAACTTCGAGCGCGAGATCGGCGGCCCGCACCGAGTGGGTGAGCGCGCCGACGGAGATGAGGTCCACGCCGGCTTCGGCGAAAGCGCGCACGGTGGACTCGTTGATTCCGCCGCTCGCTTCGATGAGGGCGCGACCGGCGGCGAGGCTCACGGCCTCTCGCGCGAGCTCGGGCGTGAAGTTATCGATCAGCACGACCTCCGCGCCCGCGCTCAGGGCGGCCTCGAGGCCGAGCAGATCCTCGACCTCGACCTCGACGCGCAGGGCGTGGCTCGCGTTTCGTCGCGCACTGGCCACGGCTGCGGCGATCCCTCCGGCGGCCCGGAGGTGGTTATCTTTAATAAGGATGCCCCCATCGAGGGCCGCCCGGTGATTGTGGGCCCCGCCGATCCGCACAGCGTATTTGTCGAGCGCCCGCCAGCCCGGCAGCGTCTTGCGCGTATCGACGATTCGGGCCCGTGTGCCCGCGACGGCAGCCACGTATCTCTGCGTCTGGGTCGCGATGCCGGACATCCGCTGCACAAAGTTGAGGACCGTGCGCTCCAAGGCCAGAACATCGCGCAGCCGCCCTTGAAGCGTCGCGACGACCGTGTCACGGGCCGTCGTCTGACCCTCGCCGACGAGCCACTCGAGCGAAGGCGCGCGTGAGCCCCACCGCTCGAATAGCCGATCGACGATGGGCCTTCCGCAGACGACGAGGGCCTCTCGCGCCTGAAGCTCGGCGGTCGCGGTCGCCGTCGGCGGGACCACCGCATCGCTCGTCGCATCGCCGAGGCCGAGATCCTCGGCCAGCGCCAAATCGATGAGGGCATCTATAGAAGGCGTAATCAGCAGCTCGGGTCTAAACATGGTCGACGGGGTACCACGCCACGCCGGGTCGACGGAACCTCGACGCTCACGACCCGCCCCACGTTGAACGATAATCACCGCTCGTCTACGGTGCCGAGTCATGGTCGAAAACCTCCTGTTGATTACCTACCTCCTTGGCGTGTCGCCGATCGCGACGGCCACGCCGCCCAAGCCAGTCGACCCGGCGATCCTGAAAAGCATGGCCAAGAGCGCGCTTTCGAGCGTCGAGAACCTGCGGGGCCAGAAGCTCAGCAAGCCGCTGAAGTCCGGCGTGAAAAAGAAGCCCGAGGTCACTCGCTTCATCACCGAGCGGCTCGCCGACGAGTACGGCCCGGCCAAGGTGCAAGCCGAGGGCGACTTGCTCAAGCTCCTCGGGCTCATCCCTACGGGCCTCGACTACGGCGACTTCATGACGCGGCTCCTGACCGAGCAGGTCGCCGGATTCTACGATCACACACGCCAGGAACTGTACCTGGCGGACTGGATCCCGCTCTTCCTTCAGGAGCCGGTCATGGCTCACGAGATCTTTCACGCCATCCAGGACCAGGAGTGGGGCGGCGGCAAGCTCATCGACTCGAAGCGGTACAGCCACGACGAGGTGCTCGCGCACGCCGCGCTCATGGAGGGGGACGCGACGGTCGTCATGCTCATGCACACCGCGGTCAAGGCGGGCGGCAG
The DNA here is from genome assembly GCA_009692505.1 of Myxococcales bacterium. GTDB lineage: Bacteria > Myxococcota_A > Bradymonadia > UBA7976 > UBA1532 > SHZC01. The sequence continues at coordinate 6,563 of SHZC01000148.1, forward strand.
CGGCGACGACGTCTCACCCTTTATGCTGAACATGATGGCGGCGACCATCCCGCTCCAAATGTCGAGCGCGGAGTATCCGGTCATGACGGGCGCGCCGGACTATATCAAGCAGTCCCTCGTCTTCCCCTACCAGCACGGCATCAGCTTCTTGGCGGCCTTGCGCACGACCGGCTGGACGTGGGCGGACTTCCGCAAGCTCTACGCCGATCCGCCGGCCTCGACCGAGCAGATCCTGCATCCTGAGCGATACGCGCCCACTCGCGACGAGCCGAGTCGCGTGACGGTCGCGCTCCCGAAGGGCTTCACGCGGACCTGGGACGGCGTCGCGGGTGAGCTGCACTTTCGTCAAGTTCTCTTGACCAATCGTCCCACTGGCGACGCCATCGAGGCGGCGGCGGGCTGGGACGGCGACTTCACCGCGCTGTTGACCGACGATCGACGTCAGGTCATCGAGTGCGTAAGCACCTGGGACTCCGAGGCCGACGCGATCGCCTACGCGACCGCCCTTCAGGCTTGGGACACGGCCCGAGCTCCGGCCGGCAAGCCCAAGTTGGCCCTTGAGCGGAAGGGGTCTGCCCTCTATTACACGCTGTCGACGGACGCCCTCCTCGCCAACGAGACTCTGAGCAGCTTGCCTCTTCGGACAAAAATCGTCATTCGATGACCCACCCCAAAAGTCAGAGTAATTAGAAGCCGAATGGGAAGTTCGTGAGCAATTCGAACTGATCGAGGAGGCGAAGATGGCCCGCCAGACCCTGAAGACGACCCTGAAGACGACCCTGACGACGACCGTTTTGACGAGTCTCTGCGTCTCTCCTGTCTTGGCGGCCGAGCCAAACGCCCTTCGCGATGACCAAGCCCCCATCTCGGGCGAGCGCGTGTCCCGGGTCGAGGTCTCCTCGACGAGCGCCGTCAGCGAGCAGGGTCGACGGGTCTACAGCGCCGCCAACCTCTTCGATGGCCATGATTGGTCGGCCTGGGGCAGCACGCCTGCCAACGCGAACGGTGCCTGGGTTCGCGTCGGCTTCGATCGCGTCCAGTACATCGATCGCCTGGAGTACGTGCCGGGTGATGCCCGCACGCCGACGAGCTTCTCCCAGTGTGGGCGCCCGCAGCGCCTCCGCATCGAGACCCCCAACGAGTCCCGCACGGTCGACCTCGCCGATCGCAAGTGGCAGCAGGTCGTCTCGCTCTCCCCCCCCATCGCCACCAACAAGCTCTCTCTGGTCTTCGAGTCGCACCACGGCAAGGGTGCGCAGGGCGGCGTCTGCCTCTCGGAGATCAAGCTCGCCGGTCCGAAGGATCCCTTCACGGCGATTCCGGGGCTGCGCGCTCGAATCGAGACCTCGATCGCCGAGCTCGCCGACGACGGCCGCGCCCACCGAGGGCAGCGTGAGCTCCTTCGCATCGGGCCCCCGGCCGTGGCTCAGCTCATCGCCGCCCTCGACGTGAAGAACCCCAACCAGGCGGCCCGGGTAGCCTCGCTCCTCGGTGAGCTCGGCGACGAGCGCGCCACCGAGGTGCTCGACGGCCTCACCCGCCATTCTGCACCGGCTGTCCGTGAATCCGCGCTCTGGAGCCTCGGCGCCTTGGGGAGCGCTGCGCACTACGACGCCATCGTGAAGTGGTACGACGCCAGCGACGGTCGCTCGAAGGACCGCGCGTTTGACGCCCTCGCCCGCTCCGGAAATGTGCGCGCCTTGGAGATCGTCATCGCCGCCCTCGTCGGCGGCCACGCCGAGCGCCGCCTCAGCGCCGAGGCCAACTTGGGTCGATTCGGCCAGGACGGCATCTTCGCCGTCAAGCCGCTGCTCGCCTCCAGCGTCAAGAGCGAGAAGGTCGCCGCGCTGCGCGCCCTCGGCACCGTCGACATGCCCGAAGCCCGTGAGCTCCTCTACAGCCACCTGCCCGCCGCCATCGACAGTGAGGAGCGCGCCGCGGCGATCTTCGCCCTCTCAACTCGCGGCGACGCGGCGGCCCACACCGCCATCGCCTCACTCTGGGACAGCCGCTACTTGGTCGAGCGCCAAGCGGTCGCCCACGCCCTCGGTCAGTTCGCCGATCCCGGCGACCGGGATCTGCTCGAACTGCTCGCCGCGGATCTGAGCATGAGCGTTCGCCAGGCCGCTGCGCGCTCGCTCGCCCGCATGGGTAGCGAAGCGCGACCCGCCCTCCAGCGCTTGGCGACCCGCGGACCGTGCGGTGGCACCGCCCTCGCGGCCGCCGAGGGCCTCTTCGGACCTGACGCCTCCGACGAAGAGGTGCTCCAGCTCTTGGGCTCCCGTCATGAAGAGGTCCGCACCCGAGCCGGCAGCGTGCTCGCCGAGCGCGGCGCCGCCGGTGAGGCCATCCTCGCCGCCGCCCTCGTCTCCCCCCAAGACGAGCTGCGCGCTGCCGCCTCCAAAGCCCTCGGCAAGATTGGCGCCCGGTCCGTGGTGGCCATCATCGAACGGACCGACCGCGCGCCCAAGGAGTCCCACGCAGACGTGCTCCGCCTCCTCACCAGCTTTCGTCACCCGCTCGCCGCCGACTTCTCGGCGAGGCTCGTGCGAGACGGGCACGACTTCATCGTTCGTCGGATGGCCGTTGAAGCGGTCGCCGCCTGCGCCGATCCACAGGCGGCGACAACGGCCCTCATCGGCGCGCTCGGGGACAGCTCGGTCGAGGTCCGGCTGGCGGCGATCGTAACCATCGGCGAGAGGAAGCTCGACGGCGCGATCCCGGCCCTTGTGACCCAGTTGGACGGTCCACAACGCGCCGTCGTCCGGAGCGCGATCGTCGCCTTGGGTCAGCTCAAAGCGGCGGCGGCCATCGAGGCCCTGACCAGCCTCTTCCACGACAAGGCCCTGCCCGGCAGCCAGGACCCCGGGCTGCGCGAGGACGTCGTCGCCGCCTTGGGTCGGATCGGCGGCGACCGCAGCCTGCCACTCTTGATGGCCGCGATCGGCGACGAGGACGTGGGGGTTCGTTACGCGGCGCAGGACGCGCTGGAATGAACCGCCGCCGCTGACGTTCTGCTATCGTCCGTGCGCCCATGCCCGATCTGCTGCTCCTCACAGTGCTCGCCGTCACCGCGTTTCTCGTAGGCTCCCTCCCCACCGGGGTCTTGGTCGGTCGCGTCGCTGGGGCGGATCCCCGACGCGTCGGCAGCGGCAATATCGGGGCGACAAACGTCACGCGCACCCTCGGCAAGAAGTGGGGGATCGTCACCCTCGTCGTCGACGTGCTCAAGGGTCTCCTGCCCGTCGTCCTGGTTCGTCTCTTCGCCAGCGAGATCGGCGAGGCCGGGGCGGCGCTCGCGGGTTTCGCGGCGATCCTCGGCCACTGCTTCACGCCGTTTCTCCGCTTCAAGGGCGGCAAAGGGGTGGCCACCGCCTTCGGGGTGATGCTCGCGATGAGCTGGCCCATCGCCGTGTTCTCCGCGGTCTTGTGGGTCATGGTCGCGGTCATCTCGCGGGTCCCGGCCATTGGGAGTCTGACTGCGGCCGTGGCCTTCGTCGCGCTGGCTCACGTCAGCCCGCAGCCCGTCGCCCTCCGGCTCCTGACCATCGCCATCGCGCTGCTCGTCTGGATTCGGCACGTCTCGAACCTTCGGGCCATCAAGAACCGGGTCCGAGTCCGTCGCCCCCGCGTGAAGTCAAAGCGAAGGCGGTACTGAGCTTTCAGTCCGCGGCTTCACTCCCGAAGGCGAGCGCGAGGCTCGTCAGCGTGCGGCTATAACTCGGGCCATCACCGGACGCCGAGAACCAGGCACCGGAGCGCAAGACCACAGACAACGGGCCGCTTACGGGCCGCTCAAGCCGTAAGTTGATCGAGGACCGACCCTCGTCTTCGACGACCCCGAAAGACGCGCCCTCCTCCACGAACTGCGGCTCCGCATACGCCAGGTCTTGGAGCGTGGCCGACACCGAGACAATCAGCTCAGCCGGGAGTGGGGCGGTGGCCTGTGCGGTCAGGGCCTTGCGGACGTAGTCGCCGCCGAGGCTGTTGGACCTGGCTCGCTCGTAGGCCAGGTCGATGCGTCCGATGAGGAGGTCGTCGTACCTCAGGCCGGCCTGGGCACGGACGAGGTCGTCGGCCCGTCGGACGCCCTCGTCCGTGTCGACGATGGGCACCCCCCGCTGAGTCGTGCCGATGCGTATCTGCCTGGGTCCGTCGAAGCCGCGCTGCCCGATGGCCCCGCCCAAGGAAACGCCGAGTGAATCGAAGCCAGCTCGTAAAGCAGCTTGACCAACGTAACTCTGGGCGTTCAGGTCCGGATGGTCGACGAACTGCAAACGGTCGAGGGCCAGACCAGCCGTCGCCCCGAGAGAGCGAAACCCGAGGTCGAGTGAGGGCGTCGCGGTCAGCCGGGTATGGTCAGACGACGAGGCGGGTTGACGGGTCCGCTGGTGCCGCGCCGCGCCGTCGACCAGCAGACGAAACGACATCCCTTCCGGCGAAGGCAGGACGAACCCGAGCCCGACGTCGAGCCGCTGCGCCAGCGTGTCCTCCCCGGCCTGCTCGGCGAACAGCTTGCCGCCCGCCTGCCAGGCCGCCTGGAGCCTGAGACGCTCACCGACCGAGCGCGCGACCTGAAGCTCACCGATGCCGAGGAGCAAACCATCCCCCAAAGGTGCCTGACGCGCGCCGCCCTCCAGACGCAGGACGTTGGAGTCGTAGGCGGGCCCGAGTTCCAGCCGCAAATCAGCCTGCGCGGCCTCCGCTCGCGCAGGCGACCCGACGAGCGGACCCACGAGCGCGCTCAGGGCGAGGCCCCCCAGTTTCAGAGCCAGGTTCAAAGCGGGCCGTCTACTCCGTGACCGCACGGGCTCTCTCTTCGAGCGCCTTCTGGCGGGCTTCGAGCGAGGCGCGGGTCCGCTCCAACTCCCGACGCCGAGCCTCGAGGGCGCGAATCTGGTCGCCGACGGCGCTCGGGCTCAGCTGGCCGACGCTGCCCCCGAGGAGCTGCGGCAAGAGCGCGAGATCCACGGTCAAAGTCTCCGAGAGGTCCGCGCCTGAAAAACGCCCGCCCGGAGAGAGACCGCCGACCGGCACGGCCATCGGCGTCGGCGGCGCGGGAGGGGCGCCTGCGCCGTCATCACCCAAGGCCCCGTCGAAGTCGCTGCCGCCGCTCGGATCTTCTCCCTCGGGTGACGGCGCCGCAGGTGCCGCGGCTCCGGCCTGGCTCTCAATCGTCTCGGCATCGTCCCCGCGGGTCGCTCCCGAGGCCTCATTCCCCGAAGGTCGCCCCCCGGTGGCTCGCGCCTCGGGCGCCGTGAGCCCGTCTCCGCTCGCGCGAACAACCCGCCGATTACGAGCGTCTTCCCCGAACAAGGCCTCGTCACGGGCGAACGTCCCCGCTGCTCGCAGGACGCGGCGGCGCGATTGCAAGTCGCCGAGCCGCACACCGAGCGCGGAGAGCTGGGCTTCGAGCTGCTCGGCGTGATCACGGGCCTCGTCCGCGAGCTCCAGCAGCTCCGTCGACGAGGCGAGCGCGGTGTCTACACCCGGCAGCGAGACCGTCCGACCCGCGACCGGCGCCGTCTGTCCCACCGCTCGCCCACGCTCGAGGAGCAGCGAGCGCAGCGCGTCCATCGCCGCCGACCGCCCGCTTAGGTCCACGCCACCAAGTTGGGTCCGGCGTCTCTCGATCTCGGTATCAAGCGTCGCACCGAGGCCCTCTTCGGCTCGAAGGAGCTGCGCGCGGGCGGCCTCCACTTGGCGGTCGAGCGTCGACAACGTGCCGGCCAAGGCCTGCGCCTGCTCGAGCCGCGAGCCGAGCTCACCCCGTGCCCCTGACGGCATCAATGTCCGAGGCCGCCCGGCACCTGACGCGCCCTTGAGACGGACGATCTGCGCGTTGAGGGCGTCAGCGGCCGCGAGCAAGGCAGCCCGGGACTGCTCCAGCGAATCGACTGTGGCCCGCGCGTCTTTGGCCCCAGAACGCGCGGCCTCCAGTGCCGGAGCCCCACTCGCCCCATTGGCCGCCCCCAAGGCCGCCAGCGGGCCCAGGAGACACAGCGCGATGAGGAGGGACGAGAGGTTCATGAAAGACGAAGCTAGCAAGCTGTGGGCCAGAGTTTAAAAAAGCCTGTAGCATGGCCTCGTATCTCAGTCCTCCCCTGGGAACTCAGATTTTCGCGCTCATCCCAGGGTGTCAAACGGTGAAAAGTCGAGGCCAAAGATGAAGCCCCCGCCGATGTTGTCCATCGCGTTTACATTTGACTACGACGAGGCCTGTCGCCACCGAGACTTGGGCTACGAGCCGATCGAGTGTGCTTATGGGCAGAAGCAGTCGGTGCTCGGGCCGCTGTGCATGGACCACCACGGCTTCGAGAGCCACCGTGAAGGCGTGGCCTTGCGGGCCTGTCGGGACCACTACGGCGCGAGGCGGGACGACCCACGCTTCGTCGTGACCGGGACGCCGGATGCCGATGCCGTGCTCGCGATCGTCGCCCTGGCCGGCTTGGTCCCCGAGGCCCAGATCACGCGCGTATTTTACGAGATCGTCGATCGGCACGACGTCGATCCGATCGGCCTGGACCTCCTCACGGTGCCCGGCGGCGTCGAGCTCGCCTGGTTTAACCAACGCCCCGGGACGCACAACAGCGTCGACGGGTTTCGTCGGGCCATTGACGCGATGGTCGAGCTCCTGAGTCGGACTTTGACGAGTGAAGAGCGGGCGCGCGTCGTGGCCGCAGAGCGGTCGCGGAGGCGAAAGGCCCTCGAGGGGGTCTCGCGCATCTACGAGCTCGACGGACGCGCGGCGCGCCTGCCCACCGAGGCGGAGATCGCTGCCTCGCCGGTCCGTCGCGGCGAGGACGTGAAGCCGCGGGTGCTCGTCGTGCACGGCACCGTCTGGGGCTTCGATATGTGGTACCGTCTGGCGCCCGTCGTCGTGAGCTTTGCGTCACGGCTGGAGAAGGTCACGGTGGGCTGCCCGGACCGCGGGACGGCCGAGGCCCTGTTCGGACCCGGCGGCCTTCAGTGGGTCTGGCCGCGCCTCGGCGCCGACTGGGGGGGTCGAGAGACCATCGGTGGCAGCCCGCGGGGCGTCAAGCAGCGCGCCACCGACGCGGACGACACAGCGAGGCTCGTCCTCGAGGCGCTCCAGGA
>SHZC01000149.1 GCA_009692505.1 Myxococcales bacterium
CTCTGGGTGAAACAGGCCGACATCAACGCGGGACGTGGTCCTGTGGGGGCGCTCACGACGGATGAGCGCATGGAGCTGGTGCGGCTGCGTCGGGAGAACAAGGTCCTGCAGATGGAGCGCGAGATCGGGTCTGGGCGTCCGACATCACGCACATCCGAACGTGGGCGGGCTGGATAGACTTGGCGGTGGTCATCGACCTGTGGTCCCGCCGCGTGATCGGCTGGTCCGTGGCCGATCATATGCGCATCGAGCTGGTTCTGGACGCCTTCGAGATGGCCGTGGGGCAGCGGGTGCCCGAGCCGAACCTCATCCACCACTCGGACCGGGGCAGCCAGTTACGCCAGCGGCGACTACCGAGCGGCGCTCACGGCCCGCGGCATATCGTGCAGCATGAGTCGCAAGGGCGGCTGCTGGGACAACGCCTGCGTGGAGAGCTTCTTCGCCACCCTTCAAGACGGAGCTGATTCACCGCCGCCCCTGGCCGACCATGCAGGAGGCCAAGCTGGCCATCCACGAATTCATTGGCTGCTTCTATAACGGCCAGCGGACCCACTCTTTTCTCGGATACATGACACCGGCGGACTTCGAACGCCGCTTCGAAACGGAGGCCGCGGAGGCAGCCTGACCAACCCAAGCCAGGGCCACGCAGCCAGGCCCGCCGTCCACGCCTCGCGCTCCGAGATGGGCTGTGCACAGTGCCGCGTCTGACGGGGCCCGTGGACAGCCCGCGGACGGCTGCTCCGCACCCTCCCAACACCTGCCCACAGCTCCGACGCCGACGGGCACATGCTCGACACTCGACGACAACAACCCAACGCAATCCAACACCATCACGCCACCGCCCGGTCGATCGAACGCCGCCTCTCTGGCAGAAGAGACCATCGACGCGCCGGCAGCCGTGACTGTGGGTCTGAACTGGGACAATGGTGCACATGCCGACCACGAAGATCCACGCACTCGCGGCTTCCCTAGAGCACTCATCAGAAACCCGGACCGAGCTCCCCCGGATGGATGCGGCCGTCCAGAATGCCGCTCGGCGGGCCCTATCTGGACGACGCCGCCCTCGCCGAGGTCGCCGGCTGGATCTGCGCCGGTGGGCCGCCCCCGGGTGAAGGACCCGACGCCTCGGACCTGCCAGACGCGACGCCGCCGACCCGGGATCGGCCGACCAGAGCCTGCTCTGCCCCGAGGGGACGGGCGCCTGCCCCGCGCTTGGGTGTATCGAGGACTTCGAGTGCTGCGACGACGCGGACTGCGCCGCCCCCGAGACCTGCGGCGGAGGCGGTGAGGCGAGTCTGTGCGCCTGCTCGCCGCGCGCGTGCCTGGACGCTTGTGGGCAGATTGCGGGCATCGTCGACGGCTGCGGAGGTGTGATCAATTGCGGCGTCTGCGGGGCCGGAAACGTCTGCAACGCGCACGTCCGCGAGTGCGGGGGCGTGGCCTTCGCTGGGCAGATCCAGCCCATCTTCACCAACACTTGCGGGGGGGCGGGCTGCCACGGGGGCGTCATGCCGGCCGCGGGGTTGAGCCTCGCCGCGGGCCGAAGCTTCGCGAGTCTCGTCAACGTCGCCGCGAGCCAGTGCGCCAATCGGCTGCGCGTCTCTCCCGGCGCGCCCGACAGCAGCTACCTCATGGACAAGCTCCGCGGCGTCAACCTCTGCTTCGGAACGGCGATGCCCAAGACGGGGAAGCTGCCGCAGGCCCAGATTGACCTCCTCCACGCTTGGATCTGCGAAGGCGCGCCGAACAACTGATCAGCCCGACGTGAGGCGCGAGAGGGGGCGCGCGCACGCGGTGTCCAGCAGCCCGGTCCTCGCGGCGTGCTCAGCGTACTCAGGTTCGTCGAGTCCGGGGAACGGGGGCAAGACCAGAGAGGCGCTGCGACGTCTTGGGTCTTCATGGCGGCGGTTTATGCCGCGACGACGCCGATCGCTGAAAGTGGTTCCCCCGGAAGCCGGCCGTGCGAATCCTCGGACCGCCGTGGGGGCCGCTCGCTCGTGCCTTAGACCACCGCTCGGCTGAGGCGTGACCGTCGGGCCCAAAGGCCGAGGGTGATCATCAGCGCGAAAAACGAGGACAACGTGACCGACGATGAGGGCGTGGCGGCGACGCGGCAGCCACCCGGAGCCGGCTTCACGGTGCTTGCTCCCCCGCCGAGCGCGTCGACTGCGATCAAGGGACCAGCGTCGTCGGCGCCCCGGTCCGCGAGGGCGCGTCGATCATTGAGGCCTGGGACATCCGGCATCTCCTGCCCGTCAGCTCCCCCGCTGTCGGCGAGCGCGGGCGTGTCCGAAGCACTCGAAGCGTCGCTGACGAGCGCGTCGGTCACCAACAGATCCACGGCCCCATCGGGGGGCGGCGGTGGCAAATCGAAGGGGGCGCAGACGGCATAGCGGCCGCCGAAGACGGGTGCGACGTCGCAGGCCATACCGTCCACGCAGTCGGCGTCGACGCGGCAGGGACCGCTGCAGATCCCGCCTAAACAAACGCCGCCCTCGCAAACGAGCCCAATCTCACAAGCCTCTCCGTCCGGCGCGCCACCCGGCGGCACGCAGCGACGATCCACGACCCCACCGATGTCGACGAAAGCGCACAGCTCCCCGCCCTCGGCGCAGTCCGCGTCGACCGCGCACGCCGGCGCCAACCTGCACAGCGACACGACCTCCTCGCGCTCGGGCCCGACGATGAGCCGCTCGTTGACGCAGTACGACAGGGGGCCGCAGTCGCGGTTCTCGTCGCAGAGGCGGCTGCAGCGACCCTCAAGGCAGAGCAGCCCCCCACAATCGTCAAAGGAGTTACACGCCGCGCCCACCGGCTGGGCGGTGCGGGTCGGGCGGCAATATCGCAAGGCCTGGGCCTCGTAGGGGTGCCCCGAGGCGGCGCAGGCCTGCCCCTCCGGACAGGCGTCAACGTCGTCGTCGCAGAGCTTCACCGCGAGGCAGATGGAGACGTCCCACTCCGGGGTCCGCGTGAGGAAGCAGCTCTTGTTTGCCGGGCAGTCCTCGTCGGTGACACACGCGGCCGAGCAGAAGCCGCCGTCGAGGCAGAACCCGGTGCTGCAGCCGGTATCGCAGGCGTTCTCGCCCACCCCGCATCGCCCGCCGGGCTGGGCCTCGCCGAGGGGCGCACCGCAGCGCAGGCCCGGCAGACGTGGGCCGACGAGCGTGCCCTGGCAGGTGTCCCCTTCCTCGCAGTCGGCCGACCGCGCGCAGGGTCCGTGGCGGCCGTTCGGATAGATGGAGCAGACGCCGGCCTGATCATCCGCGCTGAGCCCCCGCTGAGCGTGGCCGACGTAGTTCGGCAGCATGATGGCGCCGCCCACGTCGCTGTGGTCGAGGCCGAGGAAGTGCCCGACCTCGTGGATCATCACAGTTTCAAGATCAATCGTGCCGCCCGGCTCGTCGTCGGACCAGCGAAAGTTCACCGCGTTGACGACCATGTCCACCTCGGCGATGGCCCCGGTGCACGTCGCCCCGAGCAGGCCCGTCGCCGCCAGCGTATGCGCCGGATCAATCTCGCGGGGCACCTCGCGCTCCTCGAACCAGATGCTGTTCTGGCCGTCAATCACAAACGCCGCCACGTCCTGTCCGGCGACCGACCGCTCGAACGTCACCTCGGCGCAGTCCACGTCCTGCCAGTGACCGAAGCCGCGATCAATTGCCGCGGTGACGCGCTCCATCGGCATCGCCGAGTAGCCGGCGGAGTGGATGAAATAGGGCACAGGCAGGCCATGCCACATGATGTCGTGGTTCGGCGCCACCCCACCTCGGCCGCCCATCTTCGCGAAGCCCAACGAGAGGCAGGCGATTACGAGAAAGAGCGCGCGGACTCGAAGTGGCACGGCAAGTCGGCGGGTTTGCATGGCGCGTAGTGTCACGGCGAGAGGCCCGATCGCGCAACTCGGTCAGTGTCGCTGCATCGCCGGCAGCATGAGGTGTTTGAGGCTGATCGCGGAGGCCGCTGACTTCGCCGCGCCCGCAGCGGGCGGACTCATCTGCGCCCGGACGGTGGTCGGCGACCGAGCGCCGCCTTGACCGCCGCCGCGACGCGGGTCGTGCTCATGCGACCGACCCCGGCCTCGCGTGCGAAGATTCGCCAACCGGAGAGGGCCTCGAGCACCTCGGAGGTCACGCGCTCGGCCACGCCGATGCTCAAGCCGGCGTCTACGGAGACGCGGCGCAGGGCATCCCTGCCGGGCTCGCGACCCTCACCCGCGACGAGGAGCGTGTGCTCGCCGCCCGGCCCGTACGAGTGCGTCAGGTCATAGGCCGGTGCGCGCTGCCCCCCCCGTCGTCCGGAGGAACGCGAACTGCCGCAGGTGATCGTCACGGTTGTGCGCCAACACATGGTCCCGTCACACACGCCGCCGTCGATTCGCCACTGGTTCGCAGACCACTCCCGAACGCCCCCGACGACATCGCGCAGCCCGTAGGGGCTCTCGTCGGTCGGAAAGGCGCCGATGACATCGAGCGAGGGCGGGCCGTCCCTGGACCCGCTCAGGGACGCCCAGTTCACCTCGAAGTGATCGCCCCACGTATAGATCCGCCCGTCGACGCCTCGCGCCGCTTTCTCCCACTCCAGCTCGTGCGGGAGCCGCCACGGGAGGCCGTCCTGGGCGGCGACGAAGGCCGCGTACGCGCTCGCCTGATGCCAGCTCACCTCCACGACGGGCTGGCGAGCGGCGTAGTCGAGCGTGCGACCTCGTGCGGGCAGAAGCTCGACGGTCGAAGCCACGAGGGTGAACGTCGGCAAGCGGGCGTCGACCCCCCGGAGTCCGGCGTGCGTGAAGGCGAGCACGGCCGCCTCGGGGCCTTGGGTCTCCAGCAAGGCGTTGAGGAACGCCAGATACTCCCCGTGCGTGACGGGATAACGCCGCGCGATAAAGGCGTCAACGTGAACCTACTGGCGGGGCAAGGCGTCGAGGGCGACCTCGTCTCCACCGGCGAGGAAGGGCCCGGCGGCGACGTAACACTCGTCGGTCGACAGCGTGCCGCGCACCGGCAGATGGAGGACGGTGGCGCCAAAGTCGAAGTGGGCCTGCGCTTCCAGGAAGGTGGGCACTCGGATGGTCTCAAACCCCGGCGCGCTGACCTCGAGCACGCAGCGTCCGGCCTTCAGGACGAGCCCGTAAAACGGCGTCGGGCCGAGCTCACGCTCGAAGTTCGCCGGCCATCGCCGACGGACCAAGACACAGCCAGACAGATCGACCCGCGCACCCGGAGGTACAGTCTGAAGCGAGAGACGCGCCTCGTCTCGCAGGAACTCAGCGTGCTCGCCTGTGTCATAGACTTCGAGCAGGCGTCGATGCTCAGCCGCGCCGAGTCCGTCTCGCTCGAGCACGGCCACCTCCTATCGCTCGCGGTGAAACGTGGCGAGGAGGCACTTCGCCTCGCGCGGATCAGGCACCCAACCCAGGGCCGCGTGCAGGTCCTGGAGCAGCTCGACCTCGGACAGTCGGATCTCTCGCCGCAGCGTCTGCACCTCGTCGTCAATCGACCAGACCAAGCTGCGGTCTTGGTCCGAAGCGAGGCGCGCGTTCGACTGCTCGACCTGCCTGGCGTCGAGTGCCCGCTCCACGACCTTCGCTCGAAGCCCCGTCAGATCCACCAGACGCGCCCGCGATTGCGAAACGGCGACCTCGGCCTGCGCGCGTCGCTGCGCCCCATCGAGCCACGCCGCCAGGGCGACCGCCATCTCCCCGGCGTGGGCGTAGCGGTCGCCGGGATCGAAGGCCAGCGCGCGCTCGCAGACGGCGACGAGCTCATCGGGGAGCGGCGGGTGATTTGGGGAGACGACGACCCGCGGGGACGGCGCCGGCCTCGGCACCATGAACCCCAGAGACGACGGCTGAAGCGGCACCTGACCCGTGAGCACCTCGAAGAGCATCGCGCCGAGCGCGTAGACATCGGACGGCGGGCCCATTCGGTCGGGCTGACCTAGCGCCTGCTCGGGCGACATGTACTGCATCGTGCCGACTTGCGTGCCGTAGGTCGTCTCGATGGACGGGCCGCCGGGGGAGAGGGACAACGTGACGCGCTCCGCCTGAACCGCCGTCTCGTCGGAGGACACCTCCGCCAAGCTCTTCGCGCCGAGCGGCTTGGCGAGCCCCCAGTCCATGACGAGGACCTCGCCGAACGCCCCGAGCATGACGTTGTGGGGCTTGAGGTCGCGATGCAGCACCCCTCGGGCGTGGGCATAGGCTTACGGCCTCGCAGATGCGCGTCAGAACCTGCACGAGCCGCAAGAACGTCCACCCATCGGGCGTCACGCGGAACTGACCGCCCACCGCGTCTGCGTGCACGCCGATGATGGGCTCGGTGAACGTGCGGCCCTGCACCTCGCGCATCGTGAAGTAGAGGCGGCCGTCGGGCAGCGCGCCGTGATCGTAGACCTGGACGATGCCCGGATGCTCGAGCTGAGCGGCGATCTGGGCCTCCTCGGCGAAGCGCGCCGCGTGCTGCTCGGAGTCGGTTCGGTCGCCGCGCACGACCTTCAGGGCCACGTCCAGCCCGAGCACGCGGTCCCGCACCCGGTAGACCTCACCCATTCCCCCTCGGCCGAGGAGGCTCAGCGTGACGTAGCGGCCCTCAGGCCCGAAGTCGGGCGCGCCTTTGAGGCGAGGGTCGTTTCGCGTTGCCATGCGCGCTCATGTGCGGCGGACCGCGGTGCCGGAGCAACGGCCGTCGCGGATTTCGAGGCGGTCGCCTTCGCGCTTTTTTTGGTAGAACGTGCTTCTCGCGAATGCGTCACCGACCTCTGGAGCCCTATGCGCCTCGACGTTCTCATCTCGTCAATCTTCTTGACGACCCCCGCCCTCGCCCACATCCAGCTCGATGAGCCGGCGCCTCGGGGCCCCGAGCAGAAGGCCGGGCCGTGTGGTGCTCGCGGTGGGGTCCGGGGAGATAACGTCGCCGTGTTCACGCCCGGGCAGACCATCACCGTGACCTGGCGCGAGACGATCAACCACCCGAGCCACTACCGCATCAGCTTCGACGAAGACGGCGATGATGACTTCCGGGATCCCGATGACTTCATGGACTTCAGCGGCAACCCCACGGTGCTCGTGGATGCGATCGAGGATCTGCCCGCCGCCGGACAGGAGCAGGAGGTCACGCTGCCGAACGTGACCTGCGAGCGATGCACGCTTCAGGTCGTTCAGGTCATGTACGACAAGCCTCCTTATGGCGATGGCAACGATCTGTACTACCAGTGCGCGGATCTCGCGTTGCGAGGTGCTGTCGCCGCTGTGGACGCCGCGCCGCTCCCGCCCGACGCAAGCAGCCCGGAGGTCCGTGACGCGGCCCTCTCGGAGGCCGGGTCCGATGATCAAGGCCCCGTGGGCAACGATGTTCAAACCGGCGACGGGCTCTCGGCTACGCCGGATGGGGCCTCGGGGGACGCGGGCAACGGCGCCGATTTGAGGCTGATCGACACGAGCCTCGGCTCCTCGGACGGCTGTACTTTTGGTTTCGGAGGTCTGCCCTCAATGATGTGGCCGCTCGTTTCCCTGCTCGGCCTCGCAGCCCTTCGTCGCCGCCGCGCGTGACGCCGGGTCCGACTCGCCCTAACCTCTTGGCGTCGCTCTCCGCGCCGCCTGTCTGACTCGCCTTCGAAAGGTCGCCCTCATGTCCAAGAAGCTCCACCGAGAACTCGTCTTCCTCGCCGCAAAGCGCACCGCGTTCGGCACCTTCAACGGCGCGCTGAAGGACTGGTCGGCGACGGATCTCGGCGTCCACGCGGCCAAGGCGGCGATCGTCCAGTCGGGGGTCCCGGTCGACGCCTTTGGGCACGTCTACTTCGGCAACGTGCTCCAGACCTCCAAAGACGCCATCTACCTCGCTCGCCACGTCGGCCTTCGCGCCGGTCTGCCTCAGGAGGTCCCGGCCCTCACGCTCAACCGCCTCTGCGGCTCGGGCTTCGAGGCCATAACGGGCGCGGCGCGCGAGCTGCTCCTGGGGGAGTGCGAGGTCGCCCTCGTCGGCGGTTCAGAGTCCATGAGCCAAGCGCCCCACGTCGTTCGCGGCGCGCGCTCGGGCCTGAGCTTCGGCCGCACGACGGAGCTCGAGGACAGCTTGTGGACCTGCCTGACGGACTCGTTCACCGGGCAGCCAATGGCCATCACCGCCGAGAACCTCGCGACGAAATACAACATCAGCCGCGAGGAGTGCGACGCGTACGCGATCCGCAGCCAGCAGACTTGGGCCGCCGCTCAAGCCGCCGGTCGCTTCGCCTCGGAGATCACCCCCATTGAGTTGAAGAGCCGCAAGGGCACCGTGACCTTCGAGGTCGATGAGCACGCCCGACCCGAGACGCAGATTGAGGGGCTCGCCAAGCTCGCGCCCGTCTTCAAGAAAGACGGCGTCGTCACGGCCGGCAACGCGAGCGGCATCTGCGACGGCGCCGCGGCCCTCGTGCTCGCGACCGCCGACTTTGCCAAGGCCCACGGCCTGACGCCGCTCGGCCGCCTCGTACAGTGGGGCGTGTCCGGCTGTGACCCCACGATCATGGGCATCGGCCCGGTCCCCGCGGCCAAGTTCGCGCTTGAGCGGGCGGGCCTGGGTTTGGCTCAGATGGATCTCATCGAGGTCAACGAGGCGTTCGCGCCGCAGTACCTCGCGGTGGAGCGGGCCTTGGAGCTCGACCGGGACAAGACGAACACCAACGGCGGGGCGATCGCCCTCGGCCACCCGCTCGCCGCCAGCGGCGCCCGCATCACCGCGCACCTGCTCTATGAGCTCAAGCGCCGGGGACTTCAGTACGGCTTGGGCAGCGCCTGCATCGGGGGCGGCCAGGGCATCGCGGTAGTCATCGAGGCGGTCTGAGCCATGAAGGACCTCATCTTCGATTGGAACCAGCGTCGACGCCGGTGGTCGCTGCAGTCGAGCCATCGACCGCTGCTTTTTAACGACGAGACCCTGCGCGACGGGATCCAAGGACCGTCCATCGTCGATCCCCCGATCGAAGCCAAGAAACGCTTCGTCGAGCTGACCGACGCGCTCGGCATCCAGTGCATGAACATCGGGCTGCCGGGCGCGGGTCCGCGGGCCGTAGAGGACGTCACGACGCTCGCCCGGCACATCGCCGAGCGTGGCCTCAAGGTCAGCCCGAACTGCGCCGCACGCACGCACCGCAACGACATTATGGCCATTGTGGACATCGTCCAGAAGACGGGCGTCGACATCGAGGTCATGACGTTCCTGGGCACGAGCCCCATTCGGCAATACGCCGAGCAGTGGGACTTGCAGAAGCTCATCGAGCTCTCCGGAGACGCCATCTCCCTCGCCGTCAAGGAGGGCCTGAAGGTCACCTTCGTCACCGAGGACACGGTCCGCAGCCGACCGGAGACGCTCCAGCCGCTCTTCATCAACGCCATCGAGAAGGGCGCGCACCGGCTCTGCCTCTGCGACACGGTGGGTCACGCCACGCCCGACGGTGTGAAGAACTTGATTGAGTGGACGCGGGACCTCATCGACGGCACCGGTCAGGACGTGGGCATCGACTGGCATGGGCACAACGATCGCGGCCTCGCGGTCTGCAACACGCTCTTCGCGATGGAGTACGGGGCCGATCGCCTGCACGGCACCGCGCTCGGCGTGGGCGAGCGGGTCGGCAACGCCTCTCTCGACCAAGTGCTCGTCAACCTCATGCTGCTCGGCGAGATTGACCACGACCTCTCCAAGCTCGGCGAGTGGGTGGACCTCATCGCCCACCACTGCGAATGGCCCATAGCCAAGAACTATCCGGTCTTCGGCGACGACGCCTTCCGGACCGCGACCGGGGTGCACGCCGCGGCGGTCATCAAGGCCCAACGCCGGGGTGACGACGCGCTCGCCGATCGGATCTACAGCGGCGTCCCGGCCGGGAAGTTCGGCAAGCGACAGATCATCGACATCGGCCACCAGAGCGGCTTATCGAACGTCCTGTATTGGCTCGAGCAGCACGGCCACCCGACCGACGACGGGCTCGCGCGGCACGTCTTCGAGGCGGCCAAGGCGATGAGCCGCACCCTGACGACCGCCGAGGTCGAGGCGTCCATCCGGAGCTATAAGGGCTCGACGTAGACCCCGACGACGCCCTTGCGCGGGGCCCCTGGCTGAGGTGGGTTGACGAACGCGCCGCCGACGACGATCGCGCCTTTCGACGTGGCCGCGACGGCGTGAAGATCCGAGTGGGGGACCTCGTTGGAGAAGTCGGTCCACTGGTCGGCGCGCCGGCGCCACTTGATGCCCGCCATGCCCACGACCCAGAGGTCGCCGTTCTCGGCGAGATCGACCCCGGTCAGCTGCGATGCGTCTTGTGTCGGCAAGGCCTCCGCTACGAAGCCCTGCTCGCCCGCGTCGAAGCGGAAGAGGCCCGCGGTTGGGCCACCCACGACGTAGAGCTCGTCGGCGTCGCCGGTGATCGTGAACAACGGGATCGGCGGGTCGACGCGATACCAGTCGGAGCGATCGCCGCGCATATTCAGGACCCAGCCGCTCTGACCGCAGATCCATACGTCGTCGCTCGATCGGGCAAAGACCTTGAAGAAGACGATCCCTTTGGGGTCCGGCACCAACACACGCTCGAAGCCGCCCTCGGCCGAGCCCCGAAGGATGACGTCTCGCTCCCCGCCTGGGCCCACGTCGCCTCCGACAGCGATGAGTCGGTCGCCGTCGAGCGCGGCCACTCCAAACAGCGTCGTCCGGGGGGCGTCGAGCGCGCGCTGGGTGAAGGTCGGACCGTCGGCGGTGGCGATGAGGCCGCGTTCACCGACGAGCGCGAGCCCTGCGTCCCCGGACGTGATCCACCAGGGCGTCACCGGCAGCGAGGTCGGCACCTCGGAGAAGACCCCGCCGGATAGGGTCAGGACCAGCGCGCCCGGGGTATTGCCCATCGGTCCACCGACGACGAGTGCGGTGTCGGCGACCTCGTCCACGACGACGCTGACGAGCGCGCCGATCCGGCCTTCATAGACCTGGCTGAAGCCCGGCGTACACAGGCCGCCGACGAGGCAAACGGGCGTCGGCTCGACCGGCGGCGCTTCACACGCCGCGAAGCCGAGTCCGCTCATCCACAGCCGGAGCTGACGCCCCCGAGGTTGCATTCGCATGAACACGTGCTCCGCTCCGCTTCGTCGCTCTGACCACAGGTCGGCGTCACCCGAATCGCCGTCTTGGCGACCCGAGCGTCGATGTCCTCGACCTCAATCTCCAGGATGTATTGCGTCCCCTCAACATCGTACCGATCCCGCACCTCGGGGCAGAGCGCGATGTTGGAGAACGTGCTCAGATCGAGGGGATCGCTCGTGGCCGTCCCGTCTCCCAATTCTTTGAGCCCGAACCCTCGCCGGATGTCCTTGTTCAGGACCGAGTCGTCCTCGATCGATCGGATGCGACCCGTGAGCAGGACGGACTTGGTGCACAGCCCCGTGACGCGGGCGGTGACATAGACGACGTGCCCACCCTGGACCGGGCGTTCGAGGTGGATGAGGCCGCCTTCGGTCAGCCTTCGAGTGCCGCCCAGCTCGTCGCTCTCCAGGAGCTCGAGGATGAGTGGCCTCGCCCCGCTCTCGCCGACGGGCGTGCAGGGGGGCTCGGGCGCAGGGGCAGGTGCATCCTCGACGCAGCCCCAAAGCAGGAGGCCGGCCAGCCCGAGCCGCACCAGACGATGATAAAAGCCCTCGTTCAACTCAGAAGCAGCCGAAGTCCGCCTGCTTGGGCCAGTAGTACAGGAAGATGTTGCAGTGCTCGGAGGTCTCGACCTTGGGGCCGAAGGTGAAGCAGCACATATCCTCCTCCTTGCCGCAGCTATCGGCCGGAGCCTCATACTCGCAGGTGTACGAGATGCCCCCATTGGCCGGCACCACCAAGTCGAAGTCCCGCGCCATCGGCGGGTCATCCCAGCGCGTCGACTCGTAGAACATCTCCCCCTTCTCATCGGTCGCGGCGTCGTAGCTGTAGGCGGTGAAGCGCACGCCCCGGCTGTGGAAATGCCCATTCGCCCCGATGATGTGGATGGGCTCCTCACGGGCGAAGTTGCAGGTCTTCTCGTACTCTCGCCGCTCGCCCGGACAGACCCTGATGTTCTGGTTCGTCGTAAACATCGTGCCCATCTCGTGCACGACCTTGTCGGCCTCGACCTCGTGGAAGTTCACGAACACCTTGCCTCGACCCACGTCGCTGACCTGCGTGCTCGCGTTGACATAGTGCGTCTGGAGCATGAGCAGCTCGCCGGGCTCGAAGCGCTGAGCGACGCCCTCAGGCAAGGTCCAGTTGATCTCACCGGAGACCGAGGACTCCTGACTATTGACCACGATGGGCCAGTCCGCCCAGTTGGAGCTCTTCCAGCACGGGCTGTCCGGAATATCGCCCTTCACGACGTCACCGGGGGCCCCATAGAGGTCGTGGCGGGTCTTGACGCGGAAGACGTTCATGTGGTGCGTGCCGGGGTTCTGGCGCGCATGGAATCGGCTGATGAAGCGGGCTTCACCCGGGCGATCGGGGTTCTCGGGCACCTCGAAGAAGTGACAGTCCTGAAGCTCGGCCCCGACCGGAATGTCGAAGGCCGGGATGGTGAGCTGGAAGCCCACATTCGCCTCGGGCTCCTCGAGGGTCACATCGTCGGTGATGACGGGGTCGACGGGGGGCTCGGTCTTCTCGTCGCCACAGGAGACGGACGTCAGGCCGAGCGCGCAGGCGAAGAGGGAGGTTCGAAAAATGGACACCGCTGAACTCCAGAATGAGGGCGGCCGACGACGGGTATAGGGTAACGCGGTGATGCCTGACGGGGCAAGGCGCGGGAGATCGCCGCCCGGCAGGGGACGAGCTTGAACGAGATGGTCCGCGCGTACCTATATTCGCTGGTCGGAAAGAGCGGCGACGAGGATCCCGCCGCCGAGATTCTCCGCCTTTTGGAAACGACGGCGGGCGGCGGTTTGGCCGAGAGGACGCCTACGAGGGACGATGAAGTCGCGAAGTTTCCTCGACACGAACATCGCCGTCTACGCGCACGACGCAGACGCCGGGCCGAAGCGGCTCATCGCCACCTCGCTGTTGGCCGACGGCCTTCGGTCCAGAACGGGCGTCATCTCGACGCAGGTTCTGCAGGAGTACTTCAACACGGCGACCCGGAAGCTCGAAGTTCCGACGGCAGACGCTCGTCGAACAATGGAGCAACGGGCGCGACTCGATGTCGTTCAGGTCAAGCCCGCGCTCATTTTCGAGGCGGTAGACTGCCACCGCCTCAACCGCATCAGCTTCTGGGATGCTTTGGTCGTTCGCGCCGCGGTCGCCGCCGGTTGCGCGGTCCTGTGCTCCGAAGACCTCGGACACGGGCAGGTCATCGACGGCGTGAGGATCGAGAATCCGCTCCGCGGGCTGGACGTCACGGCACCGGCCTGAGTGGGAGCATGAAAGACCCCCTGTCGGCCCCTCACTCCTCGAAGGGAACCGAGACCATGAGGTCCTTGGGGCATTCAATGTGGCGGTCGTGGAGCGCGAGGCACCAGCCTCTCACCTCCTCGTCCCCAATCTCTTGGAGCTGGTCACGACTGTCCATCCTCGCTCTCCGTCCGTCCGCGAAGCGAAGCTCCCAGTAGGACGCGATCGCCAACGTGACGTCCATGCGCGCCGGGACAT
>SHZC01000150.1 GCA_009692505.1 Myxococcales bacterium
GTACAACGCGCCGCCGCCCTCCGAGGCTTGGTTCCCATAGAATTGCAGGTTCGAATACACGCCCGGGATAAGGACCGAGCAGATCGCCCCGCCCCGTGGCGAGCTGTTGTTGACGAAGGAGACGTTCCGCACCTCCAAGATGTGCGCCTCGTTATTCATATAGACGCCACCGCCGCAGTCCTCGGCAAAGTTGTCGATGAACTCGCTGTCCGCGAGGAAGTGTCCATGGTGCGCGGTGGCCATGTGCAAGCCGCCGCCAAAGCGGGCCCGGTTGCCCCGGGCGTAGAGCCGAACGATGTCCGAGTGGTCGTTATCGAGCTCGAAGCCGCCGCCCTCTTGGCCGGCGAAGTTGCCCTCTAGGATGTTGTCCTCGAAGACGCTCTTGCTGTGCGAGAGCTTGCAGCCGCCCCCGTCGTCGACGGCGGCGTTGCCGATCATCGTATTGCCGAGGATGGTCGCGGTGCTGACGTAGACGCGGAGCCCGCCGCCGTCGTCGTCGGCCACGTTACCTTCGAGGTAGTTGTTCTGAAAGATGCCGCGACTTCGGCTGAGATAGACGCCGCCGCCATCTCCCGAGGCGTGGTTGTTCTCGAAGCGATTGCCGTCGATGACCCCCTCGCGGCCGTCGGTGACCCAGAGGCCACCTGCCGTGAAGTCGCTGTGGTTACTGCTATACGTATTGCCGGTGATCAAGGCGTTGCTGTTGTGGCAGTGACCACCGCCTCGGGTCGGGACGCGGTTGCTGTCGATGATGTTGGCGCGAATGATCACGCCCCCCTCATTGACCATGAGCCCGCCGCCCTGGCCGGCCTGGTTGTGGTGGATGAGGTTCTCGGCCAGCTCGCCTTCGACGTTATTGAGCAAGACGCCGCCGCCCTGGTCCGCCGCCGTATTGGCGTCGAACTCGTTCCCGACGATCGATACGCGACAGCCTCGGACCATGAGCCCGGCGCCGTGGGTGGCGTAATTGGCCGTGGACCGCATACCGAGCATCGTCAGAACGCCGCTCTCGCAGAGGATGCCGCCGCCTTCCGCCGCTCGACCATTCTGGACCCGGAAGCCGTGAAGCTCGACCTCGCCGAAGCCCGGTCGGATGGTCAGGACCGTGCCGCGCTCGCCACCATCGATGATCACCGCATCGGGCCCACCCGTGCCGCGAATCGTCACAGGCCGGCTCACGATCGGGTTCTCGTCGTAGAGACCCGGGCAGAGATCGATGACCGCCTCGTCCGGCACGCCGTCGAGGGCGGCCTGAACCGTGGCGTAGTCCGCGTCGCCGATGGCGCAGACGGGGATCTCGTCGTCGATGCCGTCACAGTCATCGTCAATGCCATTGACGACCTCGCGCGCGCCGGGGTGGCGGGCCGCGTCGTGGTCATCGCAGTCGACGTCGGCCGTATAGCTGTCCCCGTCATCATCGATGGGAGGCGGGGCCATGTCCGGCTCGAGGGGCGGCATGAGGTCCGGCAGTTGCCCGTCGGCGGTGCCCATCTCTTTGTCGCCCACATCCGGTGCGAGAGGGTCGACGAACGTATCGCCCTCCTCGACGTCCGAGGTCGAGACGTCCTCCGAGTCCGACCGGTCCCGGCCCGTGGGGTCGTCAGCGTCCGCTCCGGCCAGATCACCGGTCGGGCCGAGGTCACCCGGAGGCGTCGTGCCGACGTCCCCCAGGTTCTGTCTGATGGCATTGGTTGTCCCGCCGTCGTCGCACGCGAGCGCAAGAATTCCAACAAGGCCGAGGGTGCAACGAGCTGTCATGGAGACTCCTCATGATGGCCAAACGGGGCGCGCGGGTTCTGTAGCACGTCGCGGGGCGCTCGGACAAGGGCGCGGACCGTGACGATGTGCTGACCGGGCGTCAGCCGGGCGGCTCTCGGCCCGCGAGAAAATCCGCCACCGTCTGGCTCAGCAAGCCGTCCGCATTGTCCGGTGCGTTCATCAGGAAGCCGAAGTCGCGGATGTCTCCCGTCAGCAGGACATCAGCCCGACACGAGACGGCCGCGCGGAAGATGGGTGCGTCCTTTGCCGCCAGCCCGGCCGGGGCGGGAACCCCGGGCGCATCCGCGACCAGCCGGACTTCGCCCAAGAGGGCCTCGAGGCGTTCAACGCAGGCAGGGAACTTGCGTGCGACGTTGCGCCGGGCTTCCTCGGCCGCGTAGGGACTGGTGGCCACCTGCCAGACACCGTTCCGCCCAATCTCGATGATCAGGGCGGCCTTGCCCTTCGGATTGTGCGCGGCCCCAAAGAGAATGTTGGCGTCGAGAAATATCCTCATCAGACCGTCTGCAGACGCGCCAGGATGCGTCGGCGCTCATCGGCTGACAGCGCGTCTTCGCGATCCCATTCCGCAATCTGCGCGTCTGAATAGGTGTCAATTTCGACGATGGCCGCCGGCTTGACCATCAGTTCGCCGTCGCGTTCCTCGACGATGACCGCGCTCCCGGGCGCAATCCCGAGGTGTTTGCGCATGCTCGCCGGCAGGGTGATCTGTCCACGTCCCGAAACGATCAAGGTCTCGCGCACGACGATTCTCCGCATTGCAGAAATCCGGAATCAACGCCGCATTCGGGCCTGAGACAAGCCGGTGGACCCGCATCCCCCCGCTCGTCTCGATATCAGGAACAGGCTATGGATCCGCTATGACCGCGAAGCCCACCCCCCCCCGAGCCGAGGTCCACAAGTGGGACTTCAAAGCGCGCTTCCGCCGCAACGCCTTCGGATGGAAGTCGCAGCCCGCGGTCACCCGAGTCAAGCAGGCCGTCGCGGAGATCAAGGCCGTCGCCAAGGTGGACCCCGTGCTCGCCGCCGAAGGGGCCGTCGTGTTTCTTGAGCGGGTGTCGCCGGCGATCGAGCACGTCGACGGCTCGTCGGGGTCCATGGGCGCCGCGGTCAACAAGGCTATTCGTGATCTTTGGCCCCTTATCGCGAACGCGCCCGTCGACACGAAGAAGCGCGAGGCCTGGCTCGAGCGATTGTTCGCCGCGCATGAGGCCGACGAGATGCCGTACATTGAGGAGCTCACCGATCACTGGGGCGCGTTGTGCGGATCGAAGGAGGTCGCGTCGAAGTGGGCCGAAAAGCTGCTCGGGATCACGCGCCTGGCGCTCGGTCCGGACAAGTCAACCCGACACTACTTTCACGGCACCTCGGCGTGCTTGGCCGCGCTCTACCACGCCGAGCGATACGACGAGATCATTGAGCTCCTGACCGTCCGCACGATCTGGTCGTTCCAGCAGTGGACCGTCCGAGCGCTGGCCGCGAGCGGCGATGCGGACCGCGCGCTTGACTGCGCCGAGTCCTGCCGCGGCCTTTACGCGGACGACTCGGAGGTCGACATCGCTTGCGAGGAGATCCTGCTTGCGGCCGGGAGGCACCACGAGGCCTATGCGCGATACGGCGTGGGCGCCAATCAGACCGGCACCTGTCTGGCGACGTTCCGCACAGTCACGAAGAAGTACCCGCACGTCGCGCCCGCTGAAGTCCTCGCCGACCTCGTCCGGAGCACGCCGGGCGATGAGGGTCAGTGGTTCTCGGCGGCGAAGGACGCGGGGCTCTACGCCGATGCGATCGCCCTCGTGAGCCAATCTCCGTGCGATCCCAAGACGCTCACCCGCGCTGCGCGGGACTATATTCAGAAGCAGCCCGCCTTCGCGGTCGAAGCTGGACTGCTCGCCGTGTACTGGATGGTGCGGAACGCCGGCTACAGCATCTCGAGCGCGGACGTCTGGGAAGCCTACCGCTCGACGCTCGCCGCCGCCGAGCAGCTGGGCGACGCCGTTGAAGTCAAGGATCGCGTCCGCACGTTGGTGGCCGCCGAGGGCCCGGGCGACTATTTCGTGACGAGGATGATCGGCCGCGAGCTCGGGCTATGAGCGGGCAGGCGCGTCCGTAAGGGCGACTCGCAGGCGGGGCAAGACCCACTCGATGTCCGCCATGGAGACAGCACCGACGCTGAAGCGGAACCAGCCCTTGCTCTTGGTGTCGCCAAACGCGCTGAAGGGCACCACGGCGCAGCCCGCGCGCTCAAGGAGATACTCGCGCACCGCGTCTTCGTCCGGCAGGCCCGGCCGCCCCTCGAGATCGAAACGCACGCTGAGGTAGATGGCGCCTTCGGGGGCGCAGAGATCGACGGGCAGGCCGATGGCCTTCATGGACCCAAGCCCGTCGGCGAGCGCGGTGAGGCGTTGATGGATGCCGCCGAGGTGCGTCTTGAGGTAGGTGCTCATCGCCTCAGGGTTCTGGAGCAGCGCGGCGGTGGCCATCTGCTCAGGGCGCGGGGCCCAAGCGCCGACGTGGGTCATGAGCGATTTGACCTGCCTGGCGATGAACGGCGGCCCGACCATCCAGCCGACGCGGAGCCCGGTGGCCGCGAAACACTTGCTGATGGCGTCAATCATGATCGTGTATCGCGCCATCTTCGGCACGATGCTCGGGGGCGTGGCGTGGCCGACGTCACCGAAGACGAGGTTGCGGTAGACCTGATCGAAGACGAGGTAGAGCAGTCGCTCCCCGGCGGCTTCCCGTCGCTCGTTCTCGACGACGATCATCTCGCAGATGGCCCGAAGCTGAGCCTCCCGGATCATGGTGCCCGTGGGGTTGCCCGGCGAGCACAACACGAGCAGCCGCGCGCCGGGCAGGGCCTGCCTGACGGCCTCGACCTCGGGCATGAAGTTGCTCTCGAACGAGGTCTGAATGGGCACGGGTGCGGCGCCGACGAGCTGGCAGAAGTTCTTGTTGTTCCAGCTCGGGACGGGGTAGACGACCTTCTCGCCGGGGTCGAGCAAGCATCGGAAAGCGCCGTAGAGCAGGGGGCGCGCGCCGCTACCGACGACAAAGGCCTCGATGGGATAGTCGAGGCCGAGCTCGCGCCGGGTCTGCTCCTGAACGGCCTGGCGAAGCTCAGGCACGCCATCAGCCGGGGGGTAGTTGGTCTGCCCGGCCGTGAGCGCGCGGGTCGTCTCGGTGATGAGCAGATCCGGGACCCGAAACTCCGTGGGCGAGAAGTCCCCGACCGTGAAGTCCGCCGTACGCTCACCCGCCTTGATGCGCGCGTGCACGGCATAGGCGATCTGAAGAATCTTGCTGCCCTGCATGCCCTTCGCCATCGAAGACAGCGACGCGGCTTCAATTGCCGGGGTCGCCTCAGCCGAGGGGAAGTAGGGACGAACGTCGAGAAGGCTCATGGGACTCCGGGCGAGATGCAGATTTGGTCGGGCGGGATCGTTCGGCTCTGGCCCAGACGTTGTCAACGGGCGAGCCAAACGGGTCGACCGCGGTCAGAGCAGGCGGCACGCCGTCGTGAAGGGCAGCCTCGGCTGTCGAGGGTGGAACGCACCAGCCGCGCCGTAGCCGAGGTTGCAGAGGAAGTTGCTCTTGAAGCGGCCGTCTCTAAAGAACTCGGCGTCGACCTTCGCGTTGTCGAAGCCGCTCATGGCCCCGACGTCGAGCCCGAGCGCGCGAAGTGCGAGCATGAAATACGCCCCCTGAAGCGTGCCGTTGCGCTCGGCCGTGGCGGAGGCGAGCGCGGGGTTGTCGGCGAACATCTCGCGGGCCGAGGGGTCGAACCAGGTCTCGGCGGTGTGCTCGAAGAACGCCGTATCCGTGGCAATAATGGCGGTCACGGGGGCGGCCATCGTCTTGACGACATTGCCTTCCATGAGGGCCGGTTTCAGCCTCAGGCGGGCCTCGTGCGAGCGCAGAAACCAGACGCGCGCCGGCTGGGTGTTCATCGACGTCGGGGCCATCTTGTAGAGGTCGTACGCGGCCTCGAGCAGCGCGTCGGGGACCGGCGCGTCGGTGAACCCAAAAACGCTGTGCGCCTCGCTGAAGAGACGAGCCAATGCCTCCGGAGACAGGGCGTAGATCTGGGCTGACTCTGTCAAGTTACTTGACCATCCTCCAGCGCTCGATGCGCCATATAGCTCGATCGGACCAGCGGCCCGGACTCGACGTGTTTGAAGCCCATGGCCCGTCCGACCTCGGCGAGCCGCGCGAAAGTGTCCGGGTGGACCCAACGATCAACCGGCAGGTGCCTGACCGTCGGCGAGAGGTATTGGCCCAAAGACAAGATGGCGCAGCCCCGCTCCCGAAGGTCTGACATCACCGACTCGATCTCCTCGTCCGTCTCCCCGAGCCCCAGCATGAGGCCGGTCTTGGAGAGCACCGTTGTCGACGAGATGTGTCCGATGCACGCGAGGGTCCGTGGGTACTGAGCCTGCGGGCGCACTCGCCGGTAGAGCCTCGGTACGGTCTCCGTATTGTGCGCGACGATGTCCGGCCCCTCGTCGAGGACCCTCTGCATCGCGTCACGGTCTCCGAGAAAGTCGGGCACGAGCAGCTCGATGCGGGTGTCGGGAGAGCGGAGTCGAATCGCCCGGACCGTGGCCGCGAAGTGTGCAGCGCCCCCATCCGGGAGTTCATCGCGATTGACGCTCGTGATGACCGCGTGCCGAACCTTGAGGTGGGCGATCGCGATGGCCGTGTTCAAAGGCTCGTCCGGATCAAGGGCTCGGGGCGCGCCCTTCATCACCGCGCAAAACCCGCAGCGCCGCGTGCAGATGTCGCCCATGAGCATGAACGTCGCCGTGCCCGCGCTCCAGCACTCGTCGATGTTCGGGCAGCGCGCCTCTTCGCACACGGTGTGAAGGTTCAGCTCTGAGCGCAGCGATTTAATGCTTGCGAACGTGTCGTTGCGCCGATAGCGCACCCGGAGCCAGTCGGGCCGGGGCCCAGGCTCACGCTTGCGGACCCGAGGGGGCGGATCGGTCACTTGAAGGAGGGGGGGCTGCGCCATTTCGAGCGAAGTGTGGCGGTGCGCCGCGTGGTGTCAATGGGGCTGAACGCGCGCTCAATCCCAGCGACAGCGGACGTCCGTGCGACCGAGGTTGAAGTGGTCCCTGAGGAGCGCGTCCCGAGACAGCTCGACCTGAAGCTCGCAGGCCCGCGACAAGCTCACAGGCGGGTATTCGATGGGGAAGACCCGCACGTCTTTCTGGTCCCCGGGCGAGAGCCCATCGAGTCTCGTCAGCGCGGGATCTTTGGAGACGAGCAGGCGGATCTCAAGCTTGCCGGGTCGCCGGATCGGGACCTGGCCCCAGACGCGCAGCGAGCGCACGCGGGTGGGCAGGAGCGGATCGGAGCGGTCCTCCACGACGTCCACGCGCCACTTCTGCGCGAGCAACTGCGAGAGCGGCGAGTGCAAGAACGCCTCCTGCTCCTTCGTGTCGAGGTTGACGATCTCGACATAGAGGTGCGGCGCTTGGCCGACCGAATACGGCGTCTCCAGACGCACGGCGATCGTCAAATCGAGGGTGCGGTTCGGGGGCAGGGCGTGGGCTGAGACGGCGGCCACGAGCGCGTCGGTCGCCCCACCCGCCTTCAGCCGAAGCAGCGTATCCGCATCGGCCACGACTAATAGGCCGCGGGTGCGAACCATCTCCAGCAGCGATCGTTCGGCGATACCCGCCTGACTGAGCTTCTCAATCTCGGTCATCGTGAACGGCATGCTGTCGCTCTTCCGGCGCATCGAGGCAAAGGCCTCGGGGTCGCTCGTCTGAAACTGGACGAGATCGATGGTCAAGGACTCGGACCAAGCCGGTCGGGACGGACCCAAGGTCGAGACGAGGATCGTGGCGGCGAGCAGCAGCGATCGATTCATGAAGCGCATTTGGACTTCCTCCGTTTCGGGGATAAGGACGGAGGCGCGCCTCCGAAGATTCACGCGCGCCGTGCCGCTAGTCGGTCAGTGTACGCCCAAAGACCCGCGCGAGGTGCTCGGCGACCTGAGTGCCCACGGCGTCGAGATCGACGGCAGTGCCGAGCTCTCGGGCGATGCTCGTCACCCCGCGATCGCGAATGCCGCAGGGCACGATGAGCGAGAAGTAGTCGAGGTCCGTGTTCACATTCAGGGCCAGCCCGTGGTTGGTGATCCAGCGCCGCACACGCGCCCCGATCGCGCCGATTTTGCGGTCCGGTTCCCTCAGCCAGACGCCCGGAAAACCCGAAAGCGGGGCCGCCTCGAGGCCGCACTCGGAGAGCGTATCGATCATGGTTCGCTCGAGCCCGCCGACGAACCTGCGGAGGTCCTGCCAGTCCGGGCGCAGATCGAGGATGGGATAGGCGACGAGCTGCCCGGGGCCGTGGAACGTCGCGTCCCCTCCCCGATCGGTCTCGACGAGCGCGACACCCCGCGAGCGCAGATCCTCGTCGGAGTGCAGGACGTTGTCGCGCTTGCCGTCCCGACCCAGCGTGATGACCGGCTCATGTTCGAGCAGGAGCAGGGTATCAGTCCCGTGCCCCTCGTGGTGCGCGCGGACGAGGGCCTCTTGACGCTCGAGCCCCTCGCCATAGGACACGAGCCCCAGACGAACGACCCTCAGGCTCCGCATCACATCCCCGATTCGTCGAAGCTCTCGAGGCTCTTCTTCACGTGTCCCATGAACTGGTCGGCGACCGCCCCGTCGATGACACGGTGGTCGAAGCCGAGCGTGAGGTAGCCGCAGAGCTTGATGCCGATCGAGTCACTGCCGTCGGGGTGCGTGATCACCTTGACCCGCTTCTCGATGGTCCCGACGCCGAGGATCGCGACGGTCGGTTGGGGGATGATGGGTGTCCCCCATTGGCAGCCAAAGATGCCCGGGTTCGTGATGCAGAACGTGAGGCCAGCGAGGTCGTCAGGGACGAGCTTCTTCTTGCGGGCGCGATCGCCGAGATCGTTGATGGACTTGCTCAGCCCGAGCAGGGACTTTTCGTCCGCTTGCTTGACGACCGGCACGAGGAGGCCCCAGTCGAGGGCCACGGCGATGCCGAGGTTGATATCCCCTCGGAACGTCACGCTCTCGCCGTCGTGGCTGCTGTTGACGATGGGGAAGGCGCGCAAGGCGTCGACGGTGGCGCGGGCGAGGAAGGCGGTGAACGTGAGCTTGGTGCCACGCTCAGCGTATTGGTCCTTGTACTTCCGTCGCAGGGCGTCGACACGACCGTAGTCGACCTCGAAGCAGGTGTGCACGTGCGCGCTGTAGTGCTTCGACTGGATCATCCGATCGCTGATGGTGCGACGCATGGGGGTCATGCCCTCGACGCGATCGGCGGCGCCTGCGGTCACAGCGACCCTTGGCACCCCGACGGGCACCCCGAGATCTACGCGGCCGGCAGGAGCCTTTGCGGCGGCAGATGCGGTGACGGCGACCGGCGGGGGGGCCGCCACAGCGGAGTGCTGGCCGCTGGCGATAAACGCCTCGATGTCCTTCTTCGTCACGCGCGCGTCGCTGCCGGTGCCCGAGACGTCGCGGAGGCTGATGCCGTGCTCCTCCGCGATCTTCCGAACAACGGGCGTGCTGCGGGTCTGGCGAAGCTCGGCGGCGGTCATCTCCGACCGTGGCTTCGACAGGGCGAGCGGTGCTGCGGGGGTGACGACCGCTGAGGACGCTCCAGGCGTGGGCTGTGCGACCGCGACTGCCACGGCGGCGACGCTCTGGCCCGTAGCCTCCCCGGCCGCGCCCATTCGACCGACCACGGTCCCGACCTCGACGGTCTGTCCGGCGACGACCGAGATGGACAAGATGACGCCGCTGACCGGCGCCGGGATCTCCGCGTCGACCTTATCGGTCGTGATCTCGAAGATCGGTTCGTCGCGCTCGACGGTGTCGCCCACCTGCTTGAGCCAACGGACGATGGTGCCTTCAGCGACGGACTCGCCCATCTGGGGCATGATGATGTCGGATGCCATAAGCTCGCTCCTGGGGACTTAGTACCGAAGAAGCCGGCGTGCTGCTGCGACGATATCAGTCGTCTGCGGCAAGAACGCGGCCTCGAGAGTCTTGTTGTAGGGGACTGGGCTGTCGTTGGCGGTGACCCGAAGTACGGGTGCATCGAGCCACTCGAAGCAGTGCTCGTTGAGGCGGCTCGTGATCTCTCCGGCGAGGCCTGCCGTGCGCGTGTCCTCATGCACGATGAGCACCTTGGCGCAGGTCCGGGCGGCCTCGAAGATGGCCTCGTCGTCGAGGGGCTGGAGGGTCCGCAGATCAATCACGCGGACTTGAGCGCCGTCCTCGCGCGCGATCTGCTCGGCCGCCTCGAGGGACTTGTGCACCATGGCCCCGTAGGTGATGAGCGCGAGATCGTTGCCGGCTCGTCGCGTCGCGGCGCGGCCGAGCTCGGCGACGGCGTCGGGGCCAGGCAGGAGCTCCCGAAGTTGGGGCGCCCGGTACAAGGCCTTGTGCTCCAGAAAGAGCACCGGGTTCGGATCGCGGATCGCCGCCTTCAAGAGCAGCTTGGCGTCGGCCGCCGTCGAGGGCTCTACGACCTTCAAGCCGGGCGTCTTGATGAAGTACATCTCGACGCTCTGACTGTGGAACGGACCCCCGCCCGCCGCGCCGACGGGTCCACGCACGACGATGGGCACGCTTTGTCCCCAACGGTAATGGACCTTGGCGGCGAAGTTCGTGAGCTGGTCGAAGCCGCAGGACACGAAGTCCATGAACTGCATCTCGGCGACGGGTCGAAGGCCCATGAGCGAGGCCCCGATGGCCGCCCCGATGATGCCGCCCTCGGCGATGGGTGTGTCGATGATCCGGTGTTTGCCGAAGTGCTCAAGGAAGCCCTGCGTGACCTTAAACGCCCCGCCATAGACACCGATGTCCTCCCCGATCAGAAAGACCCGCTCGTCCTGGGTCATCTCCTCCCAGAGCGCCTCGCGGACGGCCTCGAGGAACGTCGACGGGGTCTGCGTCATCAGAGGTGGATAGCGTGGCCGAGCGTGGCGTGAGCGGCTTCGACGACGGCCTCGGACAAGGTGGGGTGCGCGTGGATCGTGCGGGCGAGCTCCTCGAGCGTGAACTCATTGCGGAGCAGCGGCCCAGCCTCGGCGATGAGGTCGGTCGCCCGTGGCCCGATGATGTGAACGCCGAGGATCTGGTCGTGGCAGGCTTCGTCCACGACGAACTTCACGAAGCCCGCGGTATTATTCATGATTTTGGCCTTGCCAATGGCCGAGAACGGGAACTTCCCGGTCTTGACCTTATAGCCGCGTCTCCGGGCCTCGCGCTCCGTCAGCCCCACGCTCCCGATCTCCGGTTGGCTATAGGTGCAGCCCGGGCATTGGTCCCAGAGTATCGGCGGCGGGTCGAGGCCGGCCAGATGCTCGACTGCGACGATCGCCTCGTTGCTGGCTGCGTGGGCGAGCTGCGGCTTGCCCGCGACGATGTCGCCGATGGCATAGACCCCGGCCTGCGTCGTGCGCTGAAAGCCGTCCACGGCAATGAACCCGCGGTCGGCCACGATGTTGGTCGTGTCGAGCCCGCAGTCCTCGGTGACGGGGCGGCGCCCGACAGCGACGAGCAGATGGGAGGCGGTGAGGGAGAAGGGCTCCTTCCCCTCACGCTCCAGCCGCGCGGTGACACCGTCTGCGGAGACCTGAACGGCGGCGAGCTTGGTGGAAGTCAAGACCTCGATCCCCCGACGCCGGAAGATCTTCTCGAACTCGGCGCTGACCTCGTCGTCCTCGACGGGCACGAGGCGGTCCATGAGCTCGACAACGGTGACCTTGCAGCCGAAGCTGGCGTAGACGCTGGCGAACTCGACACCCACCGCGCCGGCCCCGAGCACGAGCAGGTGCCGCGGCATCTCTCGCAGCTCGAGGAGCTCATCGCTCGTGAGTACGCGCACACCGTCGACGGGGAGGTGAGGCAGAATCCGAGGGGCCGAGCCGGTGGCGAGGATGACGTTGCGCGTGGTCAGGTGCTTGACCGCTCCGTCCGCGCCCGTGACCGTGACCGCGCCCGGACCGGCGATCCGACCGTGCCCGGCGAAGGTCTGGACCTTGTTCTTCTTGAGCAGGAAGGCCACGCCCCCGGCGTTTTGGGCGACGACCTTGTCCTTGCGCTTGTGTACGCCCGTGAGGTCGACCGAAGGCGTGCCTTCGATCTTGATCCCGAACTCGTGCGCCTCGCGGGCGTGGTCGATGATCTCGGCGCTCTCGAGGAGGGCCTTGGTGGGGATGCAGCCCCGCAGGAGACAGGTGCCCCCGAAGCGGGTATCCCGCTCCACGAGGGCGGTCTTCAGGCCGAGCTGACCGGCCTTGATGGCTGCGACATAGCCGCCCGGTCCACTGCCGATGACGACCACATCGAAAACGTCGGAACCTTGCATCGTCGACATGCACACCTTTCGAGCGAGGCGAGGCCAAATCCGGCCCCGAAGGCGGCGGCATTTAGCAACAAGACGTCGCTTCGGGCAAGAGCCGCGCGCGGGGTCCTACTGCTCGCCCCCGTCGCCGCCGAGCTCGTCGTCGTCGCGCCGCCCAGACTCGCTGCTCAAGGCCTCGATGGACTCGAGCGCCTCGTCGCTGAGAAGGAGCGGGAGGTCGTCGCGGGTCAACCTGGACTCGATGAAGCCGAGCAGCTCCGGGCCGCCGGGCCGCTTCTCACCGGGCGTCGGGGGTGGACGTGGGCTACGGCCCTCTGGGCGCAAGGCGAGGATGGCCTTCTGGGCGGCGGGCGAGAGGCGGTGCAGATCCCGCAGGCCCCGCAGCGCGCGCGCCATCTTGTGCATGTCGCCGAGCCGCTCCGACCGACCGGCCACGCGAGCCCCGAGCGCGGTGGAGACGATGCCGTCCAGGAACGCTCCGAACAGACCGAGGCGCACCTGTCGACTTGGAAAAACCATCACGTCGGGTGGAAGCTCAGTGGGTGGATCGTTGCCCGTGAGCACGAAATGCAAGACCGCCCCGAGCGCGAAGATGTCATCGACTGGCCGGGGAGGCCGACCGGAGCGCACGGCTGCAGACGCATAGACGGGGTCCACTGTCGGCGGGCTGATCGTGCGAGCAAAGAGGCCCCGAGGCAGGCCCAGATCAACGACCCTCAGCGACTGGTCCCGGGTCCGCGGCAGGTAAATCGACGCCGGCCGCAGCTCCCCGAGCACTCGACCCCGGGTGTGCAGACGAGAAATCGCGTCGGCGAGCACGACCGCGACCTGAAGCGCGGCGACCGGCGACAGGGGGCCGCCCCGCTCTACTCGATCAGCGACGGTCAGCCCCGAGATATGCGGGAGGACCGCAAAGGCCCGATGGTCGACCGTCACGCCGGCGTAGACAAACGAGAGAATCGGCAGCCCGACGAGCGCCTCGTTGTGCACGCGCCCGGCCCCCATGTCGGCGAGCCAAGCATCAATCTCGCCGCCGAGGATATCGGGAAAGACGATGGTGCACGGCGCGCCGTCCGGAAGGACCGTGCCGTCGTAGACGTGGCCGATCGGCCAACGCCCCAGCCGCTTGACGGCCTTGAACTGTTGACCGTCGCCCTTACCGATGGAGCCGGTGTGGCTTCGCGGGAGGTCGAACTTGGGGACGGGAGGCGGGAGCGGCATCGCGGGGAGTGTATACGGGCGGGGTCAGCCTCGTGGGTGAGAATCTTTAGTCATCCCCGACTGCGGTCCCCGAAGGCGGAGCGACCGCGGCCGCGAGCGCGGTCTCAAGGCTCGGGTGGCGGAAGTCGAATCCGGCCTTGAGGAG